>JASHPL010000209.1 GCA_030038125.1 Candidatus Sulfotelmatobacter sp.
CAAGCTGCTGCTTCGAATCTACGCCGCCAGCGGCGAGCTCTTTGGTCCGGTCAAGCGTGATCTTGTCATTGGCGAGCGTGGCCCGGGCTTCGTCGAGATTATGCTGTGCTTCCAGAATCTCTTCCGGACGGGATCCATGCTGCAGTTCTTCGAGATAAGCGCGCGCGTTGTCGACTGCGCCCTTCGCCTGCTCGTACGAGGCGCGAAATTCCTCGTCTTCGAGGCGAACCAGCACCTGCCCTTCTTTCACCTTGTCGCCTTTTTCCACGCCGATCCAGGACACGCGGCCCGTGACTTTGGAATTCACGTTGATGGTGTGATGGGCAACGATATACCCGGTCGCCGAGAGCACGATCGAAGCGGCATCGTTCACGCCGGTTTCCGCGGACGCACGAACCACTTCGACCACGGGTATATCGGACGACAAGACGCGATAGGCTAGCGCCGACAGGCCGAGAACCACTACCAGCGCGATGCCGCCGAGAATGTAGCGGCGCGCCCAGGCAGGTGCGTCTCCGCCGCTGTCGCCTCGCAGCGAGCGGTCAATACGCAGGCTCTGCAAATCGTCGTGTTTGGTATCAATGCCCATAACCATGTTTACGGATCAACCCCGCAGCGCGTTCAAAATGTTCTGCCGCGACGCGTGCCACGCGGGCGCCAAGCCTCCGATGAAACCCATGACCAACGCGAACACGATGGCGTTGATCGCCACCTGCGGCGTGATGCACAGTGCGAAGACAACTTCGCTGAATGTCACCGCATTCGATGTGCCGGTCTGCATGCCGTTGAACGGCAGCATGAGCAGGATTCCAACGAATGCTCCTAACAGTGCCAGAATCAGCGACTCCAGAACAAACGAAGTCAGAATCGACGGGCGCGAGAAGCCGATGACGCGCAGCGTGGCGATTTCGCGTCCGCGATAGGCCACAGCCGCATACATCGTGTTCATGGCGGCGAAGATCGATCCAATTGCCATGATGATCGCCACCACGAACCCGATCACTTTGATCGGCGTACCCGAACTGGTTTGCTTGGCGTAGTAATCGGTCTCCAGCATGCCGTCCAACTTGAGCCGCTGATCGTCGCTGACTCGTTTCGTCAATGCGTCGGCCGCAATCGGATCCGTTGCCCGCAAGTATGCCGATGCGTATCCGCCCTGGCGGTCGAAGTCCGAAGCCATCTGATTGACGTCGCCCCAAATCTCCGATTCATAAGCCGAACCACCGGCGTCGAATACACCCACTACTTTCCACGATCCTTTCCCGAACTGCATCGTGTCGCCGATGTTGGCTTGTGCGAAGCGCTCGCGAATCGACTTGCTGACGACGACTTCGCGCTGGCCGGTTTCAAACCACCGTCCCGCAACCAGCTTTACCTTGGGCGAACCTCCGGGTCGATCGGGCAACTGCCGCATGTCCAGGCCGTCGGGCATCATGCCGCGCACGGTGACATTCACTTCGCCCGTTCCGTCTTTGCGCGGAAGCACGATCACCACCACCCACTCGCCCGAAGCCATCGGTTCGCCCTGGCTGTCTTTGGCGATGCCGGGAAGCGTTTTCAGCACGGGAAACAGCGAGGCGTCGAAGCCGCCCGACAACTCCGCCTCGGACCCCTTGCGCAGCACCAGCACATTCAGGGGACTACCGCTCGAGACGAACGCGCGATTCAGTCCAGCCACCAACGCCATCAGGAAAATCGCGGTCGTGACGGTGAGCGCGATGCCGAGCGCGGTCATCACCGTCAGTCCCTTTCGCAGCCTCAGATTGCGAACGTTGTATTTGATCGGTATCGCCATAATTTAGACTTTCAAGCTCATTTTCTGGTCCGGCACGGCTGGCTGAAAGCCACGCTCTTTCAAAACTCATGCCGTGCCTCGCTACCCAATATGCCGCAAGCCATCCACAATATTCATTCGCGACGCACGATACGCGGGCAGATAGCCGCTGATCAGTCCCAATAACACCGACGCAAATAATGCCATCGCCGCGGTCGGGACCTTGACCTTCATGTTGAGGGGAATGCCCAGACCGACGAAACCATGCGTCAAGACGGCAATCACCGGGATTGCCAGCAGGATACCCAGCACTCCGCCGGACAGCGCCAGCGCCACCGCCTCGCTGACGAAGATCGACAACACACGCTGGCGCGTGAACCCGAGCGTTTTCAACACGGCCACTTCGCGCGTGCGGCTGCGCACTGACATCGCCATGGTATTGGCGGAAACCAGCATGATGGCAAACGCCACCGCGCCGCAGATTCCGAGAATAAACGCCTTTACATTCCCCAGCGACGCCACAAATCCAAGCTGAAACGCTCTCTCGCTCTCGGTTTTCGTTTGCAGCGGGGAATTGCGAAACATCTCGTCGATCTGTTTCGCGACTCTCGCCACGTCGTCGGCCGAGTCGATCTGCGCTCCGTACCATCCTGCGTCCCCCTTGAACCAGGGCACGGCCTCTTCCAGATACTTGGTGTTGAAATAGAGCGCGTTCTGCGGCGGGTCGCGATGATAAATCGCCCGAATCGTCAACTCCGGATTGAATGGGAAAATCGTCCCTTGCAGCGTGATCTTGTCGCCGATTTTCCAGTGATACTTGTCGGCCAGCGTTACATCAACCAGCGCGCCAGCGCGGTCCTGCTGCCAGGCTTTCAACTGATCAGGAGGAACAATCTTGTCGGAAGCAACTTTCAAGTATTCGTCCGGATCCGTAGCGAGTTGCGCAAAGAAGTGCTCCGGACGATCGTCAATGTAGCGGCCGCCGAACCAGGTCAGTGGCGCAATGGCGGTGACTCCGGGGAGGGCGCGAATTTTCTCGCGATAATAGGCCGGCAAGAAGAATGCTAACGAAACTTTGTCGCGGATGATCAGTCTCCGCGATGCCTCGGGGGCAACCTGATCTACGTAAAACGCGCGCCAGATGCAGATCATCAAGGTCAGTAACAAAAGAGAAAAACTGATGCTGATCATGGTCAGCAGGCTGCGCCGCTTGTTGCGAAACGTATTGCGCACGACGAAACTTCCCAGAGTCATAACGTCGTCCTAACCCTCAGCCGATGTGGCGAAGTCCATCCACAATATTGACCTGCGAAGCGTGATACGAGGGTATGGCCGCGCTCAGCAGTCCCACCAGAGCCGACACCCCCAAGGCCATGAGCCAGATGGCTGGCGTCATCCTTAGCGGGAAAAACGTCATCTGGGGCGCATGCGAAAATCCGAACACCATGGCTCGGCCCAAAGAAGCACCAATCAAGCCTCCTACGATCGATAGAGCCACCGCCTCGCCGACGAAGAGCGCCAGTACCCTCAACTTCGTGAAGCCCAGCGTCTTCAGCACTGCCACTTCCCGCGTGCGCTCGCGTATTGACATGGCGATCGTGTTCGCCGAGACCAGCAAGGTTGCGAATAACACGGCACCGCAGATACTCAGGATAAATGCCTTCACATTGCCCATCATGGCCACGAATTCGAGCCCGAATGCTTTTTCGCTCTCCGTCTTGGTCGGCTGCGGCGAATTGCGGAACATATCATCGACTGTGCTCGCAATCTTGCTCACGTCGGAAGGATTGTCCGCCAAAATGTCGAATGTGCCCGCTTGCCCCTTGAACCACGAAACTGCTTCCTCCACATATTTCGAATTGAAGTAGAGCGACTTGAAATCAGGATCGCTGTGGTAAATGCCGCGGATGTACAACTCCAGATTTACCGGATAAATGTCCCCCTGAATCACGATGCGATCACCTAGCTTCCAGCCATACTTCTGGGCCAGAGAATCTGACACGATCGCGCCCTGGCGGTCGCGCTGCCAGGCTTTGATCTGATCCTCGGGCATCTTGGCGTCGGGGAAGACCTTGAAGAATTCGTCCGGGTCCGTGCCGAAACGCGCGAAGAAATTCTCCGGCTTCTGGTCCTTGTACACGCCCCCAAACCACGAATTCGGGACCACCGCAACGACACCGGGAATCGCACGAATCTTGTCGCGGTAATAGATTGGCAGCGTGAATGTGAGCGATACGCGATGGCGCACCACCAACCGTTGCGCCGATTCGGCGCTGCCGTCCTCCAACGCAAAGGCGTGCCACAGCGTCATCATGAACGTCAGCAGCAGCAGAGAGAATCCGATGCTCAACACCGTCAGAATGCTCCGGCGCTTGTTGCGAAATGCGTTTTTGGTAACGAATCGGGTCAGCGTCATCGGTGAACTCCGGGAAGCTGCGGTAACCGGGAGCGGGGGCCGAGCACGTCCAAGCCCCTACAGGATAGACGAGCCCGGACGGGATCAGCAACCAATAGCGAATCGATTTTTCTGATAGCTGCCATATCCACTCGTTGCCAACATCTTGAGTCTCCTGCGGCTCGTCTGCACTCACAAGTGGAGATCGTCATGCGACGCGGATGACAAATGTCACGGGTTGACCTGCATTAAATCTAAAACTGCCGAAGCGCAGCAATGGTTACGGCAAAATTAGAAGAAACCTGGGATGCGAACACGGTTATCTAGCAAGTCGCAGCTGATTGTCGATATTAGAGAGGACGCTACGCAGCACAGCCACAGCGCGACGAGCATTATGCTATGAGCACTACCGTGACCAGCGTTACGCTAAGGCCACAGACCTCATTTCGTTGCTTGTGGATCCATCTGATCCAGGGTCGCGATGGTCGGACGTCAAGAAGCCTGTGCGTTTTCGCGGAAGTTGGTTTGTTCGGGTTTTCGTAACAGGTAATTGTTCCGGTTCTTGGGGAAATCACTCGGCCAGTGGCGCAAGAGTTGCAAGCCAGCTGTGGTGGCAAGCGCCTCGAACTCCCCGGGAGTCGCAAAAAAAGTGACGGTCGTCCCTGAGTGAATCACCGCTGGTTTCCCTGAGATTTTCCACCAGGCCATCCGGCGCAGCATTCCGAACCACGACCTCAATCCGTGTTCTCGAAAAAGATAGGAGAGCAACTCGCGCGGAGTGCTGAAGTTGGGCGTTGGGTCTTTAGGCTGAGCGTATGGGATTTCCCCGATGAAAATCCTCGCCCCGGGCTTGCCAATGCGAAACATTTCCCGCAGGCTGGCAGGTATCTTTTCACGCGGAACCATAAGCAGCACGCCGTTGCAGGCTATGACAGAAGCACTTTGGTCAGGCAACGGAATGTGGTCTGCCAGGCCTTGCCGCACGTTCAGCGCGGACCTACGCACCAAGCCGACCTCCTCCTCCGTGGCGAGCAGGCCCAGAGCACTGCGCACACCCAGCTGCTGAGCCATGCGAAGCAGAATACCGTCACCGCAGCCGATGTCGACAAGATCATCGTCAGCGCCCAGCCCGACCGCTTCCACGATATGCAGGTGGATCAGGCGAGTGACGTCTTGTTTGTCTCGACCACGAAGGGCGAGATCGTGGAGATCACGCGCGTGCTTTGCTGTTTCCCGGCAATATTCGACGTAATCGTCGGAGCGTGAAATCATCGGGCGATTATAAATCCGGCTCCCGCCCGCTGCTTACCTTGGTAACTCGAAGATACAACAGCACAGCGCTATCCTAAGCACGCCTAATCCCCCGGGTCTCCGCCAGTCGAGCTATGTTCGCGGCGGCGCGAACGGTTCACCATGGAATGGAGTCAGCAGACATGTCCACGAAAATCGGCCCTTTTGAAATTCTGAGTGAGTTGGCGAAATCGCCTTCCGGCGCGGTCTATAAGGCGAATGATCCCGAAAGCGGACAAACTGTCGCGCTCAAAGTTATTCAACTGAGCGCCTTCGGAGATTCCGCCAAGGCGCTCGAGCAAGCGCTGCTGGAAGAGGTGGAGAAGACCAAAATTCTGAGCAGTTCGAACATCACGCCGGTGTTCGGCGCGGGAGAAATCGAGGGCCAATTTTGCGCGGCCATGGAGTACATCCAGGGCAACAGCATCGCGACCATGCTGGCGCGCAAGGAAGGCTTTTCTATCTGGGATCTGCTCGACATCGGCCGGCAGCTGTGTAGCGGACTGGATCACGCCGCTTCGCACAACCTCGTTCACTACAGCCTGGAACCGGCCAAGATCATGTGCGGATGGGACGGCACAGTCAAGATTCTCAGCTTCGGTGTTTCCAGCGTCGGAAACTTCGCGCAGCACGTGTGCGAGGGGCTTCCGCCGGTTCTCCACTACATGTCGCCAGAGCAGGTTCAGGGACAGCCCATGGATGTACGCTCCAATCTGTTCAGTCTGGGCGCGATGTTCTACGAGATGGTGACGGAGCGAAAAGCATTTGATCGGGATGATATTGAGTCGTTGCGGCAAAGCCTGGTCGAAAGCACTCCCGTGCCGCCCGTGCACGTTAATGCCAAGGTGCATCCTCTTCTCAGCGATCTGATCATGAAGGCACTGGCTAAGGATCCTGCGCAGCGTTACACCAGCGGCAGGGCCTTGCTCGATGATCTGGAAAAGTGCAAGGAATCAAGAGCCGCTGCGCCGAAGAAAGCCGAGCCCGCCAAGGGGACCATGGCTTCGAATGCAATGAAAGCGGCGGCGCAGTCGAAGTTCGTCACCTCGGCGGCGAATCCTGCGGCAAAACCAGCTGCTCCTGCGACGCCTGTCGCTTCGCGTCCGGCGCAGCCGAAGGCTGCGAGCCCGGCAACGCCGCGCATCGCGCGACCAAAACCGGCAGCCGTTGCTCCGAGCAAAACGGAATGGAATGCGGCGACTCCGGCGAAGTCCAAAGCTGCGGCGGCGGGCGTTAGCAGCAGCGCTGCAGCTTCCTCTACCTCAGAGCAAGCGGAAATTGATCTCTCGGATTCATTCATCAGCGCGAGCGTAGACGCAACCATTTCGTCCGCGGAACCGCCATCGGCTTACATGTCTGCCGCGGTCGAGGAGCCGCAGGTCGAGACCTTCGAACCGCAACCCGATACTCCAAAGATCGCCGTTGACCCGATGATGGCGGAAGGCGGGCCGGCCGGTGGAAGCGGCAGAAGTTTTTCCGAAATTGACGAACTGCCTCCGCTGAAAGAAGTCCATGTGGCGCCGCCTCCTCCTCCGCCCACAGCAGTCGAGGAAGCCGAAAAGCCGGCGCCCGCCGCACCGACCGTCTTCTCAGGCAGGATGAAGCATCAGGAGGAGAAGCCGAAAGTGCAGCCGCGCGAGGTCGCGGAGAAGGCGATGAAAGAGATTAAGAGCGTTCCGCCCAAGCTGATGTTCTACGCCCTGGGTGCAGCCGGCGCTCTGATTCTCGCGATCGGGATTGGAGTCACCGTCTACGTTCACCAGCAGAATAGCGACGACGATACGGGTGCGGCGCGGCCTCAGCCTGTAGTCGAGCAGTCCGCTCCGCCCTCCAACCCACAGCCTGCAACGGCACAACCGGCCGCTCCTGCGCCGACTGAAGTTGCGCCGCAAAGCGCTCAGCCGGAGGAAAGTACCGAGCCCGAAGCTCCTACGGGGAAATCTGGTCGTGCCGCAAGGTCGCGCACAGCGAGAAAGAAGACCGCTCCCGTAGCGCCAGCCATTATTCCTGGCCAGTTGGCCCTTGATTCCACGCCGCAAGGTGCCCAAGTGCAGCTCGATGGGCAGACGAGCGCCAGCTACGTCACACCTTTCGCGCTCACCAACGTGGAGCCTGGGCAACATACCATCACCGTGAGCAAGCCCGGATTCTCGTCCGACACGCGCACCGTTACCGTACTGTCCGGAAATCGCTCCACCATCGTCGTCCACCTGTCGCAGTTGATGGCGACCCTTGTCGTGAGCAGCAATCCTTCCGGCGCGAGCGTCTATGTGGACGGGCGCGACACGGGCACCAAGACTCCGGCGCAGGTCAGCGTCAACAAGGGCCAGCACGTCGTGCTAGTGCGCAAGATGGGCTATATCGACGAGACTATGAACACCCAGTTCGTTCTAGGGCAGACGTTCAACTTCGCGCCCACGCTGCGCCCGCTCGGGAACGTCGATGACATTCACACCGTGGGTAAGATGTCGCGGCTGTTTGGTGGCGGCAAAGTGCAGGCGGGACAAGCCTCTGTGAGTATCCGCACGCAGCCCAAAGGCGCTCAGGTCGCTATCAACGAGCACGTCATGGAAAAGAACACGCCGCTCGAAGTGGCGCTCGATCCCGGCAACTACGTTATCGATATCACCATGACGGGCTACGCGCCCGTGCACAAAGTCATCGGCGCCGACCGTGGCGGCAAGGTCGTAGTCGACGAAGTCTTGCAGCCACAGTAACGTCACGATGATTCAAGAATCGGCTGCCCCACCTAACGCGGTATCCGTTGGGTGGGGATTTTGACCTTCAGGGACAGCCGGGGGCGAGGCCGGCGCAAGCCGCAGGCATCTCCGAAATAAAATTGGCGCGCCGCTACTCGCCCAGCAGCCCTTTTTTCAAGCTTGCATTCGGAGGATACGGTCCCAGCCAGACCGATAACAGCATTGCCTGGAAAGTTGCGCCCGGAATAATCACCTTCTCGGCGCCATTGATCCTAAAGCTTGTGCCCGTCCGCGGAATGTAGGTGAACACTATCTCACCGCCGTCTTTCACGGGTTCAATCGCCGCCAGAAAGCGATCGACGTCAGCCTTCATCGTCTTGGCAGCTTCGGGCGAATTCTTTTGGAAATCGTCGGAGAACGCATCGGCGATTTGGCTCTTGGTCACGTTGCGCACAAAATGCGGCACGATCCTCTTTGGCGCGTCGGCCTTGATGATCGCTTCGGTGTCCTTTGATCTCTGCGGCAAATAAAGCCCCGCGACGTAAACCTTCACCATGAACTTGGTGCGCAATCCCATGCCATTGAGCACCAGCGTCGTGCTGCCCACCTGCGTTGTGTCGGAGAGCGCCACTCCCGCGAGCGTGCCAGCGTACAACTGGGAGAGCGATGCCAGTGCGGCTACTGAAATCGCAAGCAGCATGATTTTTCGCATAAGGATCTCCTCCAATAACCGTAATTCCAAATGCCGAGACGAGGTTGAAATTACATCTCAGAGGAAGGTGAAACCGTGACCGAGGTCACCAAATCGGCATCGAGGAAGGTCGAGAACCTCAACCAGAAGAAGATTCCTTGTTATCCTCGGAATGACAAATTCTTTCCCGGGGCCGGAAGCCTTGGGCGGTTGATGCAAACCCGAGAGGAACTGGGTCGCACCGCTGGCTTACGATTAATGCGAGGGCTGGGTTCTCCACTTGTTCGAAGGAAAGACGATGCCGACCGTGGCCCGATAATTATTCTGCGGCACCATCGTTCCCGCAAAATTGAAGAACTTGGTGCGCAGGTAGTCTCCGCTGAAGCGGAGGGCAAAAGGCCCTCCGATCGCCTCCTCAACTCCGCCACCAAGCGCAAAGGCCGGTGAGGTGGCCCATCCGTAACGGAAATCCACGGGACTTTCGGGTGCCACCCCGTTGACCAAACCTACGCCGCCCAAACCGCGCAGAAAGAAGCGCGAGCCTCCGTGCTCAAAGGGATAGAACACTGGACCGGCGAGAACACTGATTAGATAGGCCGAATGCGAGGTTCCGAGAATGTTGCCAGCGCGCCCATAGTTGAAATCGAGCGTGGCACCCAGACGCGACATGAAATCCATGGTCCCATTCGCATCGAAGCCATTGATGTTGGTCCGGGAAGCGCCAGGAACCGCCATCGACAGGAAACTGTAGCCGGCGCTGACGCTTACCTCGGGGCCCTTGGCATCGGGGACGCGGTTCGACTGCACCTGATCCTGCGCCAGGAGTGGCGCTACCAACGCGACCACGATAAAAGTGGTCTTGCCCAGCTTGCTTATCGCGTTATTCATTCCGTTTTTCCCTGCGGCACAAAGTTGTGGCGGAGTTTCTCAGAGGATCTAACCACGTGCAATCACTATACCAACTCAGCCCGCTATCGCCCATCGGGCCGCTCTCGCTTTGCGATAATGCTGGAGCCAGTAACTCCCATAGAATCTGGTGTTTAGCAGAATTGATGATGGCGCACTCCGGTAACTAACTGGGTGCGGACAACAAGCCGTCTATGGCTCTGGCTGACCTATCGCGATGAAAGCTTGTTCACAGGGGAAAAGACCTTCCCATCAGTAAAGATTTTACGGGTTTGCATCGATTCGTCTCCAAGAGTGGACGCGAAAGGCGCTGAAGGGGAATTTTCGTGAGTCACTTCTTATAGATCACTCCGCCTTTGATGACAAAGCTGACATTTTCCACCGTGGAGATATCCTCAAGGGGATTGCCCGCGACCGCGATGATGTCGGCGAAATATCCCACTTCTAGCTCGCCGATCTGGCCATCCCAGGCCAACAGCTTTGCGCCGTTGATGAGATCCGCCTGCAAAACCGATGCGGGAGACATTCCATACTGGACCATCAGCGCAAGTTCCCGGGCTTGCGTACCGTGCGGAAACGGGCCAACATCGGAGCCGACTGCCATGGGTACACCGGCGGCCACTTGCTTTTTGAAATCCTGAATCTTCAGATCAAGCATCTCATGCTCGCGCGCGGCTGCTGCCGGCGTAGGGGCATGGTCGGCAAAGTATTCGAAGATGGTGAAGGTCGGGACGGCGAATATCTGCTTCTCTTTCATCAGCCGCTTGGTTTCATCGCCGAGCTGGTTGGCGTGATCGATGGAGGCCACGCCAGCCTGTGCAGCGAACAGAGTTCCCGGCTCTCCCGTGGCGTGCACGCCGACGCGCGTGCCGAGGCGAGCCGCTTCTTTCACGGCGGCTTCCAGTTGCGGCTCTGTGTACTGATAGATGGTTGAAAACTTGCCATCTTTCACACGATCCGGCCCAGTCTCATAAATTTTGAAGAAGTCCGAGCCTTCTTTATATTGCTGGCGCATGACGGAGATCAGTTCGTCGACGTTGTTCGCGTAGTTCGCGTTGGGCAGCACGTGCTGCTCGGGGTTATAGCCGATAGCGTCTTCGTGGCCGCCGAGAATGTTGATGGCGTTGCCGCTAATGCGCAGTCGCGGGCCAGGGATCTGGCTGTCATTGATGGCGTTGCGAACCGCCGTATCGGCCGAGCCCGCGCCTTCGGTACCCATATCGCGCTCGGCAGTAAATCCCGCCATCAGGTCGGCGCGCGCAGCCAGCGTGGCCGTGATGGTGCGTTGCGGGACAGATTCCTGAATGGTCTGCATGTCCTCAGCGCCGGGATGCAGAAAAAGATGGACATGGGCGTCGATCAGGCCGGGCATTAACGTGCGGTCGCCCAGGTCGATAATTTCCGCGTCGGCGGGATGTTTGACCGAAGTTCCGACTTCCGCGATGCGCTCACCTTCAATCAGAATTTCCGCGGGCGAAATGATGCGCGCGTTCTTGACGTCGAGCATGTGGGCAGCATGGAGAACGATGGGATGGGACGGCGCAGGTTGGGATTGCGAGGCGGCGGGAATGACAAGCGAAGTCAGCAGTAGGACGGCAGTGAGAATCACATTTCTGCGTTTCATATCGCCGCCGATGGTAGGTCAGGGCGGGCGGGTGGGTCAACGTTTCTCAGCAAGCGTCATCGCCACAAGCATATCCGCAGCCTGGGCTACCCCTGCGTCTCCTCCGGTACAGTCCATGCCAGACGAATGCACTTTGGGCGCTCCCAGTCCATAACTGGCGAAATCGAGATACGCAGGGTTGGCCAGCTGATCAGCCCTGACGGCAGGTCAGTGACGGGAATCACGAAATTCTGTACGAGCCATCACACCGCCTGGCGCATGGATACGGCGAAACTGAAGTCAGCCTATGACTGAGTTCGCCATCCTGACCAATCGCAAGCGCGCCATCATCGCGCTGATTCATTCCGTCGTGTTCCTTGGGATTGCCTTGCACGGTTTTACATCGCCGAAAGCCGGCATTCTTCACGGCGCGGGAGTAAGCTCGGACTTCCTGCTCATGATGATCTATATGACCGTGACCTCGGTGCTGGCTTGGCTGGTGGGTATCTCGCGCGGAATGCGGGAACGGCTCTATTTTGCGCTGTGCACCTCGAGCGCGACCTTCGGTCTTTTGCGAATCACCTTTGGCGACGCTGCGCTGCCCGCCGCGCAGTATCTCCGCGTGGCAATGCTGACTTCGGCGGTCCTGGTGGGAACATGGATTCTGCGATCGTTTTCGCGTCCGCTGCCTGAGAGCGCGATCTCTGAGTAGACCGCAATTCTTTCGCCACGGAGTTTGGCATGAGCGCACGCGCTCACAAGCGGGAATGAAAGTCGTGGCCACTGCCGCGGCTTCGTTCGAGTGGACCCATTTTGCTTTTTGCTGGCTCGTACCCTGCCTCCGCCTCCGTGTCGCAGTGGCGAAACATTTCAAGCTGAATTTCTTTGCGCAAAACTGCATAGGCCACCCGAAGAGACTCGGGTGGCCATGGAGCGAGGCCTAGCTCGCCAAGTTTATGAAAGAAAGAACTCTTTGGTCACGGTGGCCCAATCTTCGTCGGGCATGTGGGCCGTGATATCGTCGACGGCGACGCCACCATCCTGCGCCAGCGCCGATGCCATCGCCATTGGCATTCTCTTTTGCAGGCGCATCGCGCAAGCTTCCGTCCACAGCCGCGCCAATTCTCCGCCCAGCAGATTGCGGAAGTTGATCTTCAGGTCCGGAGCCTGCACCTTTAGCAGCCAGCCCTCGCCATAGGGGTCCTTGCGCGTCAGGTCCGTATTCCTGATTGCGGCTTCGTTGACATCGGTGACCGTGCCTTCAATCGGTGAGACCATGTCGACGGATTTGCCATCGCGAAAGATCGTCCAGATCTTTTGTCCCTGACGAACCCACCTGCCACGCTGCGGCAGTGCGATGCTCTCGAACTTACCGACGAGCTTTGATCCAAAGTCGTCCATGCCGACCCGCACAATGTCGTGGCTTTCGGTCAACGCCCAGGTGTGTCCGGCGTGATAGCGGACGTTCTCGGGAACCTGGAAGCCGGCAACCAGAACTGGAACGGCGCGGGGCGCAACTGGCTGGGTCACCGTGCTTACGACTGGCTGCTTCGCAAGATTCTTCTGCGTGCGCGCGTAGTCAATAAGTAAGAAGATTGCAAACGTCAGCAGAACCAGAATGACTGTCATAAATCACCTCGCCCGGAGTGCCCTTCACTTCTGGGCTACTCATCGTCTTTCGTAAAGGCAATTGCGAAACCAAACGTTCGCGCTAGTGGGAAGCCGCACAGAAACGCCCGCATGTATTTGAGGGCGATAGAGATAGCTGAATCGAGCAGAAGGCACCGATCGCACTTGCAGAAAAACGCAGCAGCATTGTCGTTGAGGATTGCAACAGCGACGGCATCGGCCGACAGTCCGACTTTGGAAAATTTTGTTCGAACTTCTCTGCTGTCAATGAGTTGCTTTAGTGATGCACTCCGCATCGCCTCCTGACGCGAAATACAACATTCGCTAGTGCGTTCTCTTCCTGAAAACACCTATTGACCGGCATCACGCCGGACGGTGATGTGAGTCACGGCTTAAGAACCGCCAATTGTTGAAACTCTATGCTGTCTGAAGCTGCTGAGTTTCGCGACAGCCTCTGTCTGATGAGGTACGCAGCTGGCCACTTGGTCCGATTACCGTCTCGGTTACGGCGGTAATCGCTCTTCTCTTGATCGTTCGGCTCAGCTCATTCGGCTCAGGCGTCGGTTGAAAGGATTTCCGGGCGAGTTCGGTTCGGTCGAACGCGTGCGCCCGGAGAGCACATTTCATGAGCAAAGCCCTATTATATGACTCCACCATTTGCATCGGTTGCAGGCAATGCGAGCAGGCCTGCGCCACGCAGAACAAGCTCCCCTATGACGACGCGATCGCCATGGAAGAACAGCAATCGGCGCATAAGCTGACCTGCATTCTCACGCGCGGTGACAAGTTCATGCGCCGCCTGTGCATGAACTGCGAGGAACCCTCCTGTGCCTCGGTTTGCCCGGTCGGGGCTTTGCAGAAAACGTCCCTGGGACCGGTCACTTACGATCCCTCGAAGTGTATGGGCTGCCGCTACTGCATGGTGGCGTGCCCCTTCGGCGTTCCGAAATACGAATGGGGCAAGCTGATTCCAAAAGTTCAGAAGTGCACCATGTGCCCAGACAGGGTTGCTGCCGGCAAGCAGACCGCCTGCGCGGAAATCTGCCCGACAGGCGCGACAAAGTTTGGCGAGCGCAACGATCTTATCGCCGAAGCGCGGCAGCGCATTCACGACAATCCCGGCAAATACGTCGATCACATCTACGGGTTGGAGGAAGTCGGCGGGACGTCGGTGCTGCTGCTTTCCGCCGTTCCCTTCGAGACCTTCGGTTATCACACGAACCTGACAAAGGATCCGATGCCCATGCTGACGTACCGCGTGCTATCCCGCATTCCTGACTTTGTGCCTTTGGGCGGAATAGCACTGGGCGGAATCTGGTGGATTACGCATCGGCGTGAGGAGGTCGCTCTTGCCGAAGGACGCAAACCTGCCCACACAAAGGGTGAAGACCAAAACGACGAGCAGCAGATTAGGAGGAAGCCATGAGTTCTACGACGCCCCAGCCGTTTCGCCTTACATTCTGGAAGGTCGTGTTCTTCTTCCTGATGGCCGCGGGCCTCTATGCCACATTGATTCGCTTCACGCAGGGCTTGGGCGCATCGACTCATTTGAGCGATCAATTCCCCTGGGGCATTTGGATCAGCTTCGATGTGCTGTGCGGGGTCATGCTGGCGGCTGGGGGGTTCACACTGACGGCAACGGTTCACATTTTCAACCTCGAGCGCATGCACTCGATTATCCGGCCGACCATTCTGACCGCGTTTCTCGGATACATCCTGGTCTGCTTCGCGCTGATGTTCGACCTGGGCAAGCCTTACAACATCTGGCATCCGCTGATCATGCGAAACCCGCACTCGGTCATGTTTGAAGTCGCGTATTGCGTGATGCTTTATACGACCGTGCTCGCGCTCGAGTTCTCGCCCATCGTGCTGGAGCGATTCAATCTGCAGAAGCCGCTGAAGGTGGTGCGCGCGATCCTTATCCCGCTGGTCATTCTGGGCGTGATTCTCTCAACCTTGCATCAGTCCTCACTGGGAACGTTGTATCTGATTGTTCCGGAAAAGCTGCATCCGTTTTGGTACAGCCCACTGCTGCCGGTCTTCTTCTTCCTCTCGGCGATTGCCGTGGGACTGGCCATGACCATCTTTGAATCGTCGCAGAGCGCAAAACATTTTGGGTTGCAACTGGAGTTGCCGGTCTTGCAGGAACTCGGCCGGGTGCTGGTCGTCGTGCTCTGGCTTTATGCCATCCTGCGCTTCGAGGA
>JASHPL010000210.1 GCA_030038125.1 Candidatus Sulfotelmatobacter sp.
AGTACCCCGCCGTGAGGCGAGTCTAAGTCGAGCGGGAATCTCGGGTCAAATGCCGCCGCAGTATGCGCTTCACAGGAAATAGCTCAGCCGCCGGTTGGGAACGAATCGGTCCTCGTCCCTTGAAAGTCAGACTGGACGCGCAAACGGAGTTACAAGATTTCCCGCGTATCGCCGACGCGCTTGGTGACCCTTTCTCGATCAAGATACTCGAGCAAAGGAATCGCGTATTTGCGGGTCACCCCCGTCAGCTCTTTGAATTGTGCCACATCGATTCGCGGCGACTTCGGTTTTTGGCCGGTTATGAGATTCCTTAGTTGCCCGAGCGTTCTGTGATGAAATACCAGTTCGTCCGAAATCTTAATCAATACCTTTTCCCGCAGTAGTAACGTAACAATTTTCTGTGCTCGAATTTTGTCCACTTTCAGCCCCGCGAGTACATCGTGCAGTGCCGGAACTTTCAGTCCTGCCGAAGCAAATGCTTCTTCGATCTTCTTTTTCGACTCCGCCTCTTCATCTTTCATCACGACGCCACGGCCCGGGAGCCGCACCAGATCTCCCGCAATCTCTGCCTTCTTCTCCTGCGCGAGATTCTGTACCACCGCTTGGCAAACAAAGGCGCTCATTCCGACCCGCTCACGCAATTCCTCCTTGCTGATACCTCCTGCCAGTGGATTCTTGCTGTGGAATTCTGCGAGCCCAGCAATCGTTTCATGCTTCAACCCCTCCCAGGGCGAGACATTCAGAAACATGTCCCCAAGGCGCACGATCTGTCCGTCTTTCACCGGCTTTGCCAGTAGCGACTCGATAAGGCCTCTGGTCCAGCCCGTTTCTTTCACGAGATGAGTAACTTCGGCTCCATCGGTATTCCGCCGCTCGATGCGAAATTTCAGAATCGATTCGCGATCGGATCCTCCCAGAATTTGCATGCTCTTTTTCGCCGGGGATGCCCGCCCAATCGGCGTCGAATCTAGGATCACTCCACCTCCAATCGTTACAACCGGCGAAAACTGACGGATGATGAATCGATCTCCGGGCAGCAACAACGTTGGTTCGGGCAATCGGATTCGCGCAAACTCTTCTTTGCCGGGAGAAAGTTGCTTCTCATCGTGCAGCACGATTTCTGCAACCGTTTCCATCGTCTGACAATGGAAATGCACGCGTGCACGGTTCTTCAATGCCCGCGGAGCGGAAGGCAGCAACCGTAATTGCACATCGACCGAGCGTGTCGCGGCAAAGGTGCCGGTTGGCCCCAGCGTCATCCCTCGCGTGAGATCGTCTGTGCTCGCGCCGGCCAAATTCAATGCCGTACGCTGCCCGGCGACTGCGGCTTCCGCCGCTTGCCCATGTACCTGCACGCCTCGCACTCGCACAATCTGCCCCGCCGGAAACACCTCCAGTTCCTGTTCCTTTTGAATAGTTCCGGAAATCAGGGTTCCGGTCACGACCGTTCCAAATCCCTTCATCGTGAACACGCGATCAATGGGCAGGCGCGCTGACGCGTTTGAATTGCGCGTTTCGACGGTTGCTGCCACCTGCAATATCTCCCGCTTCAAGTCATCGAGACCGGCTCCGCTCAACGAACTCACTGCCACAATCGGGTCGCCCTCCAGAAATGTTCCGCGAAGGAATTCTTCGATCTCCAGGCGAACGACCTCAAGGGTTTCCCGGTCCACAGTATCGGATTTCGTCAAAACCGTGATCCCCCGCTTTACCCCGATCAACTGTAGGATATCGAAATGCTCGCGAGTTTGCGGTTTGATCGATTCGTCTGCCGCAATAACAAGTAACACCACATCGATTCCTCCCACGCCCGCCAGCATGTTGCGCACAAAGCGCTCGTGTCCCGGCACATCGACGAATCCGAGTCGAAGCACCTCACCATTCGTCCGCGGCAATTCCATGTGCGCGAAACCAAGATCGATCGTGATGCCGCGCCGCTTTTCTTCTTGCAGCCGGTCGGCGTCGATCCCAGTCAGCGCCTTTACCAGCGCCGTTTTTCCGTGATCGATGTGCCCGGCCGTTCCGACGATGATCGATTTCATGCCAACAGAATCGTAGCAGGGAAGTACATTCCATTCCGCAGTGATCGTTCCGATCATGGCCTTAGTCCCGTGACATCATCCCGAAGCCCCGCGCTTTCACCGGCTGGGCGAGGGATCTCGCGCGCAGAGCATGTATAGACGCGCCGGAGATCCTTCGCTCAGTTTGAAAACCGGTTATGGGCAGGATGGCGCGACTGAGAGTCAACCGAAACGAACATTTTGTCACTGCTTCATTCGGCTCTATCCTCGCACGCTTCGAAATGCGACAATAAGGCTTCCCCATGGCCACCTCTTTGACTCCTGCCTTCTCTCCAGAGATCCTCCGGCAGCACTGCCTGACGGCTGATGAATACGAAAAAATAAAGCAGCTGCTTGGCGAACGCGAGCCCACGCCGACCGAACTCGGCATTTTCAGCGTGATGTGGAGCGAGCACTGCTCCTACAAATCGTCGCGTGTGCATCTCAAGCGCCTGCCCACGCGCAGCAAGCACGTTCTACAGGGACCGGGCGAAAATGCAGGCATCATTGACATCGGCGACGGTTGGGCTTGTGCCTTCAAGATCGAGTCGCACAATCACCCCTCGTTCATCGAGCCCTTCCAGGGCGCGACCACCGGCGTCGGCGGCATTCTGCGCGACATCTTTACCATGGGCGCTCGGCCAGTCGTGGTCATGGATTCACTGCGGTTTGGAGCTATTACAGGCCATGAAGTCGCGCACGTCCCCATCCAGGGGAGGGAGCAGGCGTCCGATGCTCCACTGAGTCGAGCAGAACTTCATCGGAATCACTCCATTCTCGAAGGCGTGGTCAGCGGCATCGCTTCCTACGGCAACTGCTTTGGGGTTCCAAACCTGGGCGGCGAAACTAAATTCGAGCCATGCTACTCGGGCAATCCACTAGTAAACGCCTTCGCGCTGGGTCTGGTCCGAAAAAACGAAATTTTCTACGCACGCGCCGCAGGCGAAGGCAATCCAGTGATCTACGTCGGCGCGAAAACCGGGCGCGACGGCATTCACGGCGCCACCATGGCCAGCGAAGAGTTCAGCGAGGCTTCGGAAGCCAAGCGCCCCAACGTTCAGGTCGGCGATCCATTCCTCGAAAAGCTGCTGCTGGAAGCCTGTCTTGAGGCCATGCGGACCGGTGCCATTGTGGGCATTCAAGATATGGGCGCAGCCGGACTAACCTGTTCCACTTGTGAGATGGGCGGTCGCGGCCACGTCGGCATCGAAATCGAACTCGATCGCGTGCCGCAGCGCGAAACCGGCATGACGCCCTACGAAATCATGCTCAGCGAGTCGCAGGAGCGCATGTTGCTGGTTGCGCAAAAAGGCCGCGAGCACGAAGTGTTCGCCATTTTCGAAAAATGGGGACTCGACGCCGTCGAAATTGGCAAGGTCACGAACGACAACAAGCTGCGCGTCCGCGAGCACGGAAGGATCGTCGCCGAGATTCCAAATCCCGCACTGACTGACGACGCTCCACTCTATAAGCGGCCGCTGGCGCGCTGGGAACCCCCGGTCCCGCGCGAAAAACCAGACCACCTCCAACTCGGCCAAAGCAAGGACTTCAACACAACCCTGAAACATCTTCTCGCCAGCCCGAACATTTGCAGCAAGCACTGGGTCTGGCAGCAATATGATCACATGGTGCAGACCAACACGGTCGAAGCCCCCGGTGCCGGCGATGCCGGCGTCATTCGCATTAAGGGCTCATCCCGTGGTTTGGCTATGGCTCTCGACGGCAACGGGCGCTGGTGTTATCTCGATCCGAAACTTGGTGCAATGCATGCCGTCGCTGAAGCTGCGCGCAAAGTCGCATGCTCAGGCGCAACTCCGATCGGGGCGACCAACTGCCTGAACTTCGGCAATCCCGAAAAGCCCCACATCATGTGGCAGTTCTCGCAGACCATCGATGGGATGACGAAAGCTTGCGAGGAACTCGAGATCCCCATCACGGGCGGAAATGTCAGCTTCTATAACGAAACTCTCGGAGAAGGGATTTATCCCACGCCAGTGCTTGGCGTGGTTGGAGTTCTCGAAGACGTGCACAAGAGCGCCAAGATGCACTTTGCCGCTCCTGGTCGCACGATCGTGCTATTGCGCGCCTGCGAGCCGGGCGATATCACCGACGCAGAGAGTGAATTTGGCTCGTCGGAGTACGCCAAAGAGATTTTCGGCACGTTCTGGGGTTATCCGCCGGAGTTGGATCTTGAAAAGGAAGCGGCTTTGCAGAAGACGATCACTGCGTTGGTTGCTGAAAAATTGATCGATTCGGCTCATGACTGTTCCGATGGCGGCTTGGCAGTCGCGTTGGCTGAGAAAGCGTTCCCGAAGGGAATCGGGGCACGCGTGAATCTCGCGTCTGGCGGGCTTCCCACAGAGTTCGTTCTCTTCGGCGAAGATGCTAGCCGGATCGTGGTCTCCTGCGACCCCGCGAATGTTTCCCGAATCAAACAAGTGTCCGAAAACAACGGAATCGCAGCGGAGTTGATCGGAGAGACGATCCCCGATCGGCTTGAGCTTTCGCTGGATAATCAGACCGTGATTTCAGCCTCGGTCGGCGACTTGCACGGCGCATACGAGAATGCGCTGGAATCGGGGCTGCGAACCGATCCGGAGCTGCTGGGAGCGGTTTGAGACCGTCGAGGATAACCGTGACAGCCGAGGCCAGTTGTCCGAACGCGGTTTTTTGGTGTGAGCTAGAGGTGAGAGCTGGAACCTAAGAGCTAAAGGCCAATTGCTAAATGCGGATCCCCGACAAATTTCACGATGAATGCGGTGTAGTCGCCATCTTTGCTCATCCAGAAGCCGAGAAACTCGCCTATCTTGGCTTGCATGCCTTGCAGCATCGTGGCCAGGAATCTGCGGGGATCGTCAGTTCCGAGGGCCTGAGCCTGCACCAGCACAAGGCCATGGGCCTTGTCGCCGACATCTTCACCGAAGACGTGCTCACCTCCCTGCGCGGCTCCGTCGCCATCGGGCACACCCGTTACTCCACCGCCGGAGACTCGGCGCTGTTAAACGCGCAGCCCATTCTCGTGCAATCGAACAAAGGCGCAATCGCACTTGCTCACAACGGGAACCTGGTCAACGCCCAGCATATTCGCCAGCGCCTCGAAAGCCAGGGCTCGATTTTTCAAACGAATAGCGATACCGAGGTCATTGTTCACCTCATCGCGCTCTCCCGTGAGCACACACTTCCGGATGCAATTGCCGACGCTTTGCGGCGTGTAGAAGGAGCATTTTCACTCGTGATGATGAGTGCCGATCGCATCTTTGCCGTTCGCGATCCACGCGGGTTTCGCCCACTCGCCATGGGCCGCATTCCCGCGTCCGGCAGGCACTCGCGCGACACCATCGTGTTCGCCTCTGAAACCTGTGCCTTCGATCTGATTGGCGCCGAATACGATCGCGAGGTCAAGCCCGGAGAACTCATCATCGTCGGACCCGATGAGATCGAGTCGCGTTTTTACTCGACCAGTGCCCAGCCTTCCAGTTGCATCTTCGAACACGTGTACTTCTCGCGTCCGGATAGCATAGTCTTTGGTCGAGCGGTGCAAACCAGCCGCGAAAACCTAGGACGCCAGCTCGCCAAGGAATCTCCCGTGGAAGCCGATCTGGTGGTTCCCGTGCCCGATTCCGGTGTTACCGCCGCGGTGGGATACGCCGCCGAAAGCGGCATTCCTTTTCGCTTCGGCCTCATCCGCAACCATTACGTCGGGCGCACGTTCATCGAGCCGCGCCAGAGTGTGCGCGATTTTGGCGTCAAGCTGAAGCTGAATCCGGTTCGTTCTTTGCTTGAGGGAAAACGCGTCGTGCTGATCGATGACTCCATCGTTCGCGGCACCACCAGCCGCAAGATCGTCCGCATGATCCGCAATGCCGGCGCGCGCGAGGTGCACATGCGCATCTCTTGCCCGCCGACGATTTCTTCCTGCTATTACGGCGTCGACACGCCCTCCAGGAACCAGCTGATCGCCGCCAACAAATCTGTCGATGAGATCCGGGATTACATCGGCGCCGACTCGCTCGCCTATCTCTCGCTCGAAGGGCTGCGGAAGGCCTGCGGTGAGGGCGAACACACTTCCTATTGTTCGGCCTGCTACACGGGAAACTATCCCACCGACATCATCGACGTCGAAGAGATTCTTCCAGCCGCCATTCGGCGCTGACTAAATGCTGTCACCCCGAGCGAAGTCAAACGAATCGAATCGTTTTAGGCAGTCGAGGGACCTCCTGTTTTAGCGCTTCGACCACAAAGAACTTCAACTTCGAGGCTTGCGCGCTCGCACTACCCGCGGAATTGATTGCAGATCGGGTATGAGTTTGACCTCTTCCCAGCCGTGGAGCAGGCTCGCCACTCTCTCGGCGATCGTTCCACTGATTTCCATAACCAGCCATCCCCCCGGACGAAGAGCCTTTCGCGCTTCCGGAATTAGTCGTGCAATCACCTGGGTACCGATGGGGCCTGCAAAGACCGCCTCCCGCGGCTCGAATCTCCGCACCTCCAACTGGACTTGGTCCTCCTCCGACTCCCCGACGTACGGAGGATTCGAAACCACGAAGTCGAGGTCGGATCTCAGCCCCTGCAGCAGGTCGCTTTGATGAAACTGGACCCTGCTCCCGAGTCCGAGTCGGGCGGCATTTGCCTGCGCAATTTCCAGCGCGTCTGCCGAAATATCAGTCGCATATACTTCCGCCTCCGGCAGTTCCTTAGCTAACGCGAGAGCGATGCAGCCCGAGCCTGTCCCGACATCGACAATCTTCGTCGCGTGGGGCGCGCACTCTTGCCCGCCGGTTTCGCTCGAACGACTCAAGCTGAGCACGGTCTCGATCACATGCTCCGTCTCCGGTCGAGGGATCAGCACCGCTGGGCTAACGATCAAGTCCATACCCCAAAATTCCTGATGTCCTGTGATGTACTGCGCCGGCACCCCGTGAGCACGTTCAGCAACCGCCGCTTCATAGCGAGCCTGCTCATCTGCGGTCAGCTCTCGTTCCGAATGCGCGTACAGATAGGCGCGATCGCAATCGAGCGTGAACCTGAGCAATAATTCCGCGTTCATCCGCGGAGACGGGACCTTCTGATCTGTCAGATGGTTCACGGCAGAATTTAGGGCCGCTCTCAATAGCACGCAGCTATTTCAACACGGAAGACAGACACGTGCGAACTTGGTTAGTCGGATGGAAGGGCGGAACACCACCCGCCAGCGCGCGTAGCTCCGCGCCCGACAGAGCCGGCATATGAGGGTCTGAAAGCACAAACGTATCGCTTACACCACCCCGGCCGCTTCTTGTTTCAGTTTTTCCGCCTGATAGTATGTGACCAGCGCCTCAATCAGCGGCTGCAGCTTGCCGTCCATGACTGAATCGAGCTGGTGAATCGTAAACCCGATGCGATGATCGGTGAGGCGGTTTTGCGGGAAGTTGTAGGTTCGGATTTTCTCGCTCCGATCCCCCGATTTCACCATCGCTCTGCGTTCCTTCGCTAGAGCTTCCTGCTGCTTTTCCATTTCGATCTCATACAACCGCGCCCGCAGCACGCGCATGCCTTTCTCTCGATTCTTGATCTGTGATTTCTCATCCTGGCAACTGACAACCGTGTTGGTGGGAATGTGCGTAATGCGCACCGCGGAATAAGTCGTATTCACGGATTGTCCGCCGGGCCCCGATGAGCAGAATGTGTCGATCCGCAGATCTTTGGGCTCGATCTTGATATCCACATCTTCCGCTTCCGGCAGTACTGCGACGGTCACCGCCGACGTGTGCACTCGTCCCTGCTGCTCCGTCTCCGGGACGCGCTGGACCCGGTGCACTCCACTTTCATATTTCAACTGCGAGTAAACCCGGCTTCCTTCAATGATGGCGATCACTTCTTTGAGTCCGCCCACCGATGATTCCGAAGTCGATAAAACTTCGACCTTCCAGCGCTGACTCTCGGCATACCGCGTGTACATGCGGAAGATTTCTGCTGCAAACAGCGTGGCCTCGTCTCCACCGGTTCCGGCGCGAATTTCCAGAATCACATTTTTCTCGTCATTCGGATCCTTGGGCAGCAGCAGAACTTTCAACTCCTCCTCGACTGCCGAAAGCCGGCCCTCCAATTTGTCCAATTCTTCCTGCGCGTACGCCCGCATCTCGGGATCGCGTTCTTCGGCAAGCATGCTCTTGCTGTCCGCAATCCCCTTCTTCAGGTCCTTGTACTCGCGATACTTCTCTACCACCGCCGTAATCTCGCTGTGGGCTTTGGCAGTCTTCTGGTACTTCGCCGAATCGCTGATCACCTCCGGCGACGCCAGCGCCTGCGTCAACTCTTCGTAGCGGGCTTCGATTTGGTCAAGTCGTTCAAACATGGGTAAACCGGTTGTCCGTTGTCAGGTCTGAGTTACTAGTCTCGGACTCCATGTGCCTTTCCAGCGGATCCACAGATAGCCGCACTGAATCTGTCGATGCTGCCATTATGCTATGCAATCTTGTTGAGAGTCGAGAACTGGGAATTGAAACCTTTTGCGCGGTGGGAACTGCTACGCAATCACCAACTCTCCCCCTCGCGTTTTCTCAAGTGCCATCGCGTGCTCCAGCGCCACAATGGCGCATTCGGCCTGCGCATCGGAGGGAGGCTGCGTTGTGATCCGTTGCAGCCAAAGTCCCGGAGCGGTCATCATCGCGAACAACGATCCGCGATGCTTGGCGGCGAAACGAATGATCTCGTAAGAAACTCCGGCGATCACCGGCAGCAGGACAATTCGCGACGCAAACCGCGCCCAAAAACCTGAGAACGGGATCAGCATGTAAAACGCAATCGAAATCAGCATTACGGTCATGAGAAAGCTGGTCCCGCATCGCGGATGAAAGGTCGAATACTTCTGCACCGCCCCGGTCGTAAGCGGATCACCGTTCTCGAAGGCAAATACCGTCTTATGCTCTGCGCCGTGATATTCATAGACGCGCCGAATATCCTTCCACAGCGACACTCCCCAAATAAACAACAGAAACAATCCCAGCCGGATCGCGCCGTCCACTAAATTGAAGACGATCTGACCGCCAAGCGCCGGATCGACGCGCTTCAGTTCCGTCGCTGCCAACAGGGGGATGTACTTGTACATGAAAATGAAGAATGCCAGCGAGATCACCAGGTTTACCGCTGCCATCCAGTTGCTCAGTTTGGCGGCTTTCCGCCGACTCTCAGAACGCGCACTCGGCTGCTCGGGCGAAATTTCATCCTTCCCCGTAGCGCCGGGTGCGTCGGTTTCCATCACGCTTTCGACCGCAACATTCGCTGAAAATCGCAGCGCCTGATATCCCAGCTTCATCGCGTACCCGAGCGTCATCACTCCGCGCACGATCGGCCACGCCATCCACTCATGCTTGTCTGACGGCCGCTCCAGCGGTTCGCTCATGGTCGCCATTTCACCCGTTGGCTTGCGGCAGGCGATTGCCCACGCGTGCGGAGAGCGCATCATCACGCCTTCCAGCACAGCCTGCCCGCCAACGAGCGTTTCCTCGCCACTTTCCAGCGCCGGCAAAAGCTGCACGGCTGCCAGAAACTTCACGTAATTTCGCCAAAAACGCATGTTTGTTAGTTGATCCTTGCGGGGGACAAGAAGCAACGAATAGGGTATCACACCAGTGACCGAGTCATTAACCCTTTGGAACGGCTCCAACGGTCAGCCGATAGCAAAGTACAATTTTTGCCGTAGCACGATCGACGGCGTCGACTTTCATGCAACGCTTTGCCAAAACCTGCGAGGCCGTCGCGGCCACGACGAAGAAACTTGAGAAAGTCTCGATCGTCGGCGATTATTTCAAGTCATGTGTAATCGACGAAGCCGCCATATCCGCCGTTTTTCTGTCAGGACGACCGTTTCCTGCCTGGGAAGAAACTACGCTTCAGGTCGGCGGGCGTTCTCTCTGGCAGATCGTTTCGGAACTCTCCCAGAAAAGTGAAGGCGAAATCTCTACCGCCTATCGCCGCCGCGGCGATCTGGGAGCTGTCGCTGGTGACGTACTGCCCCAACGAACCGATCAGAATCTAACCGTTCTCGAGATCGAGCGCGCGTTCCGCCAGATTGCGGCCGCTCGCGGCACAGGCTCCAAAGACGTGCTGGTGCGCGAATTGCTCACACACGCCACTCCGCTCGAAGCGAAATACATCGTCAAGATCATCACCGGCGACCTGCGCATCGGCCTAAAAGAAAGTCTTGTCGAAGAAGCCATCGCCAAAACTTATGCCCACCCCCTCCCAGAGGTGCAACGCGCGAACATGCTTCTGGGCGACATCGGCGAAACCACGCGCCTCGCTGCCGAAAACAAATTGTCCGAGGCCAGGATGCGTCTGTTTCATCCTCTCGGATTCATGCTTGCCAGCCCCATCGAATCGCCGGAAGAGGGTCTGAGCTACTTCACTGACGCCGCGATCGAAGACAAATACGACGGCATCCGTGCCCAGGCCCATGTTTCCTCGGGTGAGGTAAAACTTTTCTCCCGCACTCGCGATGAGATCACCGAATCTTTCCCCGAACTGCCCGGCGCACTGGCCGGCCTGCCCCACGACGCCATTCTCGACGGCGAAATCGTAGCTTGGGAATATCCCGCTAAGCCGGGCGATACCCGGCAAATTGTCGACCAGGTTTCGCCTCACGCGGACAAAACCGAAAGCGGCGAACAACATGTTACAAATCTCGGTCGCGCCCGGCCCTTCACAATTCTTCAGCAGCGCTTGGGGCGAAAGAGAGTCAGCGACAAAATGCTGCGAGAAAGTCCGGTCGCCTATCTGGTCTTCGACGTTTTGTACCTCAATGGCGAACTGGTGCTGGATCGTTCTCTCCTAGAACGCGCACGTATTCTCGATGAACTGCTATCGGCCGAACGAGTTCGCCATGAAGATACGAGGACGCAGAGAACCTTAAAACAGGGAACGCTCGCCTTCGACTCCGATGCGCCAACCACGCCCGCTAGCATTATCCGCGCTCCCGTTTTTCGTGCAGCTTTTCCCGAACAGTTGGAAGAGCTTTTCGTCTCCGCTCAGTCTCGCGGCAACGAAGGTCTGATGATCAAGGATCTCAACTCAGCCTACACACCCGGCAAGCGCGGTAAATCGTGGCTGAAAATGAAACGCGAACTCGCCACGCTGGATGTCGTGGTGACCGCCGTTGAGTACGGTCATGGTAAACGCATCGGCGTGCTCAGCGATTACACGTACGCGGTTTGGGATACGAATAAAGATCGCTTGGTTAATATCGGCAAAGCCTATTCCGGCCTCACCGACGCCGAAATTGCCGAAATGACAAAATGGTTTCTCGACCACACCGTCGACGATCAGGGATTCCGCTTGGTCGTCGAACCCAAAATCGTTCTTGAAGTCGCCTTCAACAACATGATGAAGTCCGACCGTCATGACAGCGGTTACGCCCTGCGTTTCCCCCGAATCGTCCGACTGCGGTCAGACAAATCACCAGAAGACGCCGACACCATCGAGCGCGTGCGTGAAATTTGGACGAACCAAGGGAAGCGGGCCGGCTTGTGAACACGGCCAAGGCACTGCGTTTTCGATCTAAGGGTCGGGTTGCCTCGGTCAACGCGATGCTTCGCCAGTCAAGGTTCGCGAGTCTTTCTTAACTTAAGTTGTTTCGATCGTCAGCTACATACGGCGGTGAGGTTAGGATTCTTAGATGAAGACAAGTCCGGATGCCGCCGTTGTCGCAGCCAAGCTGCGCATATCAACCACACCGCAAGGATGCGCAAGGTGCAGAGAACACAGCCTTCCGGGCCGACAGTACCGCCAGACAGCCAAGGTGACCCAGTCGATCGCCATGTGAAACCCGATGGGCATCCATAGATCGCCGGTGCGACGTAGCAAGAAGCACGCGAGCAGGCCGAACATGCCAGCCTTGAACAATCCTCCAATCTTCCCCCGAGTTGCCGTGATGCGAGTGCTGGAAATTTGTTAGCACGCTGACTTGCTACCGGCGCACGGCAACCTATTTAGGCAGACGATTTTACTCATCCAAGCCCTTCCGCTCCAATTGCCGTCTCATTTAATGACTGTGATGCTGGTGCTCTTCCCCGCTCTCTGCGACCGGAATCACGCATCCATGCGCCACTTCGCATTCCACATGCTCGAACTGAATGGTGGTGTGGTCGATGCGGAAATCGTGCAGCAGGCATTCTTTCACGTCCCGCAGAATGCGCTCGCTCACCGACGGCGGAATGTCGGCAATCGAAATATGGCAGGAGAGCGCATGCGTCTCCGATCCGATACTCCATACGTGCAGGTCGTGCACGTCATTCACCCCTTCCACGCAGCGAATTGCCGACTCGATCTTCTCCAGCTTCATCCCGCGCGGCGTGCCTTCCAGCAGAATATTCAGCGTCTCGCGGACGATCCCGAACCCGGACCAGAGAATCAGCGCGCCAATGCCTACCGACAGCGCGGAATCGATCCAGTAGTTGTTCGTGACCAGAATCGCCCAGCCGCCCGCAATCACTGCGGCGGTCGAAAGCGTATCTCCCAGTTCGTGCAGCAGCGCGCTGCGAATGTTTACGTCGCCGCCCGACCGGTACAACAGCAGCGCGATTGCCCCGTTCATGACCACCCCGGCTGCCGCAACCGCCATCATCATCCCCGCTTGCACGTGTTCGGGATGCTGCAGCCGCCGGAATGCCTCGTAGAAGATGAAGAACGAAACCACCACCAGCGAACTGGCATTCACCAGCGCGGCCAGCACTCCCGCCCGCTGATATCCGTAAGTTTTGGTGGAACTGGCCGGTCGCGACTGGAAATACACTGCGACGAGCGATAGGAGCAGCGCCAGAAAATCAGAAAGGTTGTGTCCGGCTTCGGATAGCAGCGCCAGGGAATGCGCCCGCAAACCGGCCGCGACCAGCAGCACGATATAGGCTAAGGTCACGCCCAGCGAGATCTTCAGGACTCGCGTTGGACCGCCCGCCCCGTGGACGTGCACGTGCATATTTCAAGTCTACGGGCAGCCGGAAGTCGGTTCAAGCCGATGCATCAATTTCACATTTTCTCGGTATGAAAAAAAGCATTTCGGCTTGCCCCATCCTAGACTCGCTGTCTTTGCGACTTTAAGTGGCGAATTCCGGACCAAGAAGCTCGCTCAGCCTCTCACCTGTTCCGGCGTCCATCCCAACCTCCGCAGCCTGCGAATACTCAGGGCATCATGCCGCTTCGCCAGCCGAACACCAACTTCGTCTCTTACCAGATCGCAATGATAGTAAGCAGGCAGCCTCAGTCCCAACGCGCGAAACAGTAAAATCTGGCGCGCCGTCGATTTCAGCAGGTCGGCCCCGCGCACCACTTCTGTAATTCGCATGGCGGCATCATCCACCACGGCAGCCAATTGATATGCCGGTACATCGTCTCGCCGCCACACGATGAAATCTCCGAAATCGCGGCCAGCAATCAGCCGCTGTGGACCAAGATGCAGATCGATGAAACAAATCTCTTCACCATCGGGAACGCGAAAACGCCAGTTCACTCCCGCAGGCTCAACCCATGTAGGGACGGCCGCCCTCGTTAGCCTGACCTGAGCGAGCGCAGCGAGTCGAATGGGCCCGGTCGGGCGAAGCTTGACAGCGCCGTTCGTGCTCTTCGCAGGCCGGCACGTTCCGGGATAGATCGGCTCATCGTCGCCCTCGTTCGGAGCCCCTGCCGCTTGGGCCACATCCTTGCGCGAACACGTACACGGGTAGACACAACCTACCTCGCACAGCTTTTTCCATGCCGCCAAATAATGCACGCGCCGTTGGCTCTGCGCATACGGAGCAAACGGCCCGCCGCTGCCCGGCCCTTCGGTCCACTCGATACCCAGCCAGCGGAGATCCTCCAGCATCGCCTGAACGAACTCCGGCCGACAGCGCTGCGGATCCAAATCTTCATTCCGCAGAATCAACTGTCCGCCGTGCTCAGCCGCGCGCCGCGCCGCAATCCAGAAAGTGCGCGCGTGACCAAGGTGCAGCAGTCCCGTCGGCGAGGGAGCCAAACGCCCGCGATACGAGCTGGAGTTGGAATCACTTTGACGCAAGAAATTTGTTGAGGATTACGTGCTTCAGTGCGCCGCTGTTCGTTGCGGCGAAGCTACAGCCTTTGCTGGCGTGATCTGCAGCATCGTCTTTCCGCCGACGTGCACAAAACTCAGCTCGCGCGCCGCCAGCAGCGCATGCACCGCATCTTTCACCTTCGAGCGGGCGATAAAGTTCCCAAAGAAGGTTTCCAGTTCCAACTGCTCAACCGCGATCACGCAATCCAGATATTTCGAAATCAATGCCGAGAGCGCCTCCGGCAATGACAAGCCTACGCCTTCTTTCACTGCCTCCGGCGCCCAGCGATACAGCAGGTCCCAAACCGAGCCCTCGTTCGGCTTGTAGTCTACGCGCGTGATGCGCAGCTTCGACCACAACTCCGCCAGCGCCTTATCGACGGCCGCGATTGAGAGTCCGCCGCCCAGTTTCTCCAGCAGCTTTTGCTTCGACAATGCGCCCTCGCGTTGAATGATCGCGAATGCATCGCAAGCGAGTTGCGAATATGGCGACCGTGTCCCCGCTTTCGGCGCCAGCTTGGGATTGCGTTCACCGACCAGCGCATAGAAATAAGGAAATACCGAGGCCGCGAGAAGAAATCCGTTGTTCTCCTCGAACAGGTTCGCTTCAAAGGCGGCCCTCTCACGCAATAGTCGCACCATGAGTTCTGTCGCGTCCGCCGCCCTCTGATCCGCGAATGCTTGCTGCCATACGGGCAGGTGGTCGTCCGCACCCACAAACGCGCCCATGAAGGTCGGCGCCAGCAGCGGCGGCCGCTGCGGATACATCAGGCAAAACCCAACCTCTTCCACAAACGCGCGCGCCTGCTCCAGCGTCCGGAGGGGCTTGCCATTCAGCCGCCACTTCTCGCGCCGCACTTGTTGGAGTTCGAGATCAGTCATGGTGAGCTTCGAGTCGCAAGCGACGAGCAAGAGCCTGGAAAAGCCCCCTCCAACTCAGGACCCCGCGACTAGATTCTCTTAAACGCTTTCTGAATATCCCTCACAGAATACCGCAGCACCACTGGCCTGCCGTGCGGGCATGACATAGGATGATCGGTTTTTGCCAGCTCCCTCAGCAGCCATTCCATCTTGTTCTTTTCCAGCGGCATATTTACTTTGATCGCGGCATGGCAGGCAATCGAGGCCGCGATGCGCGTCCGAATTTTTTCCAGATTCAGCGACTGCTCCTCGCGCGAGAACTGATCGAGCAACTCATGCAGCAGGTGCTCGACGGCTGAAGCTTCCACTCCAGCTGGCGCCATCTTGATGGCAACGCTGCGCGCTCCAAATGGCTCGGCTTCAAAGCCGTTGTGCGCGAGTTCCTCCGAAATTTCTGCGTATACCGCCTGCTGCGCCGGAGACAACTCCACCACGATCGGCATGAGCAATCGCTGGCTCTCGACTCGCTGCGCTGCTCTCTGCTTCAGGACTCGTTCAAACAGCACGCGTTCATGCGCCACATGTTGATCGATGATCCACAGCCCGTCTTCATTGACCGCCAAAATAAACGAATTCCGAATCTGTCCCAGAGGACGCAGCGTGCTCAAAGCCGAGAGCGTCGGCTCCTCATCCCGAATCTCCAGCATCGGCGAGCAACCACTATCAGGCTCAGGCTCGGTGCCAACGACCGGAACCGATTGCAACTGCCGCTCCTCGAGTCCTCGCGCCACAGGTATGGCCGCATTCGCCTCCACTGCAATACCGCCCCCGAACGCCAACCGTCCTGAAACTGAAGGAGGCATTTGACCCTGCAACGCAAATTCAGCATCAGGAAGAAAATCAGGCATGGAGAGTGCCCCACCCTCGTCTCCTATGCGATAGGTTGCGGAATTTGACCCGGGCAATCCTGTGGTCGGCTCCCACTCCACTCCCGGGGTCATCGCTCCGGGTGTCAGTGCGGAACTCGCCGTCGCATGCGCACGAATCTCGGTAACAAACTGCGCTACAGGACGTGCGTTCATCAGGGCCGCGCGCACCACCTCGCGAACAAAGTCATGCATCACCGTCTGCTGGCGAAATCGCACCTCCGTCTTCGAGGGATGCACATTCACGTCGACCTCGCCTGCCGGCAATTCCAGAAAAAGCAGCACCACCGGATACACCGTCGGCGGGATGATATTGCGATAAGCCTCGGTCAGCGCATGCTGCACCAATCGATCCCGAATCAGTCGTCCGTTCACGAATACGAAAATTGAATTCCGGTTCAGCTTCTGAATCTCTGGCTTGGACACAAAACCATGCACGCGGATCTCGCCCGCGTCGTGTGGCGTAGCCGCTCCGGACTGTGAAGCATCGGATTCGGAGTCCTCCTCCGCAAACGAGACCGAATCCCTGCGCCAAGGCGGCGGCTGAGGCAATCCCACGCGTTCCAACGCCTGCCGCGCGGCCACGGGAATCAGCTGATCCAGCGTCTCTTTTCCGAATATCTGATAGACGCGCTCGCTGTACCCTGCAACCGGAGGCGCGACCAGTATCGCATTCGTCGACGAATGCAGTTCGAAATGCTTTTCCGGGTGAGCCAGGGCATAATGCGTCACCAGCGACGCGATGTGCGACAACTCGGTCGACTCCGACTTCAGAAATTTCTTCCGCGCCGGAGTGTTAAAAAACAGATCGCGCACCGTGATCGAGGTTCCCGGCGGCAGCCCTGCCTCTTCCACCCGCGCAATTTTCCCACCGTTGATTTCGACCACCGTTCCTGAACCTTCTTCGGCAGCCCGCGTTTCCAGCCGCAGCCGCGACACCGACGCGATCGAGGGCAGCGCCTCGCCCCGAAATCCCAGAGTCGCCACGCTCAGCAGATCTTCGGCATTCTTGATCTTCGAGGTCGCATGCCGCTCAAACGCCAGCATGGCGTCGTCGCGCACCATCCCGCATCCGTTGTCGGTGATTTGAATGAGCTTTTTGCCGCCCGCCTCCACGCTGATCTTGATTCGCGTCCCGCCCGCATCGAGCGAGTTTTCCAGCATCTCTTTCACCACCGACGCGGGCCTCTCCACCACTTCGCCCGCTGCGATCTTGTTGGCGACTTGTTCCGAGAGAACGTGAATTTTACCCATGGATGACGTGATCCGAACTCGCGATAAGTCGCCAGTTTCGCAGATGCCATCGCGGAAGGCAAAGCCAGGATCTCAAGCTCGCTTGGGATGGCAAACTGCAGCCGAGCAACCGCCAGCCGGCACGAGTCCAAAACCCTTTCCGCGCGAGCCCACCCAGCCACGCCTGCTATTCTGTTCTGCCAAACCCCAATAAAGGGAGGATGTTTGAAAGTTCTGTTGCTGGAGAACATCAGCGCAGTCGCGGTCCAGGTATTTCGCGACGCGGGATGTGAGGTCGAATCGTTACCTTCCGCGCTCGAGGAGCGCGATCTGATGGCGAAGATTCGCGGCGTGTCGATTCTGGGCGTGCGCTCGAAGACTCGGGTCACGCCATCGGTGCTCGAAGCCGCCACCAATCACACCCCATCCGAAAAGCCCGATGCGCTGGTCGCCATTGGTGCGTTCTGTATCGGCGTGGAAAAAATTGATCGCGCGGCGGCGAGCGAACGGGGTATCGCCGTCTTTAACGATCCGCATTCGAACTCGCGCTCGGTGGCGGAGCTGGTCATGGGAGAGATCGTTGTGCTGCTCCGCCGAACGTTCGCCGTCTCAACCCAAATGCACTCCGGCGTCTGGAACAAGTCAGCGGCCGGCGCACACGAAGTCCGCGGGCTCACACTGGGCATTGTGGGATACGGCAAGATCGGCTCCCAGATCTCGGATCTCGCCGAGGCGATGGGCATGCGCGTCATCTTCTACGATGTCTCGCATGTGCTGGCACGCGGGAATGCGCGGCCGGTCGGCTTCCACGAGTTGCTTGCGACCGCCGATCTAGTCACCCTGCACGTCGATGGCAAGCCGCAGAATCAGAATCTGTTTGGCGCTGAAGAGTTCCGGACGATGAAAGATGGCGCGTGTTTCCTCAACCTGAGTCGTGGCTTTGTCGTCGATCACGACGCGCTGGCCGCGTGTCTAAAGTCGGGCAAGATTTCCGGCGCCGCTATTGACGTGTTTCCTCAAGAGCCGGAATCCGGCACGGGGTTCAAAAGCGTGCTTCAGGGATTGCCCAACGTTATCCTGACTCCGCACATCGGGGGATCGACCGAAGAGGCGCAGCAGAATATTGGATCGTTTGTATCGGCGAAGCTGCTGGATTATCTCCGCACCGGCAACTCGATGCTGAGCGTCAACCTGCCGCACTGCCAGTTGGAGTATGAGGCGGGATCGCACCGCTTGATGCATATCCACCACAATGTGCCCGGCATTCTCCGGGCGATTAACGACATTCTCGCGGATCGCGGAATCAACATCGAGCGCCAGGTGCTCGACACCCGCGGCACGCTGGGATATGCGATCTATGACATCAATCGGCCCTGCGACGACAAACTGCTCACCCAGTTGCGGGCGGTTCCGCATACGATTGGAGTACGAGCGGCAGGATGTTGATTGTGTGGGCACGACGATATTGGAGGAGCGAACCCGAAAGTCCCGTATACGAACTGAGGAGATTCCATGCGGGGGTTAAAAGATAAACGCGTGTTGATCACTGGTGGGGCGAGCGGCATCGGAGCAGCCACGGCAGCGCGCTTCCTGGAAGAAGGATCTCGCGTCTGCGTTCTCGATCGTGATGACACAGGATGCGAGCGGATCAAGCACGAACTGCCTGCGCTTGGGGAAGCGATCATTGCGAACGTCACCGACCTCATGCAGGTCGAAGCCGCGTTCGCCGAAACGATCCGGCTGATGGATGGTGTCGATGTCCTGATCAACAACGCGGGCATCAGCATCCGTCACAAGTTTTTGGACATCACGCCCGAGGAATGGGAACGCGTGGTCAGCGTAAACCTGACCGGCATGTTTTATGTCGCTCAAACGGCCGCGCGGCATATGTGGGAGCGTGGCAGTGGCGTGATCCTCCAGACCGCATCGACAAATGGGATCATGGGTTATCCCTATTACGCCGACTACAACGCAACCAAAGCGGCAGTGATCGAACTGACGCGGTCGATCGCGCTTGAGCTAGCTCCGAAGGTGCGCGTGTGCGCCGTGGCTCCGGGATATGTACTGACACCGATGCAGCGCGCAGAGTATTCCGACGTGATGCTCGAGGAAGTGAATCGCAAGATTCCGCTGGGACGGCACGCGTCGCCAGAGGAGATCGCGGGATTATTTGCCTATCTGGCATCGGACGACGCGGCCTTCGCCACCGGCCACGTGTACACGCTGGATGGTGGTGAAACCGCGGGGGGATTGGCGAGCCGGTAAACTTCGTTGCTTTGGATTCACCGTTCACATCAGGGAAGCTGCCCCCAGGCAGGATCAAGACACGAAGATGAAAGCGATAGTTTTTCTGGGCGGAGGTCGAATCACAAGCGCGCTGGCAGCGGGATTGCGGCTGGCCAAGTATCGGCGAAGGATCGTTGTTTATGATCGGCATCCCGAGAAGTTGCGGGCATTGCGGCGAGAGTCGCGGATAGAGATTGCGCGTGATCTCAGCTCAGCCGTCGGGCAGGCGGAGATGCTCATCGTTGCAGTGCGTCCGGGTTCGGTGAAGGAGATGATTCACGAAGTGGCACGCTGTGGCGCGAGTCCACCGAAGCTATGCGTCAGCCTCGCGGCTGGCATACCATTCCGCAATTTACGCACGTGGTTGCCCGCTGCCGTGCATTGGGTCCGCGCCATGCCGAGTCCGGTGTGCCGCATTGATCGCGGGCTGACGCCCGTGACTTTCGAACGCACCGTGACTGTGTCGGAGCGGGCACAAGTTCGGCAGTTGTTCGAACAGGTCGGATTGGTGCTGGAAATTCCTGAGCGGCAAATGGATACGATCACGGCCACGCACTCGCCCAGCCACGGCTATCATGCTCTGGCGACTTTGGCGAGGGCCGCAGAGAGTGCGGGTCTTGATAAACGGACAGCATTGATTGCGGCGGCGCACGCGTTGGCTGATGGCATTACATATTGGCGCGACAGCGAACTGGACCTCGACCACCTTCTGCACGAAGCCGCCACGCCGGGAGGAATCGCTGCCGCGACCATGGCCGCAATGGACGAGGGCGGATACGCGCGCGCAGTGACGAGAGGCTTAAAGGCCGGGATCGCGCGGGCGCAGCGAAATGCGAAGCTTTGACTTCCTCTTCGATACTCCGCAGACTTTCCCGGCATTGCCAGCGCTATACTCAAACTTCGGACCATTCTGATGATTACTGCAGCGAAGCTTGTTCCCATTGAGCGGTTGATCGAAGAGTTACACAAACTCCCGGCGAAGGCTTTCGATCAGATCGAGACTCTGCTCCATGTCTTGCAGGAAATGCCGGTGACCACTGAATCTATCGCTCCCTATTTGACCTGGGACCGGCAGCATTACACCCGCAATCTGATCGACCGAACGCCTCTCTATGAATTGATGGCGATCTGCTGGGAGGTCGGACAGGCGAGTTCGGTGCACAACCATCGCGGCCAGAATTGCTGGATGGCCGCTCCGATAGGCCGTCTGCAGGTTGAGAATTTTCATCTCGTGCATCAGGATCTGCAGGCAGGACGCTGCCGTCTCGAGCCGAAGAATACGGTCGAGATGAACATCGCGCAACCCTGCGCAGTGGACCCGGCGGATCCAGTCCATCGCGTGCTGAACCCGCGCGACTACAATGCGCGTGCCGTGAGCCTGCATGTTTACTCGCGGCCCTTCGATTCGTGCGTGGTGTATTCCCCGGAGCAGGGAACCTGCGGAGAGATCCGGCTGCATTTCAATACTGAATACGGGAAACCGAAATAGATTCGCGACAATTTTGCGAAACGATTGTTCCCGATGAACACCGACGACATTCGCAAATATTGCTTGTCTTTCCGCGACAGCACCGAGAAGCTGCAGTGGGGAGACGCTCTTTGCTTTAGGACTGCCGGGAAGATGTTTGCGGTCCTCGGATTGGATCGTGTGCGCTTGTCCTTCAAATGTGCGCCGGAGGCGTTCGCCGAACTGATCGAGCGGGAGGATATTCGTCCCGCGCCCTATGTCGGCCGGTTCAAATGGGTGATGCTCGACCGCCTGGATGCTGTGGCGAGTGCTGAGTTGAAGGTCTTGATCCGCCAGTCGTACGAGATGATCAGCGCCAAAACGCCGCGTCAGGCCAGTAGAAGAACAGCGCGAGCGCGTGCGGTAAAGAAATCTGCGGCACGGGTCCGCACGAACCGCCACGCAAAAAAGAAGAAGTAAGGCTCTGACGAATGCCATTCCAATTCTGCCGTCCCCTCCAAAGGGGATAGATCGCCAGGTGCAGATCCATTAGCGTGGAGGACCCGCTGTTTCTTCACGCGGAGCCGGCTACGCACGGATTTGACTGAAATTGCTGCGCTCGGCTAGCCTCAAGAGTTCCCCGCAACCCCGGATAACTTACAAGCTGCATGCGGCCTCCCCACAAATCGCTTCTTTGTCTCCCGGTCCTCGCTTTCCTCGCATTCGCAGCGGTTCCGCTTTTCGCCGCCATACAACCGGTACGCGCGCAGCATGCAATGGTAGTCAGTTCGCAGGAACTCGCATCCCGCACCGGGGCTGAGATCATGCAGGCAGGCGGCAATGCCGTGGATGCGGCAGTGGCTACGGGGTTCGCCTTGGCCGTGGTGCATCCGGCAGCGGGCAATATCGGCGGCGGTGGATTCATGCTGGTGCGCATGGCGGATGGCCAAACGCATTTTCTCGATTATCGCGAGAAGGCCCCTGCCGCAGCTACGCGCGACATGTATCTCGACGCGCATGGAAATGTGATCGAGGGCGCCAGTGAGATCGGCTACAAATCGATCGGAGTGCCGGGGTCGGTCGCAGGGATGGTTTACGCCGAGCAGCACTGGGGCAAGCTTCCGCTCAAGCAAGTCATGGCTCCGGCAATCAAGCTGGCGCGCGATGGGTATGCTCTCACCTGGAGCGAGGCGCAGGATTTCCACGATCACGATCTGGCGCGGTTTCCGGAATCGCGGCGGGTCTTTCAGCGCGATGGAGATTTCTATAAGCCGGGCGAGACTTTTCGGCAACCGGATCTGGCGCGCACCCTGGAACGCATCGCCGGGAATCCTGACGATTTTTATCACGGGACTTTGGCCCGCCAACTGGCTGCTGCCATCACCAAGGGCGGAGGCTTGGTCACCGCCGACGATCTGGCTCACTACGAAGTCAAAGATCGACCGCCGGTGCGCGGAACCTATCGCGGCTACGAAGTGATCAGCGCGCCCCCGCCTTCGTCCGGCGGAGCAGTCCTGATCGAGTCGCTCAATATTCTGGAGGGCTACGATCTCGCCAAGTTGCAAAGCCGCTCGGCGCTCTCCATTCACTTCACCACAGAATCTTTTCGCCGAGCATTTTTTGATCGCGCGGAGTTTCTTGGCGACCCGGACTTTTCCAAAATTCCCATTGCCCAGTTGATTGACAAACGATATGCCGCGGCATGGCAGGATACGATTGATCCCATGCGCGCCACTCCCAGCAAGGAATTGAAGCGGCCCGAGGTATTCAGTGAACTGGAGCAGGTCGCTGGAAATCATGCTCTACTGGCCGCACCCCACGAGTCAAATCACACCACCCACTACTCGGTCGTCGATGAACAAGGCAACGCTGTCGCGGTGACGACCACGATCAACGACTGGTTCGGCTCCCGTGTCACGGCTGATGGCCTAGGTTTTCTGCTCAACGACGAAATGGATGATTTTTCCGCCAAGCCGGGCGTGCCCAATGCCGACGGCCTGATTCAGGGTGTAGCCAACGAGATCGGGCCCGGCAAAAGGCCGCTGTCGTCGATGACGCCCACCATCGTCGTTCACGATGGAAAGACGGTGATGGTGCTGGGTTCGCCGGGCAGTTCGAAGATCATTTCCACCGTCGCCAACGTTCTGATGGGCGTTATCGATTACGGCATGAATATTCAGGAAGCGGTCGATGCGCCGCGCTTTCATCATCAATGGCTGCCCGATGTGCTGATGGTCGAGAAATGGTTCTCGCCGGACACCATTAACCTGCTCGAGCAAATGGGCTACAAGGTGCAAGTCGGGTTGCATGATGGCGAGCATGTCTCGCCTTACTGGAGCGATGCAGAATGCATTGCCATCGATGAGAAAACCGGTACGCGCCTCGGCGCGACTGACGTCAGAAGTCACGGTAAGGCGATAGGATATTGAAAGTGTTGGGGGATTGATAATTTAGGATTGCGGCCCGAGCAAAAGGGAGCAGAAGAGCAGATCGCACGGGCCGGAGCAAGCAGCGTCGTCGAGTTTCCTAAAAGCGTTTCAGCGCGAGCTGGCATTCGGAAAGTTGCAATGATTGTGGAAATCGCATGGTGAAAGCGGTCTCAACTTATCTGTTCGTCAAAGAGCGCCTGCATCCCGGCATTCTCGATGGCCTGGTTCGAAACGGAGTGCAGGCGATTGAAATTTTCGCGGCTCGCCAGCATCTCGACTACGCGAATCGCAAAGCCCACGTCAAAGAAATTGCTGAATGGTTTCGTGGCAGCGGCATCCCGCTGAACTCGGTGCACTCGCCGCTTTTCGCCGACTACGAATGGGGACGAACTGGTGCCCCGCCCATCAATATTACTTCTACGGATCGCGCGCATCGCGTCGACGCGATGGATGAAATTAAACGTTCGCTGGAAATTGCCGAGCAGATTCCATTCCGTTTTCTGGTCCAGCACCTGGGCACACCCAACGAAAGCTTCAGCGAGAAAAAATTCGAAGCGGCGATGACTTCCATCGAGCATCTGCGCGCCTTTGCCAAGCCGCTCGGCGTGCGCGTTTTGCTGGAAAATATTCCCAACGAGCTTTCTAGCCCAGACAAATTGGTAGACCTGATTCATCAGGCGCACTTCGACGATGTTGGCGTTTGCTTCGACTTCGGGCACGCGCACATCATGAGCTCCGTCCGCGAGGCGTTCGAGATTTTGCGCAACTACGTGAGATCTTCGCACGTTCACGACAATGGGAAAGATAAAGATTCACACTTGTGGCCTGGGCAGGGAACGATCGATTGGAAGGAAGCGATGGAGCTGTTGCGCTCCGCCCCTCAGACACCGCCCGTTTTGCTGGAACTCGAGAGCGAGGAGAAAGTAAATCCGCTCGAAATGTTGCCGCAGGCATTCGAAAAGCTGGAAGCAGCGTGAAAGAATTTCACCGCCGAGAACGCCGAGCAGAGTGGAGAGTGTTTCAAGAATATAAGCTTTGGGACGGATACGGCGTCAGGCATTTTTGAAACACACTGCTGGGTTGCCGAACTTGGTTTAGGCATGACTTGCGGAAAAACACCTCGGAAGAGTTTCCCTTGCTTTTTATTTTTCTCGGCGTTCTGGGCGGTGAATGACTTCCCAAACTATGGCACCAGTAACTACGATCGCAGAAATCGGCAAGCATGAAGGCCAATCCGTCACTATTCGCGGTTGGCTCTACAATCTGCGCGAGAGCGGCAAGCTCCTATTTCCGCAGTTTCGCGACGGTTCCGGAATCATTCAAGGCGTCGTTCCTAAGAACGCGGTTCCGCCAGAGGTTTTTGATTCCGTAAAAACGCTCACGCAGGAATCGAGCGTGATTGTGGAAGGCAAAGTCCGCACCGACAAACGCGCGCCTGGCGGCTACGAGCTCGATGTTTCGAATGTGCAGGTGTTGCAGCGCGTGCCGGAGTCCGATCCCTACCCGATCACCCCCAAAGAACATGGCACCGATTTTCTGATGGAGCATCGTCATCTTTGGGTGCGCTCACAGCGACAGGCGGCGATTTTACGGGTGCGTGCGGAAATCATCAAAGCGGCGCGCGATTTTCTCGACGAGCGCGGATTCACCCTCACGGATCCCCCGATCATCACCCCAGCGGCTTGCGAGGGCACGACCACGCTGTTCCCAGTCGACTATTTTGATGATCAGGCATACCTCACGCAATCGGGCCAGCTTTATATCGAAGCAACCGCGATGGCGCTCGGAAAAGTCTATTCTTTCGGCCCAACCTTCCGCGCGGAGAAGTCGAAAACGCGCCGACACCTCACCGAGTTCTGGATGGTCGAACCCGAAATCGCTTACGCCACGCTCGACGATCTGATGGATGTTGCCGAAGCCTTCATCAGTTTTATCGTGAAGCGCTGCCTCGATCGCCGGCGCAGCGATCTGCAGACCATCGGCCGCGATATTTCCAGGCTGGAAAAGATCGCGCCGCCTTTTCCGCGCCTCAGCTACGACGAAGCCGTCAAGATGTTGCACGAAGGACATGCCAAAGGGGCGCTAGAGACGAAATTCGAGTGGGGTGGGGACCTGGGCTCGCCCGATGAAACCTACCTCTCTTCGCAATTCGAAAAGCCGCTCATGGTGCATCGCTATCCCGCGAAGGTGAAGGCGTTTTACATGGAGCCCGATCCGCATCGCCCGGAACTCGCCTTGTGCGTGGATGTGCTCGCTCCCGAAGGATACGGCGAAATCATCGGCGGCTCGCAGCGTACTGCGTCGCATGAATTACTGCTGAAGCGTATTCACGAGCACGGTTTGCCGGAAGAAGCCTTCAAGTGGTATCTCGATCTGCGAAAATTCGGCAGCGTGCCACATAGCGGATTCGGCATGGGGATCGAGCGCGCCGTCGCCTGGATATGCGGTCTGGAACACGTGCGCGAGACCATTCCGTTCCCAAGAATGCTGTATCGTCTCTATCCGTAGTCAGCCCGCAGGAGGATCTCCGTGAAGAGATTTCTCTGTTCTCATCTCTGCCTTGCCTTCGCCATGCTCGCCGTGGCACAGCAGCCGGTTTACAAGCCGGACGTCCCCATAGAAAAGTGGTCCGGAAAAACCATCATGCTGATCGGCGCCCATGCCGACGACGACGCACTTTCTCATGGCACTCTCGCCATGCTGCAGGCGCACGGAAATCAGCTCTACATCGTGACGCTAACAACTGGAAACGTCGGTACACAGGACCCCAGCCTCTCCCGCATGCAACTGGCAGAGATTCGACGTAAAGAGGAACTCGCGGCCCTCGCGGAACTCGGTATTCCCGGCGATCACTACATCAATCTCGGATACGACGACGGCCTTCTCGAGTTCGAGGACCGCAAGGCGGTGGTCGAAAACCTGGTGCGCTGGATTCGCAAACTGCGCCCCACTGTACTGATGGCTTGGGACCCCGGAAAGAATTATCAGAAATGGCATAAGTCCGATCACCGCGCCGCCGCCTATCTCTCGGCTGATGCCGCCCGCGCCGCCATGTGGCGCCTGCTTTTCGAAGGCCAGATTACGCAAGAGGGACTCAAAGAGTGGATGGTCCCGGAATATCTCCTGTACAACGATTACGATCATGACGACGAGAACGTTTGGGTTGACATCAGCGAATTCGTCGACAAGAAAGTAAATGCGTTCTCCAAGTACGTGAGCCAGTACGGTCCCGGGTGGAAGAACTACAACGCAAATCCTTCCGAAACAGAAGTGAAGCAGATGAAAGAGGACGCGCGCGCCAGCGTCCGCATGAAAGATGGCAAGCCGATGGAAGGATTCCGCTACTACAAAGGCCTGCCCGACGCGCTAGGAAAATAGGCAGGCATGACGACTACTGCGAACTCGACCAGCATCACCCCTCGCAAAATTCGTGTCATCGGTGTTCCTCTCGATCTCGGCCAGTCGCGCCGTGGCGTGGATATGGGGCCATCCGCGGTGCGCGTCGCCGGACTGGAAGCGCGCCTGGAAGAACTCGGCCATCAAGTCGAAGACGGCGGTAATGTACCAGTGCCCATCCCCGAACAGAAGAAAGAAGGCGATGCCAGCGCGAAGTATCTGAGGGAAATCACTGCAACCTGCACCAAGCTGGCGGATTTAGTGATCAAAACGCTGGAAGCTGGCAACGTGCCCCTGTGTCTCGGCGGAGATCATTCGATGGCAGCCGGCACCGTTTCAGGGGTAGCGGAATTTTATCGTCGCCAGGACCAGCGCATTGGGCTGATCTGGATTGACGCTCATACCGACATCAACACCCCGGAAAGCTCGCCCAGCGGCAATGTGCACGGGATGCCACTGGCTGCGCTGATGGGATTGTGGCCGTCGGATCTCGGCAATATCTATGGTTTCTCTCCGAAGGTGAATCCGGACAATTGTGTGCTGGTCGGCGTCCGTGACATCGATGCGGTGGAGAAGGAGAACGTTCGCCGTGCCGGCATCGGCGTTTTCACCATGCGTGACATCGATGAACGCGGCATGCGCACGGTGATGGAAGAAGCACTGCGCATGGCAGGCCGCGGCACCGCCGGCTATCACATTTCCCTGGACATGGACTGGGTCGATCCCGAAGATGCGCCCGGTGTGGGAACTCCTGTGCGCGGCGGCGCAACCTATCGCGAGTCACATCTCGCGATGGAGATCATTGCTGATCACGGCCGCATGCTGAGCCTGGAAATCGTCGAAGTGAATCCTGTGATCGACGAGCACAATCGCACAGCCGATCTCGCCGTGGAACTGGCGCTGTCAGCATTCGGGAAAAAGATTCTCTGATGTTTCGCTCTGCGTCTCTGTGATTAAAATCTCTCAACACCGTGCACGCAGTGCAGCGGAGTGAGAACAGGAGTTCGCCATGAAAACAACTCGAAATTTCATTCTGCTGCCCGCAATCTTGCTTTTCCTTTCGCCTGCGATCTTTTCCCAGCAACCGAATCTTCCGCTTGAAAAAACAGCCGTGGTGTATGGGGCAAGCCTGAAGTATTTCGAGGCTGGTCAGGGGCCAGCGGTGATCTTGCTGCACGGCCTTGGCGCGGTGAAAGAAGTCTGGCTATCAAGTCTCGACGCGCTTTCCGACAAGTTTCACGTTTATGCGATCGATCAGATCGGTTTTGGCCACTCCGACAAGCCTCTGCTCGACTACAAGATCGCAACGTTTGTCGATTTCCTCCACGGCTTCATGCAGTCCCAGAACCTGAATAAGGCCACGCTCGTGGGCAACTCTCTTGGCGGATGGATTGCCCTCGACTTTGTCCTGACGCACCCTGAGATGGTCGACAAGCTAGTCCTCGTCGATTCTGCCGGCTTACCGTGGAGCGGAACCGCAAACGTGCCTCTGAATGCATCGACCGCGGCCGAGCAGCGCGCAGTGCTCGAGTCCATTTTCTATAACAAGGAGTTTGTGACTGACGCTTTCGTCTTGCGGGCCTTCACCAATCATGTGCACAACAACGACGGCTACACAATTCACAGCGTCGTGGCCGGCTTCAGCGCAGCTCAGTTCGAAGAGGGGAATCTCAAATCGATCAAGACGCCCACTCTGATCCTCTGGGGACGGCAGGACGAACTGATTCCCGAATCCGTCGCCGAAAAGATGCATGACGGAATCGCAGGATCGAAGCTGGTAGTCCTCGATCAGTGCGGCCACATGCCGGAACTGGAAAAAACTGCGGAATTCAACCGCGAACTGCTGGAATTCTTGGGCCATTAGCGAACGACTCAGTTGTGCAACAAAATTGGCCTGGGCTGTTCAGACCGAGCGAAGCGCGGTGGTGGCTTCTATTTTCCATCCCGGTTATAAGCGTCTGCCTTCATGCCAAACTTTGCGGTCGTTTACAACACCACCCGGAATTGTTTTGCCCGCTCTCGAAGTATGTGCTAGTTTCCCAACGACGGCAGCCACGCATGCGCTCCATCTTTCGTCGCAAGGAAGCCAAGTCCCCGGCCATTGAGCCGGTGCCGGCTCCCTTTCCGAAGCTGAAGGGTGCAGAAATTGCAGCGGAATTCTCGACGCCGCGCATCGGAGGAGATTTTTACGATTCCATACGCGTGAGCCCGGAACGCGTTCTTTTTGGCTTACTCGATGTAGCCGGCCGGCGCTATGAGAACATCGGTCTTCTTAGCCTCGCACAATACATTTTTCGCAACGCCGGAGTGGAGCTATTCTCGAAAATCGACATCAATGAATCGAACGCTATGGCCGAGTTGTCTCTGCGCATCAATAGCGGGCTGATCCAGGCTTCAAGGATTGTTCACTCCTGTCCGGCATTTCTAGCCTGCTATCACGAAAAGTTCGGCACACTCTGCTATATCAACGCCGGGCATACCCCGGGGTTGCTCCGCGACAGCAAAGGCATTGCCGAACTCGCCTCGACCGGCCTGCCTCTGGGATTGTTTTCGCATGCCCCCTGCGATGCACCGACCGTCGGACTGGAAAAAGGGGCAGCGCTCCTGTTGGTCTCGCGCGGAGTCGTCGAGTGCGACGCCGAGCGTTCGGACTCCGGCGAGGAATTTGGTCTGGACCGGGTGAAAGAAGTTCTGCAGATGATTTCGCCCACAAGTGCCCAAGATCTATGCACGTCAATCCTGAACCGGGCTCGCCAGCACTATGCAAACGCCCCCCTATGCAACGATATGACTGCTCTTTCGCTCTTGCGCGCTGCCTGATGCGCGCGGCAACCCTGACGCCCGAGCCTGCGTCCAAGCCAGCAAGCCATTATTCATCGGGAAAGGGTAAAATACCGACTTGCCCTAAGGCTCTCCTACCCGCAAGCCCAGGAAGCGGGGCGCAGTGATTGTATGAAAAAAATGTCCCTGGTTCTCATTGCCGTCGCGTGCCTGTCCGTGTTAGCCGCGGGTCAGGTGGTGGAAGAAATTGTCGCCCGCGTTAACAATCAGATCATTACCCGTTCCGAATATCAGCGCAGCAAAGATCAACTGCGCGATGAAACCCGCCAGCAGGACCCTGCCAATGCCGACAAGGTCTTCGGGGAGCGGGAAAAAGATGTTTTGCGCGATCTCATCGATCAGCAGCTTCTTCTGGAAAAAGGCAAGGATCTCGGCATCACCGGCGATACCGAGCTGATCAAGCGCGAAGATCAGATGCGCAAAGACATGAAGCTCGACTCCATAGAAGCCTTGGAGAAGGAAGCGGCCAAACAAGGGATCTCCTGGGAAGACTTCCAGCAGAATATGCGCAACCAGATCATCACGCAGAAGGTGATTGGCGAGGAAGTCGGAGGGCACCTGAGCATCACGACCGAAGAAGAACAAAAATTTTATGACGAACATAAAACCGAAATGGAGCAGCCGGAATCGGTCCGTTTAAGCGAGATTTTGATCGTTCCAAAACCAGTCACGCCTCCGAGCCCGGCGGTGACTCCCGCAAATGCCGCGGCTGGCGCCACTCCGCCGGCGCAGCCTGCTCCCGATCCCGCAGCCGAAGCACCCGCTCTGGAGGCAGCCAAGGCAAAGGCGGGAGATCTCCTAAAGCAGATACGCGCCGGTGCGAACTTCGAAGACATCGCTAAAAAATACTCCGACGGCCCATCGGCGGCAGATGGTGGTGCGCTTGGCTCTTTTAAGCGTGGCCAGTTGGCCAAGGAAATTGAAGACGAGACTTTTACCATGAAGGCCGGCGACATTACCGACGTCATGCGCTTCAAGCAGGGATATGGCATCCTCAAAGTCGATGAACATCAGCAAGCCGGCGTTCCCCCGTTGAAAGACGTGCTTCCCAAGATCCAGGATGCGTTGTACTACCAGAAGCTTCAGCCGGCTCTGCGCGCCTATCTGACCAAGTTGCGCGAAGAGGCGTATATCAAGTACGCCCCAGGATACGTCGATAGCGGGGCCAGCCCCAATCAGACCCAGCCCATAGAAACCGCGACAGCGAAAGAAACCGACGCCAAGAAGCTCAAGAAGAAACACAAGAAGATGGGTGTACTGTAATCGGCCCTTCCTTGGTCGGCAGTGCGGTTATACTCATTTACGCATGAAGGACTTCTACATCTGCGACTGCGCCCGCCATGAAAACAAGGTCATCACTTCCAGCTTTGTCGTAGTGGCCAAGCAGATCAAGCCCAAAAAAACGGGCGAACCTTACCTCGCGCTCACTCTGGGCGACCGCAGTGGACAACTCGAAGCCAAGATGTGGGACAACGTCGACGACGTGCTCGACGCTTTCGAGCAGGATGATTTCCTGAAGGTCAAGGGCCTCATCAATAAGTACAAACAGCGCTTTCAGCTCACGATTCACAAGTTGCGCAAGCTGGGCGAGTCTGAAATTGAATTCGCTGATTATCTGCCCAAGACGACAAAGGACATTGAAGATCTCTGGCAAACCTTGGCCGGCTTTGTCGCCACCTTTCAGAATCCCCACCTCAAAGGGCTCATCGAGGCCTTCATGGCCGATCCGGAAATCGCGACTGCCTACCGCAACGCTCCCGCGGCAAAGACGCTGCACCATGCCTATATCGGCGGTTTGCTCGATCATGTGGTCTCGCTGTTTCGCTCCTGCGATCTGATCTGCCAGAATTATCCGCAGATCAATCGCGATCTGCTCCTCACCGGAGCATTTCTGCACGATATCGGAAAGATTCACGAGCTGACCTACAATCGCTCGTTTTCCTACACCACCAAGGGTCAGCTCCTCGGCCACATGATCATTGAGCTGGAAATGTTGCAGGCGAAGCTTGTGCTCATGCCCGATTTTCCCAACGAACTGAAGGCACTCATCGGGCACCTGATCATCAGCCATCACGGCGAGTACGAGTTCGGCTCGCCCAAGCTGCCGATGTTTCCCGAGGCGCTGGTGCTGCACTATCTGGATGATCTCGATTCGAAGATGGAGGCAATGCGCGCCCACTTCGAACGCGAAGCCCTACTCGACGGTCCATGGACGAGCTATAACCCCTCTCTGGGACGGCCTCTGCTGAATCCTGAAAAATATCTTGCCTCAAAGAAGATTTCGCCACCGGCCGCCGAAATGGGCCGGCGCAATGTCGACCAGTCCAACGTCGAGCGCGAAGCAGTCCCAGCCTTGCCCGATCTCGAACCGCAACGCTAGTGCCATTGATCGTCTGCCGGTCTCTTCCATCCATGTAGCGGCAGGAGCCCCTGCCCCGGCCGAGCAAAGCTCGGCAGCGACCGCTACTCGAACTCCTGATTGCGAGCCCTTGCGCTCTGTCTGTGGTGGCCGTTGCATGGCACGAGTTCATTTCCTCCATTGATCACGCTTGTTCAATTCGGTACATTGGCTCAGTCTGAACTTGGGGAGGTTCCTATGCGTGCTCGTTTGTTGTTGTTCCTTTTGAGCGTTTGTCTAGCCCTTGTCTTCACGGGCTGCACAAAGCCGCCCGCAAACACGAATTCGACTGATACGTCCACGGCCAACCAGCCCGCTCCGAACACTCAGCAGCAACCACAAACCGCTCAACAAAATCAGCAGTTCCCCGAACCAGAGAGAAAAAGACCACCCCTCGTGGTGGCTGCCGGAACGCCAGTCACTGTCAGCCTCGGATCCGCACTCGGGTCGAAGCTCAGCCAGCCCGGATCCACTTTTAATGGTTCAGTCGCGAAAGATGTCGTGGTTAGGAACGAAATCGCGATTCCCAAGGGCGCAGCCGTTTCTGGCACGGTCGTCGACGCCAAGCCGCTGGGACGATTTAAGGGAGGCGCAGTGCTCGAGGTCCGGCTCGACACTGTGAACTTGAATGGGGTCGATGTACCCGTTCAATCCTCCACGCCCTCGTTCAGCGCAAAAGGGAAAGGCAAGCGCACCGCCGCGTTGGCAGGTGGAGGCGCTGTGCTGGGCGGAATTGTCGGAGCCCTCGCCGGCGGCGGCAAAGGAGCCGCCATCGGGATGGCCGCGGGAGGCGGAGCCGGAGCGGGCGGCGCAGCCTTTACCGGAAATAAGGACATCGTGCTCCCCGCCGAGTCAGCAGTGAGTTTCGAGTTGACTCAACCGCTGGAAATCAAGCGGTAGACACGTCGCGGTCGTTCGGATGAGTGGCGGGTTTTGAGCTTCGAGCCCGCCACTTTTTATCAAAGCCGGATCGCGCTGAACCGGCCTGCAGGAAGACTCGCCGCGTTCTTAAAGCGACCTCAGGCGCGAGGGCTCAGCTCTTTTTTGAACTTAGTGCGAGCGAAACGTGCTATTACCGGTCTCATGCTCGACTTCAACCGCTTCGAAATCTTGACCTTCGATTGTTACGGCACTCTCATTGATTGGGAAGCCGGCATTCTCTCTGCCCTGCACAAAATTCTTTCCGCCCACGGAAGTTCAAGGGATGATCCGACCCTGTTGAGTCTGTATGGAGAGTTTGAGCAGCGCTCCGAACACGGACCATATCGTCCCTACCGCGAAGTATTGCAGGATGTCGTTCGGCAATTCGGGGTCGAACTTGGATTCACCCCGACCGCTGGGGAAATGCGCTCCTTGCCGGAATCGCTGCCCTCTTGGCAGCCGTGGCCGGATACGGTCGCGGCCCTTCGTCGACTGAAAAGTCGTTTCCGATTAGCCATACTTTCCAATATTGACGACGATCTGTTTGCCGCGACTCGTCCGCAACTCGAAGTCCAGTTCGATGAAGTCATAACTGCCCAGCAAGCACATGCCTACAAGCCATCGCTGAAGTTTTTTGAGCTGGCGATCAGCCGCATCCAGGCTCCGGCTCATCGAGTCTTGCATGTGGCCCAAAGTATTTATCACGATGTCATTCCCGCCCAGGGGCTGGGGCTGGCTACGGTATGGGTGAATCGTCCCTCGGCCCGCCCGGGGGCAGGCGCATCGAAAGCTGCTGAAGCCAAGCCTGACTTGATCGTCACCGGCCTGATGGAACTGGCAACGATTGCCATTCCGGAGTGAAACCGAAAGCGCACAGCTATAGCGAAACCACGGTTGGCTCGTCCCGCTTGTCGGAGGCCTGGCTTCAAACGCTGCGGCAAAACTCGCTGGAGTCCTGTTTTTTCTAAAAGCGCGCGGCTCTTAGCCGCTGAGGCGACTCAGCCGGTTATGACCACGGCTCACGGTGAGAGGGATAGAAGCCTTCTAAGGTCTAGGCCTGCCACGCCGTGCAAATCGAATCTGGTTCGCACCGCGTGCTCAGGAAATCAGCACCGCACAAATCAAGAACCTACCGGCATTTTTACGATGCGTTTCTGGATCGCCCACATCACCAGTTCGGCCTTGTTGTGAATTCCGAGTTTGCGCATCAGGTTGAACTTGTGCGCGTCTACGGTTTTCGCGCTGAGGCCGAGCGCGGTCGCCGTGGACCGCACCGTGCGTCCCTCGGCGAGAAGCTTGAGCACCTCTTTTTCGCGCGCGGTCAATCCGCCCTTCCGTGGAGCGGGTTCCTCGGGGAGCCACTCCCCGCTCTCTTCGCGCGGCCCTTCTTGCAACGCGCCTTCGCCGGAGTGAAACTGTCTCACCATCTCCACCAGCTGCTGCGCCGAGGTCCGCCGCGCCGCGCAGCTCCCGTCCGCTCTGCTCTCGCGTGGCTCCGTATCGTCGCTTTCGCTGGAAAGGAACAGTACGCGAGTATGTGGAGACAAGCGTTGCATCAAGACTTCGATGTCCCCCGTCCCGAAATCGAATAATCTCGCATCCGCAATCACGATCTCGGCACGGTGCTGCAGCACGCACTGCAGCGCCTCGGCTGCACTTCCCGCCTCTGCGACCACCTCGATGTCCGGTTCATCCTCGAGCAGGCGTCGCAATCCTTGGCGCAGCAGGACGTGATCCTGCACCAGCGCGCATCGAATTTTGCGATCCTTAAACATTGTTTTTCTATCGTTCGTGCCTGCGCCGTTCCGGCGCTGCGCACCCCTTCTTGCCGAAGCCAGTACCCCGATTGTACTGGTTTTCGCATATGGAATGGAGCGCCAAATAGCGCCCCTGCCCTATTTTTTCCGCCGCTTGGGCTTGAATCCACCCTCCTGCCGGTTCAGGTACAATCGAAAATTTATGTTGCGCTATTTCACCGCTGGAGAATCGCACGGCGAGGCTCTGATCGCCTTACTCTGCGGCATGCCCGCGGGAGTAAAAATCGATCAGGCGTTCGTCGACCGCGAACTCTGGCGGCGTCAGCAGGGCTACGGCCGCGGCGGACGCATGAAGATCGAGAGCGATCGTGCCCACATCCTCTCCGGAGTTCGACACGGCATGACTATCGGCTCGCCCATCTCGATCCAACTGGAAAACAAAGACTGGAAGAACTGGCAAGAATCTCTGCCGGTCGGCGGCGGTGACCCCGCAAAACACAAGCGAGTTGCGTCCCCGCGTCCCGGACATGCCGATTTGGCCGGAGCCCTGAAGTACAACTTTCCCGAGGCCCGCTACGTCCTGGAGCGTGCTTCGGCGCGCGAATCTGCTGCCCGGGTCGCGATTGGCGCGATTGCCAAATTATTCCTGCGCGAACTCGGAATCGAAGTCCTGAGCCATGTGGTCACCGTCGGTAGTGTCACGCTGGCCGCTCCTACAACCTGGGAACGAATCCGCGTGCTGAGAGACCGTGATGACGTTTTGCTCAACTGTGCCGATCCCGAATCCGAGCAGCTCATGAAGCAGGAAGTCGACAAGGTCCTCAAAACTGGCGATTCGCTGGGAGGCGTGTTCGAAGTGATTGCGCACGGCGTTCCCCCCGGCCTGGGCACCTACGCCCAGTGGGACGAACGTCTCGACGCCCTGCTCGCCGCGGCCGTCATGTCTTTGCAAGCCGTCAAGGCGGTTGAGATTGGATCGGGCGTCGCCGCCGCTTTTGCCCCGGGCTCCACGGTTCATGACGAAATCGCCTATGCTGCTCAGTCGGGATTCACCGCATTCTCGCGCACTCATAACAATGCCGGAGGCATTGAAGGCGGCGTTTCCAACGGCGAAGAGATTCGCGTGCGCGGATACCTCAAGCCGATTTCTACCCTCCGTCGTCCGTTGCAATCGGTCGACTTTGCGACCCGAGAACCAGTCAAAGCCGCCTACGAGCGTTCGGATGTATGCGTCGTTCCCGCCGCCGGCATCGCCGCCGAGGCAATGGTCGCCCTGACTCTCGCCCGCTGTGCTCTCGAGAAATTTGGCGGCGATTCGATCGCGGAAGTGCTCAGAAATTTTCAAGGCTACTGCCAGCAACTGAAAAATTACTAATGATTCATCCCATTGTGAAATACGGCAACCCGGTTCTCGAAAAATCCGCTGACACCGTCACCGTATTCGACGACGAACTGCAGAAACTCATCGACGACATGTTCGAGTCAATGTACGCCGCTCATGGCGTGGGGCTCGCAGCGCCTCAAATCGGCATCGGCCGCCGCATCGCCGTCATCGACATCAGCTTCAAAGAAGATCCCAACGCCAAGCTCGTGCTCATCAACCCCGAAATCATTCATACAGAAGGAAAGCACACCCAGAGCGAAGGTTGCCTCAGCATTCCTGATTTCCGCGAGAATGTGACCCGCCCCAATAAAGTCTCCGTCCGCGCCCAGGATATTCACGGGAAAGTTTTCGAGAAAACCGGCGACGAGCTTCTCGCCCGCGCTCTGCTGCACGAAACCGATCATCTGAACGGCAAGCTTTACATCAGCCATCTTAGCGCGCTCAAGCGGGATCTCATGAAACGCAAGATCCGCAAGCTGATCAAAGCAGGAGAATGGTAGGGATGGATCGATTGAATCATTCACTCATGAAGTCAATCATTTGCATGATTGAATGATTGGATGCGGCAATGACTCAATCTCTCCATCTCGTTTTCTGCGGCACTCCTCAATTTGCGGTTCCCACGCTGCAGAACCTCGCAGCCACGGGATTTCACGTGCGCCTCGTCGTGACGCAACCGGATCGCCCCAAGGGACGAGGCCTGGAACTCGTGGCCTCGCCAGTCAAAGAAGCGGCTCTTCGACTCAATCTTCCAGTTACGCAGCCCGATCGCATCAAAGCGAACGAGGAATTCCGCGCGCGGCTGGTCGCGCTGAAACCTGATGCAATCGTCGTAGTGGGATACGGTCGAATTATCCCGCAGTGGATGCTCGACATTCCCCCGCTTGGCAACATCAATCTGCATGGCTCCCTGTTGCCGAAGTATCGCGGCGCTGCGCCGATTCAGTGGGCGATCGCGAACGGCGAAACCATCACCGGCGTCACAACCATGCGGCTCGATGCCGGGCTCGATACCGGCAACATCCTGCTTCAGCGCGAAGTGCCCATTGCCCCCGAAGATACCGCGGAAACGCTGGCCCGGCGGCTGGCCGCAATTGGCGCCGACCTGATGGTCGAAACATTGCCGGGCCTGCAAAATGGCACGATCCAACCCCGTCCACAAGACAATGCCCAGGCGACGCTCGCTCCGATCCTGAAAAAAGAAGACGCACTCATCGACTTCTCCCGGTCGGCCGTCGAGATTTTCAATCGCCTGCGCGGATTTCAACCTTGGCCCGGCGCCTACACGAAATTTCGCGGCAAGAATCTACAGATACTGCGAGCCAGGCCCGCCCCTGAAGCAGCGCCTCGCGCAGAACTCGGGACGGCTGGAGATCGCCTCATCGTAGGGTGTGGCGATAATACTTCGCTCGAGCTGCTCGACCTTCAATTAGAAGGCAGGAAGCCAACCTCAGCTCGCGACTTCCTTCACGGCTATCGTCCCAAGCCTGGTGAGCAGCTTGGTTCTTAATGGAGCGGCGGGCGCCCCAACCGAAGAAAGCTGTAAAAAAATAATGGAGCGGCAGGCGCCTTCGCCCGCCCGGCGAGCAAAACTCGGCCGCAAGCAGTCCACCAGCTAGAATTGCCTCGATGCCCATCTCTCCCGCGCGCTCGGCGGCCTTTGAAATTCTGATTCGCATCGACCGCGAATCCTCCTACGCGTCAGAACTGCTCCATTCCGCGACCCATGCGCGACTCTCTGCCCGGGATCACCGTCTCGCCACTGAGCTCGTGATGGGCGTTCTGCGCTGGCAGTCGCGGCTCGACGATGAGATCGCCAGAGTTTCATCCAAAGCGCCATCCAAGCTCGATCTTGAAGTGCTCATCGCTCTGCGCCTGGCTGTTTTTCAGTTCCGGCATCTCGACCGCGTGCCGCAGCACGCCGCATTAAGCGAAAGCGTCGAGTTGATGAAACGAGCTGGCAAGCGGTCCGCGGCCCCGTTTGTGAACGCTGTCCTGCGCAAACTGGCCCGCGATAAGAAAATTTACGCTGAACCCCGCGACTACGATTCGCTAGACTCTATTGCACACGCACTGGCACATCCCTTGTGGCTGGTCGAGCGCTGGACAAGCGAATATGGCTTGCCCGCTGCTCAAAAAATTTGCGGATACGACCAGATCATTCCGCCGATCACGCTCCGTCTCCGCGCGCCGGCCGCCGAAGCCGAGCTGCAACAGCAAGGAATCCGCACCGCTCCCGCCCAGCTCCTCCGCTCTGCTCGCTGCATCGTCTCCGGAGACGTCACAAAAAACCACGCGTTTCGCGACGGCCGCGTCGTCATTCAGGACGAAGGATCGCAACTGGTTGCGAACCTCGTCGATCAGAATGATGCATCACACCCCGGCCGTCGCATTCTCGACTGTTGCGCTGCGCCGGGTGGAAAAACGCTGGCCATCGCCGATCGCAATCCGCACGCCGCTATCACCGCGGTGGAATTGCATTCTCATCGCGCACGGCTGCTTGAGAAGATTCTGCATGTGGCCGATGCCAAGAACCGAGTTCACGTCATCGTAGCCGATGCCCAGCGGCTGCCGTTCACCCTCGCTTTTGACCGCGTTCTTGCGGACGTCCCATGTTCCGGCACAGGCACGCTGGCTCGCCATCCCGAAATCAAATGGCGACTCCGGCTTGACGACCTTCAAGATCTGCAAACGCGTCAGTGCGCGATTTTGCGCTCAGCTCTCGCGCAAGTTGTCCGTGGTGGTCGCCTCGTTTATTCCACCTGCTCTTTGGAAAGAGAAGAAAATGAATGCGTGGTTGAGCGGATACGAGCCGAAAATCACTCGTTCCGGCTGATCGATTGTCGTGCGGAAGTGGAGCGCATGAAACTCACCGGCGAACTCGTCTGGCCCGAAGCAGCCTCGCTCACTCGTGGTCCGTACCTGCGAACGATTCCAGGGATTCATCCCTGCGATGGTTTTTTCGCCGCCATCCTCGAAAGAATCTAACGTCATTCCGAACGCAGCGAGGAATCTGCTTCATCCGGACCTCTTCACCGAACCTCAAAACTTATCGTCACGCCCGCAACAATCTTCTGTCCGGCGGCGGGCACTTGCGACACGATGATGCTCCCCGGAGACGGTTGTGGTGGGGATGGGAATGGGAGTGGCGCTGTCGTTGCCGGTGTTGTTGTTGCTGACGCTGCTTGCGTTTCCCCGGTCCCGGTTGAATTTGTGTCTTGTACTGGCGCGATCGGCGGCGGCGCGACACTCACATTCCCCAACCTGAACCCCGCATCCTGCAACGTCCGGCTTGCCGTCCCCAGCGATTGGCCAATGAAGCTCGGCATGACGAAGGCCTGTGGTTCGGCTGCCGTCGTGAGCAGAAGACTGATTTTCGGCGCGAGGACATCGGTCGCATTGGCCGGCGGACTCTGTGATACCACCTGGTCTGGCGGGATGCCAGGCGCCTCCATTTCGGCCATCGACGCCACGTCCAGCCCGCGGCGCCGAATATTCAGTTCCGCCGCATGTTCGCTCTCGCCCGTCACGTCCGGTATGGCAACCCGCGTTGGCCCAAGACTCTGCGCCAGGCGAATTTGCCATCCCCGGCGTACCTTGGTCTCCGGCAGCGGGAGCTGCGACATGATCCTGCCTTCCGCAATCTGCGGGCTGTAATATTGCCTCTCGATCGTCATTTGCAATCCCAGCCCAACTACTTTGCGTTCTGCTTCCGCGGGAGTAAGGCCAACCAGCTCGGGCACCGCAACCTCCTGGCCGTGAATGGCAAATCGCATGGCAGTCAGCGCCGACACCATCGCCACGATCACCAGCACGAGCGCCAGTAACGCGAATCGAATCGCAGATCTCATGTCAGGGAATGTTCGCTTAACGCCAATTATATTCTCCCGAGGGAACCGGAAAAGATTGGCGCGGACTAGACACCATCTCGCCAATGGTTTGGGAAGGGCGCTAACTTCAAGTCGTGCCGCGGAAGGGTGGCGCTTGAGCGCCGACTCGACGCCAGCTTTTTATGCTGGACCTTAGCCACCCCGGAAACTCAGCGCCACGCTTGGCGATCTGGATTATGATGATAGGCAGCGTATAGGTCGTCGGATAACTCGGGTGTCCAGAGGAAGACCCACCTTCCTTAACCGGGATACGCCCACGACGTAAGGCAAACTTGCTGTGCGTAAAATGATTCTCATTTCGCTGCTCGCTGTGCTTACACCTTGCGCCGATGCGCAGCGAGGAGGATTCTCCGGTCCTCATTTTTCGCCGTCGTTCGCGCAGCATTTCGGGCCATATCGGTCCGGCTACGGACGCGGCTACGCCGCTTTCCCGTTTTTCTGGGATTATCCCGACGATCTTCTGGACGCCGGCTATGCAGCTCAAGCTCAGGCCCCGGTCATCGTCGTGCAATCTTCCGCTGCGCCACAGCCCACCCCCGAGCCGATTCACTCTTCTGCCCAACCGCTGCTCATCGAGTTGCAAGGCGACCGCTACGTTCAGATTCAGGGCGAGGATAATTCCGGATCGCAGATGATCAATCGGCCCTCAACAAAACTTCAGCCCGGCGATACTCCCAACGCCGACAGCGCGTCCTCGGAAGAATCGCCCTCTGTGGTCCTGGTCTTTCGTGATGGCCATCGAGAGAACATCTCGAACTACACCATCACCAATGGAGTTTTATTCGTTCAGGCTAACTACTACACGGAAGGATTTTGGAATAAGCGGATCGAACTTTCCTCTTTAAACGTTCCTCAAACCATCGACGAAAACCGCATTCGCGGCCTCTCCTTCCGGCTTCCCGCTGCGCCGAATCAGGTCATGGTGGGGCCGTAAGCCACGAACACCGGCACTTCTTCAGGCGTACAATCCTGTTCGTCGTTAAATCAATCCATCGGGAATTGCCGCCCTATGAACCGCAGATCGTTTTTGAAATGGACCAACTTCGCCGGCTTGACGACCGCGTTGCCTCTCAAACTGTTTGGTCTGAATTCTGCACATCCCGCCGAGACCCAGGCTTCTCGATCGGCCGCTCAAACCCAGACGAAAAATGCAGCCTCGCCTGAGACCATTCTGCTCAAAGATTATCGGCCGATTTCGATCTATAAAGTTCCGGTTACAACCATCGCCAAAGCCAAATACCCGGTGATCGACATGCACTCGCATCCCTACGCCAAGACCGCGCAGGAAATCGACCAATGGGTCCGCAACATGGATGAAGTTGGCATCGAGAAAACGATCATCTTAACCATGGCCACCGGCGAGGAGTTCGACCGCATCCACGAGAAATATTCGAAATATCCCGAACGCTTCGAGATGTGGTGCGGCTTTGATTTCACCGATTACGACAAGCCCGGGTTTGGCCCCGCTGCCGTGAAGGAATTAGAACGATGTCAGCAAGCGGGCGCGCGCGGCGTCGGAGAAATTCACGACAAAGGCAAGGGATTGCGCTCAGGAAAATCGAATGCCCCGGGAATGCATCCCGACGATCCGCGCGTAGACGCACTCTTTGAAAAATGCGGCGAGCTGGGCCTGCCCATCAGTCTGCATGTCGCAGATCCCATCTGGATGTACCAGAAAATGGACCGCCATAATGACGGCCTCATGAACGCTTATTACTGGCGCCTCGACAATCAGCCCGGAATCGTCGATTTGTCGGGAATGGTCGACATTCTCGAGCGCACGCTGGCACGACATCCGAACACAACCTTCGTCGCATGCCATTTTGCGAATCTCGATTATGATTTAGCGCGATTGGGCGAAGTGCTCGAACGGCATCCCAACCTCTATGCCGATATCTCCGCTCGCTACGCCGAGACTGCCCCGATTCCGCGCTTCACCGCCGCGTTTTACGCCAGGCATGCGGATCGGCTCGTTTATGGCACCGACATGGGATTTGACCAGCACATGTATCACATCACTTTCCGAATTCTCGAATCGCTCGACGAGCATTTCTACGAGATCGATCAGTTTTCCTACCATTGGAGTCTGAACGGACTTGGACTCGACGATGCAATCCTGAAACAGGTCTATCACGATAATGCGGCAAACCTGCTGTCTGCGCGCCGCCCCCGTTCGGCATAGCGGTTCATCGACAATCCCTTTTCCTCAGCCTACAATCTGCACATGAGCAGTCTGGGTGAGCAGACTCCGGTCGCCGAAGAGCGCGATTTCAGCCGCCTCATCATTGCCCTCGCGGTAGCTGGCGTCATCGCGATTATGCTCGGCCTTGCATTTTTTCTACGCGAACCGGCGAAACCCATAAAGACTGTCCCAACCTACGCTGCCAATCTAAATTTTTCCGATTTCAAGATGAGTGCGGCCGAGAACTTTATCGGCGCCACCGTCAGCTATATGGATGGCAACGTCACCAACACCGGCGACAGAACCGTCACCCATGCGGTCGTGGAAGTGATCTTTAAAGATGAGCTCGGGCAGCTGGTGCAACAGGAGGACGTTCCGTTGCGCGTGCTCAAGACCAGCGGTCCCTATCCTGAGGCCGTCGACTTGAGCGTGTATCCCTTGCCTCCAGGCCAAACCCAACCTTTTCGACTTACGTTCGATAGCATCTCGGCGCAATGGAACCGGCAATATCCAGAGGTCCACGCCACCGACGTGACCGTGAAATAGGTGGTGACTCAGGTCAAGAGTAATGCAGATTTGGCAACGGTCCTCGGCAATGTATCAGCCTTGCTCCATCTGGATAAGGAACCGAACGGGTTGGCAGCAGTCCAATACTGTATTAGCGAACTTCTGCGCAATGTTCTGGGGCACTCGGGGTCAAAAGAGAAAGCATATGTGTGCGCTCAGCGATACACGAGCAACCCGCCTCGCGTGTCGATTGCAGTAGCGGATTGCGGCGTCGGAATCGCTTCAGCCCTTCCTATGCCTACACGATGCCGGTACGAACTGGACCACAGGGTATCCGACGGTGAAGATCGCCGTGGATGGAACGTGGGCAGGCGCAAATCACGGGAACCCGTATTTCTCGATCCCTGTCGATCCGGAAGAACATCAAAGCGTAAACTCACTTTTCACAATTGAAAAACGAACGGAAGATGGGGCCTGAAATCGATGTGCTCGTTTCGGTGCTTTCCATCAAATTCAATTTCGAGTAAAGGCGCGGCTCCTGTTCGGGTCACCAGAATTCCACTTTCAACTACTTTCTGCGACGCGTGAGAGGACAGCGGCACGGGAGTGGTCAGAGTTGGACCAGTTATTTCACGAGTACCAATCGGGGTGCTCGATGAACCACTGTGCCCGATGTGCGCGTCGTATAAAGCTGAGATATACCCACATCGGCTCCTCAACCTACTGATTACTGAGAAGTAATCGTGTAAGTCCCGCTCACAATTGCGCTCGGCGTGTAGCCCGTCCCGACAGCGATAGCTGTGATGGACGTCGTAGCTGTAATCCCGATTGGACCGCTGTAGGCGGTTCCATTTGTGGCGCTAGGTGTCGAGCCGTCCGTGGTGTAGTAGAGAGTGACGCCCGGCGAGGCGTCGTACAGAGTCACCGATTGCGGTCTCGTGTAGGTCGAAGGCAGAGGCGAGAAGCTCGGGGTGGCGGCCTGTATGGTGTACGTGCCCCGTGCGACCTGGCTCGGACCGAACCCGTTCCCGGTAGCGATGGTGCTGATCGTGGTCGTAGTGGAAACCGGAATCGGACCGGTGTAGGGACTGGATTGCATGGTTGGCGTCGAACCGTCGACGGTGTAGTAGAAGCTCACACCGGGCGAGACATCGGACAGAGTGACGGACTGCGGTCTGGTGTAAGTCGAGGGCATAGGCGAGAAGCCCGGGGTGCCGGCCAGCAGCGTGTAGGTGCCGCTGGCTACGCGGCTCAGACCGTAACCGTTGCCGGCGGCGACGGCATTGATGGTCGTCGTGGTGGAGACGCTAATAGGTCCCGTGTACGGGGTGGACTGCGTTGTTGGTGCGGAGCCATCGCTCGTGTAGTAAATCGTGACTCCGGGCGAGGAATCGGACAGAATTACTGATTGCGATCTGGTGTAGGTCGAAGGCATGGGCGAGAAGCCTGGAGTCGCCGCCTGTTTGGTTCCGGGAGGTGGAGACGGTGGCGCCGACTGAATGGTGTACGTACCGCTAGCTACACGGCTCGCAATGAAGCCGTTCCCGATAGCGATGGCGTTGATGGTGGTCGTAGTAGAAACCGTAATCGGACCCGTGTAGGGAATGGATTGTGTGGTTGGCGTCGAGCCGTCCATGGTGTAGTAAAAGGTCACACCGGGCGTGGCATCGGAGAGAGTCACGGATTGCAACGTGGTGTAGGTCGAGGGCATCGGTGCGAACCCAGGCGTGCCGGCCTGGAGCGTGTAGGTACCGCTGGCGACTTGGCTGGGAGCGTAGCCGCTCCCCGCAGCGATGGCTTTGATGGTGGTCGTAGTAGAAACCGTAATCGGCCCAGTGTAGGGAGTGGATTGCATGGATGGCATTGAGCCGTCCGTGGTGTAGTAGAAGCTGACAGCCGGCGTAGTATCAGAGAGAGTTACGGATTGCGGCGTGGTGTAGGTCGAGGGCATCGGTGAGAACCCCGGCGTACCGGCCTGTATGGTGTAGGTGCCGCTGGCGACTTGGCTGGGAGCGTATCCGTTCCCGGCCGCGATGGCGTTGATGGTAGTCGTGGTGGAGACGGTGATGGGGCCGCTGTAGGGAGTGGATTGCGTGGTTGGCATTGAGCCGTCCGTGGTGTAGTAGAAGGTCACCGCTGTCGAGGCATCGGACAGAGTTACGGATTCCGGTCTGGTGTAAGTCGAGGGCATCGGCGAGAAGCCCGGAGTCGAGGCCTGCTTCAGTACGCTGAGCACTGAAGTGTTGCTTGTAACGCTGTTGAAGTTCGCGGTGATGTTTGTGCTCCCGATTGCCACCGCGGTTGCTAGTCCTGAAGCGATCGTCGCAACTCCTGGATTTGACGACGCCCAAGTTGCCGCGGTCGTAAGGTTCTGGATACTGCCATCGCTATACTGACCCGTTGCGGTGAACTGCTCTGTGCCAGGGAGCGAAATGGTCGCGCTCGCCGGGCTGACGGCAATTGACGTCAGGTTGGCCAAAACAATCAGAGAAACGACGGTGGTCTCGGTGATGTTGCCCGAGGTTCCTGTCACGGTGATGGTATACGTGCCCCTCGGCGTAGATGAACCGACAGTCATCGTCATGATCGAAGTTGCCGATCCCATAATCGAAGGTGGACTGAAACTTACGCTCACGCCGATCGGCGCGTTCGTTGCAGATAGGGTAATCGCCGAGTCGAAGCCGCCGGTTGGGGTACTGGTGATGATGGACGTTCCAGAGTTGCCCTTCAGAATCCCAACCGCAGCCGGTGAGGCGGACAGGATGAAGCCGAGAGAAGATGGGAGTCCAGCGAGTGCGTAGAGCAAAGCGGGTCCATTCGGACTGCCCCAGCCGGTCGCCAAATCATAGCCTGTCGTGGCCAAATCTCCATTGCTGCCACTGGAAATGTCGTGAAAATCGCTGTCGTAGCTTGAGCCTACCCCGATGGCATAAAGGGCTGGATTGATGTAACCGAGCGGCGGATTGCCGTTGGCAAGCGCTTGTTGATTAACGAGAGCCAGGTAGCCCGCCCACATGGGAGCCGCGAAACTGGTTCCCCCATATACGTTTTCGCTGCAGGTGGCCTGGTCAGCACACACGTAAAAGGTGAAATCTGCGTTCGCGGAAACGTCAGGACCATTGCGATAAGTTCTGGAGCATGCAGAGCAATTGCTGGCTGCAGCCGTTTGCCAGGACGGAATCGCGAAATTGTCAGGCGAAATGCCCCCGCCACCGTCTGCCCAAGCGCTTTCTGACGCCCAGGGACCGCCCGCGATCGTTGTCTCCAGGTCTGTCCCGCCGACCGATGTTATATATAAGTCGTCCGCAGGATAAATCTCCGAGAGCGAAGTCCACACCCCGCTGTCGCCAGCCGCTTGAAACAAACTCTGACCCTGCGCCGCGAACTCTTCAAAGTAGGGATCGTCGGTGCTGGGATCGGCCGGGATCCACACCCACGACGAACTCAATTGTGCATTCAACGGACTCGCCGTAGCCATTGCGTTAAGGATGGCCGAATCCGTAGATCCGACGTACATCACAAGGCTCGACAATCCTGGGGCCATGCCCAGCGCCTGGGTCATATCGATTGTCTGTTCCGTATCATCACAGCCTTCGGAGACGAGGCAGTTCGTGCTCGTCCCATCCGTAGACAAGAGAGTAATTGGGACATTGTTGCTTTGACCCACGTTCGTGAAGTATGTATTCAGGTCATCCAGATCGGTACCGTAATATTCCAGCAGCCCGAGCGATTGGCCGCTGCCGGTGAGAGGCCCACCATAGTAGGCAGCCCTCAGGTCACTGCCGAGAAAGGAAGCGCCAAGACCGGAACCGGTCGTCGCATTCCGCCGCTCAGTCAGATCTCTGTGTGCAAGCGCGGGATGCGGGATGGAGAAGTTGTCCAGGCCTGAAATGTGCCACAGCCGAACTGCAAGGTCTGGGGCGGGCTCTCGGTCTGGAGCATAGAAAGTGCGATTCTCGGTGGGATGCTTGTAGGCGCCGATCATCACGTGAAGCGCCTTCTCGATATCCGTCACCCGACCGTTGACATCCACATTCATGCGATTGCGAGACTTGGCGACAACCGTCAGGCCGTTTTCTTCCGCGAAGTGAACCACGGCGTCATAGTCTTCCTGGCTTGGGCCGAATTGAGCGGTGAATTCTTCCACCGTGAGGAAGTGTCGGTAGGAGGGATCAGACGGGTCGTAGAGCTTCTTGAGGAAATTTCCCAGCTCTGGTTGATGACGCAGCGGTAGAACAAGGACAAGACGCACGACCTGTGTTGCGGGAAGTCGTCCGACGAGCTGCGCCTGCCCATTCGCAGTTACTTCACGCACGTGACGCGTTAGCAAGGCCTGCGTCTGAGCCTGACAAGGCACACTCGCGGTCGACACTAAAGCGATCAGCGCCGCGATCCAGGGGATTATTGGCGAGCGCGAAATCGCCTTAGACGTCGTGAAGAGAGTGCGAAGACGTATTGGCATAATGGCCTCCCGCCCACGACGAGTGGGCTTTCAAATCAAACAATCGGCCTGGCACCTTTATTTCTGTAGTAGGTGAATTTCAGTCTTCGTCGCTACGCTTTTGCACCCCGCGAGAGACAACCTTTTGTGCAGCGTGAGCGCCTTTTGCGTCCTCGGAGCTCTGGACGAAAACCACAGCCAGGCGAGTGCCGCAGACGGGGCAGCGATCTTGAAGATCGGCATTCTGCGGACTCGGAGATAAAGGCCGTTTGACAGAGCGCCGGTAGTGAATGGCGGTCAGTTCTTGTGTCCGTTTCATTTCCACATCTCCGGCAACCGGTAATTGGCTACTCATGGATGCTCCAGGAGGTGTCTTGCAGGATGCCCAGTGCATCACCTCCGTGGCTCGACGCATGGTGGCAAGAAATGCCGGGAGTGTCTTGACGAAGCCGTGATTTAGTTGTGACAAATCTGTGTCATTTCTCTGCAGGCTCGGAGATCGCACTGCCGTCAGGTGTGAACTGTTGCGCTCGGGATCGTCCCGTGTGCGCGTGGTCACTGACAGGACGGTTGTGCCCGTGGTTTACTCCGAGCCGTAACCTCCCCCCACGATGTAGCGTTGGGTTCGGCCGTCTATGAAGAACCCTGCTGCAACCTACCAC
>JASHPL010000211.1 GCA_030038125.1 Candidatus Sulfotelmatobacter sp.
TTATGCAAATGCATTTCTGACCTCCTCAAAACATCTCTACATCCCCGGCAGGCGATTCATCCCCGGTTCCCACATTTTGGCGTGAAGCAATTCTAAGCCGCTTTCTTGTCGAGGAGAAAGTCTGATCGGGTTCCGCTGCTTGAATTCGGCCTTCTTCCCCTATAATTGGCTTTCGTTAAAACCTGGCGCATGCGATCCATAGTGCTTCTGCCACCATCATCTCTCGCATTTCCGATATTTCTCAAGTGGATCCGATTACGGCGATATTTGGCACGCATCGGGAGAGCTGATGTTCCGTTTCATCTTTCCGAAAAAATAAATAAAAGGGACCAGGTATGCATCGGGCAAACTACGACGTGAAACAGACTTCCTCTACTGGCGGAAAACTTCGAGCACTGGGTATGGCATTCTCTATTTTGACCGCAATTGCGACCTTCGTTGCGCCTGCCTCCTTGCTTGCTCAGGGCAAAGATCAGTCCGAGCGGGTTTTCTTCAACGCCAAGGTGTTCACTGGCGTTGCGGAGCATCCCTACGCCGAAGCGGTAGCGATCAGCGGCGATAAGATCGTTGCGGTAGGGAACCTTCCCGATGTGTTGCGCGCGGCATCGCCGACGGCGGAGAAGATCGACTTGCAGGGCAGGTCGCTGCTCCCTGGTTTGATTGACAGCCACATCCATCCGATCATGGCCGGACTGACACTCGTCGGCGCCGATGTCGGCGATCAAGTCAATTCGATTGACGAACTCCTTAGGTTTGCCGCGGACGCGAAGAAGTCCGGAAAGGGAATGCGCGGCGGGGTCCTGTATATCAGCGGCATGCCCCTGGAGTTCTGGTCGCATACAGACGAATTGAATAGCCGTTTCAACAGCGGCGATTTCGCTAGTGTACCGGTGTTTCTCGCCGGCTCCGACGGTCACACGGGCTGGGGCAATCGCGACCTGTTGAAGCGCGCTGGAGTTACAAAGGACTTTTTGGACCATCTCTCCTCCGCCGAGCGCGCTTACTACGGAATCGGGAAAGATGGTGAGCCCAACGGCTTCGCCGTCGATGCTGGCCGCGAAAAGCTCGATGCCGCGATCCCACCACCAACGGAAGAACAGTGGCTCGCAGGCGGGGTCGCGGCTGTTCGATACCTGCACAGCCTCGGAATCACCTCGTGGCTCGATGCATGGGCGGACGAGTCGGTGCTGTCAACCTATAAAGCTTTAGCGGAACACAATGAACTGACGGCGCATGTGGCTGGATTTTGGGTGGTGAATCCGCGCAATGACCCGGCGAAGGAATTGGAAACCACTCAGAAAATTCGTCAGAAATATGCCGGCATACCGAATCTGACGATTCCTGGAATCAAAGTGTTCGCCGATGGCGTGCTGGAGTATCCTTCGCAGACGGCATCACTGACCAAGCCCTATAAGAACACCGGCAGGCCGGGAGACCTGCTGTTTGAGCCGGCGCGATTCGCGCAATTAGCAACAGCCGCCGATAAGCAAGGTCTCATCGTTCACGTGCATGCCATAGGCGACCGCGCGGTAAAAGAATCTCTCAATGGGATCGAGGCAGCGAGAAAGGCAAATGGAAACAGTGGTCTTCCCCATACGCTCACTCACGTCCAACTGGCAGATCCGGAAGATTTTCCGCGCTTCAAAGAGCTTGGTGTGATTGCCGCTTTGCAGCTCTTGTGGGCGACCGCCGAGCCCGACTCGATCGAACTGGTAAAGCCTTACATCGATCCGGAATTGTATCGATGGCAATATCCAGCGCGGTCGCTGCTGGATGCAGGCGCCACCATCTCGGGCGCCAGCGATTGGTTCGTCTCCAGCCCCAATGTTTTTTGGGCGATTTATCAGGCGGAAACGCGCAAGGGAGTTGAAGGCGTTCTTGACCCCAGCCAGTGCATGCCCCGGGAGGCAATGCTTTTCGCATACACAAGAAATTCCGCACGAGCTATGAACGAGCAAGATAGGATTGGTTCCCTGGCGCCCGGCATGCAAGCGGATCTGGTGTTGCTCGATCGTGACATACTTACCGTCTCCCCAGAGGAAATGCGGGATACAAAAGTTCTGTGGACCATGGTCGGGGGCAACACCGTGTACCACTCGCAGCGCTGACGCAGCGTTCTCAAGGCAGCATAACTACGCTGACCGAAAAGCCTCCCAGCGTTAGATTGTCGCTCGTCAATTTTGCGATGGGGGGCGGTTGAAATGCCGTGGTCTCATCGACATAACTAAGCTGGCCGCCGGCCGCGCCGGCAACCGACACTTCGAAGCTCCGGTTTCGTTTGTTAACCAGCAGCACGCGGCGTTTTCCGTCACGTGCGACGAACGCCAGCTCGTAAATATAAGCGCTGTTGGGGGCCGGAGGGTTGTCCGAGATTTCAACCAGTTGGTCGCCTGCGGCAAAGTTATCGCGCAACAGCTTGAGCACCCAATATCGGGCGTTGGGTTTGCCATTTGTCCAGTCCACCATCGAGACGCTCGGAAATTGCGTGGGAAAGCCCACAAGCTGCGACTCGCCGACTACATCGATCCCGATGTTCGTCAGCTCACCGAAAAGATATGCATACATGGCACCCGCGAGATTCCAGTACGCGCTTGGAATTTGCGTGGTGACGTGCCCGGGCTCAACTTGTGCAAGGTCATCGGGAGAAATTACTCCAATTTCGTCGATGGTCGTCTTTGTCTGAGGTGAGAGCCGTTTGCGAATGGCTTCAATAAAACGGACCGCCTTGAGAAATCCGTCAGCCTGGTCGAAACACGAGAACTCCTCATCATGCAGCGTCTGGTCGGGAGTGGGAGTGGCATAAAAATGATAGGAGATGAAGTCCAGCGGAACATGGTGACGGTGATTTTTATGATTGAGAAAGTACTCGAAATAGTGCGGATCTGTCGTCGTGGCTAGCGCCAGGCCTACAAACTTCAAGTCCGGTTGTACCTTCCTCATAGCGGTGACGACCTGGTCATAGAGCCGCGTGTAGGTCTCCACGCTCATGTGATGCTCGAACTCGATTTCGTTCAGCACCTCCCAATAGGGGATGGAATAGTGGTAACCGGATTCGTGACGATTGCCGAACTCGTCTGTAAAACCGCCCTTTGTGTACCAGGAAAGCAGTCTCGCATAGTAATTCGCGACTTCCTTCATGCTGGGATCGCGGAGTTCCGTCCCTTGTTCATAAGTCCATGTGACCTGGTTTGGATCTGACGGATAAACGACGGGAGCGTCGGTCTTATACATCCACTGGGGAATCGTGCTGAAATTCAGAATGATGGCGTGCTCCTTCGTGGCCTCCAGGAAGTCGATGGTCATCGGATCGATCAGGGAGAAATTCCAAAATGTTTTGCCATCCTTGGGAGGCTCCAGCTCAGCAACTCCCAGTTTCGGATACGGCAGCCAAGGGACATAACGCACATAGTCGGCGCCTAGGTCATGCAGCGATTGAAATGCGTTATCGTGCACCGGCGTGCCACGCTGCAAAGGCGGATTAACCACAACCTGGAGTGTCGGTGTGGTCTGTGAAACTCGAATGACCTGATTCCAATGAGGAGTCAGTTTCACAACTGTATCCTGGGCGCCCAGAATCGAGGAGAAGGCCACGATTCCTGTCAGAAGAGCTGCGATCTTATTTGCCGAGCGCCGAGCCATTCTTTCGCCCTCCAAATCAATTATTGAGAAATCAGCCCCACTAAGGCTTGCAACACTCTTTCGGCAGCATCCGGTCCGACGGAGTTGATCTCGCCATACCAGGGTTCAGCGGCGTTCATCAGCCAGGGAGGTTCTTCATCCCACTCCACTTTCGGAATCAGATATCCAATCTCGTCATTTCCCAGCCCTAAGACAAACTGATATTTGGTCTTTAGATGTTCGCGGAGGACTGGTTCAAGAGGCGCTTCCGGATAATCGGCCCCAACGTAGCGTCGAACGCCACCATTTACGAGTTCCGGATAGATCTCACCAGGAATGGTCGCAATCTCGGCTACCGCGGCACGGCCCGCCACAAATTGAATGTAGTCAACTTCAGTCTGAATGTCGCGGCCGGTCGAGTACTTTACGCGTCCAAGACTCGGTAAGTCGCGCGTGTCGGTGGATGCATCTGGCTCGCCATTGGTGTAAAGAGGCTTGCGTCCCGCGAACACACCCGCGGCCTCAGCAACGCGAAACCTGGGATTATACATCGGCGCATATAACTTCGCGGTTCGAACCAGGATTGAGTCGAGCTGGACATCCTGGGCGCTTCTGAGTGCGCGTTCGGCAAGCCGTCCGATTTCGTTCCCTAGCAATTCCGCTTTTCGCCACGATCCATCCTCAGCGACTTTGAGCGTTTCGGGATCGACGAGTGACACCTGGTTGCCGAGGGGAGACACCTTACCAATCGAGCCGGAGAAGACCAAAGCTATGCCACCGAATTGCTTCTCCACATACGTACGAACCCAATGTGGGTAATCCGCAGTGATCTGAGTGTTCTTTCTTCCCAGGACCTCAGGATGATCACTCCAGTTCACGGCCGTCGCGATCGTCCGCCCCGTGGAACGTGCCAGTAGCCGCATCACGAAGAGAAAGGGATCTTTCACGAGAGGAGGCCGGTCTACTCCTTGCAGCAAACTGAGCAATGGGTGATCATCGCGCGCTAGCTGTAATCGAGCTGGTTGCATCGCCCGGACGGCTTCGACGGCGGTCGTCGCAATGCGCTCATCCACCGAGCTCAAGTATTTCGAATCAATTCCCGTTTCAAGCGGCTTGGGACCGTAGAGGCCCAGCGTATCTGGTCCCGCATGAGTGTGGGTTGAGGCGACGATCAGGAAAGCACTCCCAGGGCTTTTCTGCTGAAATGAGCCCCGGATCGTGAGCACGTCGTCGTAGAACAAGCCGATCAGATCTACCGAACAGAGGACTAAGATCTGCTTCGCAATCCCGAGCGCCAGGCAGCGTGCGTAAAGATCATCGTGGACATCGGTGGCGACACGGTTATTTCCAAAGCCGGCCAGATACACCGTGCGCCCAGTCAGATCGGGAGTGATGACTGCTTGCGCCGCGCCAGCCAGCAAAGTATCAGCCGAAGCCAGCGGAGTGAGGAAGATCAGAAATGCAGAGATGGTCAATAATCGTCGCATGCGAGCTTGGCTATCAATCTACACTTCGACAACGCCGGTTGCGATGAAGTCAACAAAGGGTGTTTCTAGGAGACCCAGCAAGCGAGAAGAAAGTGACTCGATGGTCATCGTACGAACGTAAGTTCGGGATGCGTCCATTGCGGCCTGAACGTCGGAATCGACTAAATTTCGTGGTGTTCGCGCTGACAAGGCAGGGGGTCAGGCGAAAGGATGTATCGGTGCAAAAACACGTTCGGGCACAGAACCGAAGCGCCGGCTGGTTGACCCGGCTTCGGGCTGCGCCCGCGTGATACGAAAAACCGTCTGTCTCGTGTACCGGCTTATTGCACGTGGATTGTTTTTGTCTGTGGATCGAGAGTTCCGCGTACTCTAACCTTCTTGCCGTCGAACTTGCTCACCTCGGCCTGATGGTCGATGTCATACATTTGGCCGGAGGAGGCCTCCTGAAACTTGTATTTATCTCCCTGCTTAACGATGGTTCCAACAAACTCATGACCACTGCCAGAATCGCTCTGCTGAGCCTGATCGCCGCTCTGGCTAGGTTGTTGCTGAGAGGGTGGCTGCGCTTGAGACGGTTCTTGCTGCTGGGACTGCGGGGCTTGGGACGGCGTCTGCTGAGCCTGGACAGTATCGTTATTGGAAGACATGACCCAGAAAGCCAGGGCAAAGACCACGCTGGCTGTCGCAATATAGGAAACGAACTCCGCTCTTTTGTTCACAAAGCATCTCCGGAGACGGGGCGCGTGTCTGAGGGTGGAGCAAACCGACTGCCAAACGTCCACACAATAAATAAGCGAGCCTTTCCGCTCAGTGACGAGTCTTTGATTTGAACGAATTATTCGGCTTCAGTCCTCTCGACACTATCGGAAATGCAGCAAAGGCCGCTCGCTGTCTACGGGAATAACCTTAATGGCCCGTCTCGGATGAACGCACCGGAAACGCGGCTGCGTAGGCAGAATTTGCTTTCATCGAGCAGTTGATACAGAGTCGGCGGGTTAGCTCAGAAACGCGGCCACAACTTTCAAGATTCATTTTGTGGAATTTGAGTTCTGCGCCGACTGATGGGATCAGGGTGCCGTCTTGCGACCTTTAGCGTAGATCAAGTGCAAATCTCGCAACTTATCTGCTGGCCGGAGGAATGATGCCATTCATTCGAAGATAAACGACCATCTGGCCGTAATGATCGTTGATATGCGATGCGAACCCTATTGCCATACTCAAGCGGGGGATCCTGCCCTCGCCAAACGGACTCTTCACGGTTTCCACAAGATTCTTGTCGTTGATGGTGGCGATAGCCCTGTGCGCGTAAGCGAACGAGTCTTTCAGATATTTCATGATGTCGGCCTTGCTGGTGATGGATGCGGGCCCTGTCTCGTCACCAACATCGACCGGGGGCTTCTGTTCCAGAATTGCGGCTGCCAGTTCATAGTTGACGGCTGCCACGTGTTTGATCTGCTGCGCGAAGGTGCGGACGCCCTTGAATTCGCCACCGGTCGGCGCGAAGTCAAACTTGTCAGCGGGCATCGCGTCGGCGGCGGGAACAAACTCGTGCTCAACATTGCTCAGGCCATGGTCAAGAATCTCCGTGACCGTGCGTGGTTCGTTGGCAGCATTGTGAGCCTGCGCCAGGGCGGCGATGGTCGTTGCCAGAGAAAAGAACGAAAGCAGAATGAGCCTGTTTATTGGTTTCACGGTGTTCGCTCTCATGGGTGTTTCGTTTTGCAATCCGGATGTAAAAGATACCAGATTCAGACCGCGATGGAGCCTCAATTTGGAAACTAGCGCTCTACCGCGACGGATGCCGGGTGCACGGTGCCAAACGGCCACTCCGAGTCTTTCCACGCGCGAATGAAGTAGATCACAAGGCCAACGAGCAGAATGACCACCGCATAGCGCACTTCTTTTTGCCAATTCACACGGCTGAACAAGATAAATACAAAACCGGCGCTGGCCAATAAGGCCGGAACCGGATAAAACCACATGCGAAACGGCCGCGGCAGATTCGGCTGGCGGATTCTCAGCACGATCAGCCCGATGGCCTGCACCAAAAACTGCACAATGATGCGGATCACGACCAGCGCGGCAATTGCATCTTGCAAACGCAGGAAGCAGAACGCCGCCGCCGTGACCCCCAGGGCAACCAGGGAAACGTAAGGAAAGCGATGGACCGGATGAACCTTGGCAAAAGCGCGGAAATAGTTGCCATCCTTGGCGGCGGCGTAGGGCACGCGCGAATAGCCGAGCATCAACGAAAACACCGAGGCGAAAGCCGTCCAAATCACGAGCGCCGTCACCACGCGCGCCGCCCATGGACCATAAATCCGCTGCATAAACAGCGAGACAACATAGAGTCCGCTGCTATTCTGACCGGCCTGCAGCATTTCGCGCCACGGCACAACGGCGAGGATGCAAATGTTCATCAACAGATATAGACAGGCGACGATCACGATGGAAAGCAACAGAGCGCGCGGAATATTTCGGCCCGGATCCTTGATTTCGTCGCCCAGGAAGCAGACGTTGCCGTAACCCCAATAATCGTAGGCGGCGAAAACCATTGCGCCGCCCAGTCCGGTCAGAAACGTATGGGATAGGTGAAATGCGCCGGGGGGAAAGTCGAAGGCCTGTGCCGCATTGAAGTGAGTAAGACCTGCAAAGATGATCCAGCCGATCGTACCCATCACCCCGACCCACAGCAACTTGGAAAGGCGGCCGATCACGGTAATCCGGCGATAAAGCAGCAGCACTGTAAACAAGCAGACGCCGATCGCGACGGATGTTCCGGGCGTGACGGTCCAACCAACCTGCAGGGTTCCAGCCCAGGGCAAATGTACGGCTGCGTTGTGGTGTGCGTAAACCGTGTCGAGAGTCGGCCAATAATACGCCGCATATCCGGCCAGACCGATGCAGCCCGATGCAATCGAAAGAGGCGCACTGAACGATAATTGCCAGATGAACAGAAAGGAGATCAACCGTCCCAGCTTTTGCGGGCCATAGGTCTCTCGCAGATAACGATACGACCCGCCCGATCCTGGCATCGCGGCGCCCAGTTCGGCCCACACCATCCCATCGCACATTGCGAACAATGCGCCGACGATCCACCCCAGCAGCGCCTGTGGGCCGCCCATGGCGCTGACGACCAGGGGCATGGTGATGAATGGTCCCACCCCGATCATGTCGATCATATTCAGCGTCGTGGCGGCGCCGAGTCCCATGCCGCGGATCAGGCTGGGAGAAGATGCGTCCGGGTTGGCGGGTGACTCCATTAGAAAGCAGGAGAGATCTTCGAAATAAGAAAAACGACTTCAGTCCCCTGACGGGCCACAGGATTCAGACGATTGGCTACTAGTCTCCGTGTCCTGCGCTCAAAATATTCACGAACAAGCGCACCGCTCCGGGCACGCCGGCCGGCAACTCGCGGAAAAACGAGTATCCCGTATAGATATATGTTCCTTTGCCATATTGCGCTCGCAGCAGGCCGCCCTTTTGTGCATCCTCACCAGGGTCATGACATGACAGCAGAGGGGTGAAACGCTCATCCCACTGCGACATGAAATACAATCCCCGCTCTTGCACCCAGCCATCGAAGTCGCGCGCGGTGATCGTATTGGGATAGTGAAAGATGGAATCGTTTGGCGCGAGGATTTCCACCGGCGCCTCTTCCACCGACACGCGAGCGCGACTCAGTTCCGCAGGATAGGGCGTGAATTTGCCCGAGTTGAAATCTTGAACTCCCGTATTGTATTGGACCAGGAGGGTTCCACCTGCCGAGACAAAATCGAGCAACTTCTGATTATTCGCGATCACGTCTTTCTGGGTGTCGTAGGCGCGGATGCCCAG
>JASHPL010000212.1 GCA_030038125.1 Candidatus Sulfotelmatobacter sp.
CGTGGAGGGATCAATCTGACAGCGAGCATGATGGTTTGCCCTCGCATATCGACTGCGCCGTCTGGTGCTGTTGTGGGGTAGAAGGACGAAACTGAAATGGTCGGACTAGCACAAGATCTTCGCTACGCGTTGCGGCAGTTGCGGAAGAGCCCCGGCTTCACGGCCGTTGCGGTGATTACGCTCGCACTTGGCATTGGGGCTAATACGGCTGTGTTCAGCGTGATGAATGCGGTCTTGTTGCGGTCTCTACCCGTGCGCAACCCTCAAAATCTTTACTATCTGCAGATCGGGAACGACCAGAATAGGCCACCATGGGTCTCCAGCACAGGAAATGAGAACACATCATTCTCTGAGCCTGTTTTTGAAGCGCTGCGCGAGCGCAGGGATGTATTCGCTGATCTCATCGCATATGCTCCGCTCAGTCCCGCGAAAGTTGCTGTCCGCTACGGCGATTGGCCGGAGGAAGCCGAAGGGGAAGAAGTCAGCGGAAATTTCTTCTCCGGGCTGACCGCTCAGATTGTTAGTGGACGCGGTTTCACGCTGGTAGACGAGAGACAACATGCTCCGGTTGTGGTGATCAGTGACTCATACTGGAACCGCCGATTTGGACATAGCCGATCCGTTCTTGGCAGCACAATCTTTGTCAAGAGCGTCCCCTTCACCATCATAGGAATCTCGGCGCCGGGATTTCACGGCGTGGAGCCCGGCATCTCCACCGATTTCTGGGTTCCGTTGCAAAATAGCCAGGAACTAAATGCATGGGGCGAGCCCGCAACCTTCGACAGCGTATTCGGGGCTCCAAAGTGGTGGTGCCTGCAGATGATGGCGCGACTGCGCGAGAACATTACCCCGGCTCAGGCGGAGGCGACTCTGGAGTCAACCTTCGGCGCGGCCGCAAAGATCGGTATCGGCAATATTGACTCGAAAAAGTGGAAGCCGGAGCTGGATTTCGACCCAGCGAAAGGGATACAGGGCTACAACCAGCAGTACCGCGATGAAGTGCACATCCTGATGGCGCTGGTTCTGCTAGTTTTGCTGATCGCATGCACGAATGTCAGCTTGCTTCTGATGGCACGCAATGAAGCCCGCCAGCGTGAGTTCAGTCTCAAGATGGCGATCGGCGCTTACAGCCTGCATGTGTTTCGTCAGCTTCTAGCGGAAAGCTCTCTCCTGGTTGCGGCAGGGGCAGCATTCGGTTGGACTTTTGCGATCCTTGCGACGCGTGCCTTGGCTGCGTGGTCGCAAATCGAAAGCGGGCTGGACCCGGACAGCAACGTTTTGTTGTTCACGCTGGCGGTCTCCGCGCTTATAGCTCTTGCGTTCGGCCTGGCGCCTCTATGGAGCGCTCTGCGTGCCCCGATTTCCGGTGTTCTGAGGGCCACGAGCTCCTCTCTCACGACAGGTCACCAGAGAAGAATTGGCGGTCGAGTTCTCATGTCATCGCAAGTGGCGATTTGTCTTCTGCTGCTGGTGGCCGCCAGCCTGCTATTGCGCACGCTCCGGAAGTACCAGACGCAGGACTTGGGGATGAAAGCCGCGGGCTTGCTGGTCTTCGGAGTGACGCCTCAGCGTGCGCACACAGCCGAGGAAACCCTCGCCTTCTTTCGCAACCTGCTGAAGCGAATGCGCGCGCTGCCCGGTGTGCAGGGCGTGACTATGATGAATCACCGCCTGGGCTCGGGTTGGGGCAGCAGGCACGGGGAAGTTCTCGATGGCGTCAATCTGCAAGATCAGTTTGGGTCAAGGGGAACAATCACGACCAACGACGTGGGTCCAGACTGCTTTCACGTCCTGGGCGTACCTATCCTCGAGGGCCGCGATGTTTCTGACGCGGACACGCCCGCATCTCCGCCCGTCGCGGTCGTGAATGAAACCTTCGCCAAGCGCTTTCTGCCGAACACAAGCCCGCTGGGCCACAAGCTCAAGGGAGGTCGGACCATTGTTGGAGTGGTCAAAGACAGCAAATACCGGGGTGTATCGGAAGAACACCTGCCAATGGCGTACTACCCGGCTCTGCAGAAACTGGAGGTCGGGGAGACGTTTCAAATCGAGGTCAGATCCGATGCACGCCCGCTCACGCTCCTGCCGACAATCGCAAAAGCCGTGCAGGAGATCGAACCAAATGCCCCGTTGGAAGAACCGGTGACCCAACAAGCCGAATTTGAGATGTCGTATTCGCAGCCCGCGATGTTTGCCCGTCTCGCTGGATTTTTCGGAACCCTCGCCGCTGTTCTGGTTGCGACCGGGCTCTATGGCACGTTGGCCTATCGCACAAATCGCCGTACTACCGAGATCGGGATGCGAATGGCTCTTGGCGCGCAACGCACCCAGGTGATCTGGATGATCATGCGCGAAAGCCTGCTGATCGGCGCGGCGGGCGTGCTCGTTGGACTTCCGCTCGCATTTGCCTGTGCTCGGTTCCTTGATTCGATGTTGTATCAGGTCTCTGACTTTGACGCGGTCAGCTTCGTGCTCGCCGTATGTGCAATCGCGCTGGTGGGAAGCATTGCGGCGTTTCTGCCTGCGCGCCGGGCGGCGAATGTCGATCCCATGGTGGCGTTGCGGTACGAGTAGGCAGCTAATGGGGAGCCTGAGCAAGACTTGCATGCATCCGATGGGGACCCGTGCCGAGGAAGTTCTCGACACGGTATCCCACCCGAGGCCAGCCGAGCGAAAGTGATGGAGCCAAGATTACACGCTTGGTCTCGATCGTATCTCTCCCTGTCTTTGCTCTAGTGTCCCTCCTTTTCGCACCGTGTGACTGTGGCAATACGCACGCAGAACCTCTCGCGGAATCCGGACTTCGCGATGCGGACGTTTGCGCGAAACCAGAGCCCGTGGACGCTCGAAGAGAATGACTCCCGGCACCTCCGCAAAACGATTGATGACGGTCTGGGTACTCTTCAGTCGTAGCCAGACGGCGACCTCTTTCGCCGTATAGATCGCCGGAGAGCCGGGTGAGTTCGGGGCACAAGCTGGTATGAGCCCCGAATTCTCCGTTGACAAATGTAGCTTCATGAAGCTACATTGTGATTATGAAGAGCGTGGGCCTACGGGAACTGAAGAACCGGTTGAGCGAATATGTTCGCGAAGTCCGGTCCGGCGAGGCCGTGTTGGTAACTGATCGCGGAGAAGTAGTCGCAGAGCTCATTCCGCCAGGACAAGGAGCGGATGAGAGAGGCACACCTTCGACTCTGATGGCACTTGCCAGACGAGGCCAGTTGACCTTAGGTGTTTCAAATAAGGCGGCGCCGTACCCAAAACTCCCGCGCGCCCTGAAGCGAAGTCAGGCTGCCGAGCTCCTCGATCAGGAGCGTGGCGGACGGTGAATGTTTATGCGGAATCCAGCGCCGTCCTAGCGTGGTTGCTCGGAGAAGAAACTGGTCACTCTGTGCGTGACGTGCTTCAGCACGCCGACCTCGTGTTGGCCTCCGATCTGACGCTGGTGGAATGTGATCGCGTTCTGATCCGCGCGGTCACGAGCGGAGACATCGATGAAGCGGCGGCCGCGGATCGCCGGGCGCACTTGACTGCGGCAACTCGTCACTGGCACCTGTGGCGCGTCAGTCCAGACATTGTTGACCGCGCGAGACGTCCGTTTCCTGCCGAACCCATTCGGACACTGGATTCGATTCATTTGGCATCGGCATTGGCGGTTCGTTCGGCCGTCCCCGGGGTCGAGATTCTGAGTCTTGATGACCGCATTCGCCGAGCCGCGAAACAGCTTGGGTTCCGTGTGCAACCCTGCCGATCGAGAAGCCGGCCCGCAGACGGATAAACTAATCCGCTTTCTGGTAGCTAGCCTAAGCCCTGAGCTGCGGACGAAAATTTCCAAACTGGTGGAGGAGTTGCCAGATATGAAGGACTGCGAACAGAAGAACGCGGAGATTCAGATCGATCCCCAGACCAAGGAGTACGAACACGCGTAGAGTGCGTGCGCCTGTGTTTCGGTTAGGAACACAGGCGTCATTTTTCTTTGGCGGTCCCCGCCTTTAGGCTGTCAGAAGAATGCTTTCGTGATCCAGAAGCCTACTTGCGAATGGTGCTGTCCCGAATCGCCGATCACTCCGTCAATCGCATCGGTGAGTTGTTGCCTTGAAACCTTGACACCGATTGGGAACCCCAAACCGCTTTGCGAGATGCCGGGGCCGAACCCGTTGCAGAGGATATTGAACAACGGATTAGAATCCGGAGTGTCCAACGCCAAAGAATCCGATCCGGAGCTCTTTGGTCGGGACTAGGTTGATCGCGTGAGCGGAAAAATGGTCGGCATCGATCTTTGTGACTGGCCCATCCCAGCAGAAGCTCACATAGTCGCCCAGATCACTCTCGCCACGGTAATTCTTCCAGTGCTGACGCTCGACGATGAGAGTGAAATCTTCTATCGGCGTCTTCCAGGTGTTCGCAGTCGTCAGGATGAAGTCCACATAGGTATATGAAGCGTTTTTGTCTTTGTCCTTGCCATCAGCGATTCGTTGCAGGGTTGTGCGTAGCTTGCCATCAAGGCAGAAACTATTGATCTCTTTAGCCATGTACGGATCGGAATTGACTCCCATTCCGTATGCGACGCTGTTCTCTGAACCCACAACTGGCGAGTATTCATGACGGATGTGAACGGTTTTGTGCGCGGGAAATGTCTGCTGCCAGTAATACTTCTTCTTGACCCCCCACTGCGGAACGTTACCGTTGTGATTGGTCAGTCCCACCTTTTCAAGTTGATTGCGCTGGCCAGCTGTGAGTCGCTGGATGTCGGGGCTTTCGGAATCCTTTGCATGACCAAGACTCCCAATATCAACGTTCATGCTGGTCAGGAGCTGCGTGTACTCTACGTCATTCAAGAACGCCCTTGTCTCAATTAGGTACCGAGCCGGCGCGCCGTCAATCCAGAGTTGAAAATCGTCGAAACTTTGCTGACCTAGTCCCTGGTCTAGCGCGTAACCTGGGACCGGAAAAGCTACCTCACTCGTAACGCCTTCATCGCTGTCGTTGCGAAAATCGTAGTCGACAATCACTTTCGACGCAGAGATTTGTAGAACTTCCTTGGCCATAGTGATGCGGGATTCCCGTTTCATGACCACGAGCCCGCCAGCGGCGATGGAGGCCGCTCCATCATCCGCACGCAGATGAATAGTCGCCAGGATTATCAACGAAAGCAGGAACGCAGCTCTGAGGCTCATCATGCGGCTATTGTTGCATGAAGTCTTAGCCGCAGAATAGATGTTGTTCCCCCTTGAACATGGCGCAAATCAGGTCTTCGTAACCAGACGAAAACCTGC
>JASHPL010000213.1 GCA_030038125.1 Candidatus Sulfotelmatobacter sp.
CTGTCTGTCCGATTGGTCGGATTTTCTGAAATCAGGGGGGGCAAATCGCCGATTGCCGGAAGTGCGCCCTGACGATATCGCGCAAATCCAATACACTTCCGGCACTACGGGGTTTCCCAAGGGCGCTGAGTTGACCCACCGCGGTTTGGTCAACAACAGCCGCTTTTTCGCCCGTATGATTGGCGCCAATACCGAGGACGTCTGGATCAACCCGATGCCAATGTTCCACACGGCTGGTTGTGGACTCGCTACCCTCGGCGCATTGCAGAGCGGTGGCCTCCATGTGTTGCCACCCGGATTTGACCCCGCACTCACTCTCGATCTTCTTGAATATCACCGCGGCACGTTGACGCTTACTGTGCCAACGATGTTGATTCGAATGCTCGACCAACCCGATGTGCAAAAGCGCAAACTGTCGGCGTGGCGACTGACAGTATTGGGCGGAGCGCCGGTGCCCCCTGAACTGGTGCGCCGCGCACGCGCTGAGTTGGGCGTCGAGGCGGCTATCGGCTATGGCCAGACCGAATCGTCCCCGTATATCACCCACACGCTTGCGCAAGACCCCAACCCGCATTGGTTCGAAACGGTGGGGCGGCCAATGCCTCAAACGGAGGTCAAGATCGTAAGCCCTGCCACTGGCGAAACGGTTCCCGTGGGTGTGGTCGGAGAGGTTTGTGCCAGGAGCATCTGCGTAATGAAGGGATATTTCGATGACCCCAAGTCGACCGCGGAAGCCCTGGATACAGAAGGTTGGTTGCACACCGGAGACCTTGGCAGTATGGACGCAAACGGATATTTCCGCATCCAGGGTCGTCTGAAGGACATGATCATTCGGGGCGGTGAAAACATCTACCCCCGCGAAATCGAGGATGTGCTCTACACGCACCCAGGCATTGCCAACGTCGCGGTCGTTGGCGTGCCGGATCCGGAATGGGGAGAAATTGTTGTCGCCTTTGTGCAACTCAAACCAGACCAAGATCTAAGCGGTGAAGAACTTTCGGCATTCTGTCGTGAGCGACTTGCATCTTATAAGACCCCCCGGATCTGGCGCTTTGTCACGCAGCTCCCCCAGACCGCGTCCGGCAAAATCCAAAAGTTTAAGCTGCGCGACGACTTTCTCGCTTCAATGAAGCAACTTTAATGCGCACCCGACGGAGGACATAGTGATAATGCGAACCTTGCAAGGCAAAACTCTCTTCATTACCGGCGGTAGCCGAGGCATCGGGCTCGCTATCCCGCGCCGCGCAGCGACCGACGGCGGCGTGCGGTCCAGGTTTGAGGTCGGAGGAGAAATGGATATCGCCTTATCGCAACAATCTAACCATTACATTCAATGCAAGAATCAGGCCTCAATCCAGAAATTGCACGACTGAGCTTCGAGGAAAGGAGGAGCCCATGACCAACCGACGGCCAGTGCTCAGCTATCCCGATCTCACCGCTCCCATGTTGAGAGCGTTGAGAATCGGAGCTGTATACGTGGCTTTAATCACGCTGACGCTCATAACATTGCTGGGGTAAAGCGGCCGCTACTGCCTAGGCGAAGATGAGCGCAGCGAACAATAATCGGGAGGCCCAACATCGCGCGCATCGGGTCTCCCGTTTTTGTGTCCGGAGATTTCTTAGTTCGGGATCGGCAACGGAACATTTTCATGACCGGTACGCATCCGAGAACCCTTCGACGTAGCGAAGGTAAGGTTGTGATGATTGTCGACGCGGACGTCAGGATCGGTGGATTGGAGGTTCGTGCAGTTGTAGCCTCTGTTATTGCCTATCCCGGAATGGCGGAGATTGTTACGCGGGTTAAGCAAACACTGTCCAGGCGCGTGCCCGCGATAGCGGCGACCTTCGGTCGGCCTTGACAGAGTTTGCGCCCGCGCTACGCTGCCATCATCCGGGGCAGGCAGGGTTTTCTAAATGCTGATTCCAAGCCCTAACCTGTGCTCCTGTTGCGGTCCGGAGATTTCCCGCTGTGGCGTAATTGTCTGCTCGGTGTTGGTATGGAACGCGTGCGCGGTCTGCTTTGAAACATCGTGACCGAGGGTCGTCGGGAGCTTGTCGCGATCGTTGGTGAAGAGTCGCGCGTCGAATGCTCCACGCGAAACGGACACGTACGCCATTCGATTATTGGGCAGGTCTTTGGCGGCCAATTCCGTATCTACATGAATCAGCACACGATCAGCGGTTTGTCCCTGGCTGGAGTGGCTGGTCATTGCGTAGCCGTAGTCGAGGTGAGGATGTTTAGAGGGATCGACTTGGAGTGAGCTGCCGGAATCCATCTTGAGATTCAATCGTCCAACCCCATTAATATCCGTGATCACTCCCAACTCGCGGTTTGCAATTTTCAGTTCGTTAGCAGGAGCTGTAAATTGAATACGGTCGCCAACTGAGAACCTTCGTATCTCCTCACGGAAGACGGACACGCCACACCGTCGGCGTGGATCGTAAGTGCGCTCGGTTCCGTCCTGTAGTTGCACTGTGAGCCGGTTGCTGGCGCCAGTTCCCTCGGAGGAACGGCAAAGATATGCCCTCTCTGGTGATGTGCGGGACTCGTCCTGGTCTACTCAATTCTTAGGGCCTGCATTGGTTCGATGAGGGCTGCATGGCGAGCTGGGATGAAGCCCGCCAGGGCAGCGAAGGCTGACAGAACTAAGGCTGCCAGCATCAGCGTCATGAGATCGTACGGCTTCACGCCGTAGAGTTGCGTGCGGATCAAGTATCCGCCGACAAGGGCCACCGGGATGCCAATGGCAAGGCCTACTGCGACCAACAGGAGAGCGCGGCTCATGACCAGCGAGACCACGTTGCTGCGATTTGCTCCGAGAGCCATGCGCACACCGATTTCGTTGGTGCGGCGTGCAACCGAGTACGCGGTTATGCCATAAAGGCCGACTGAGGCGAGGGCTAGAGCGAGCAGACCAAACAGTCCAGTGAGGCGCGAGATCAGTCGTTCTTCATTGAAGTTGTTGGCCACCTGATAGTCCAGCGATCTGAAGTTCACCATAGTTAGATCGGGATTGATACTGGCGAGGGTGTGGCGGGCCATCGACTCCAGAGACGCGGTATCGCCCGCGTATTGCAGGGTTATAGAGTTGGGATAGAGAGACCGGCTCTCGGCCATCAAGAAGTTGCGCCGCCCAGTTGCGTTACGATTGAATTGCGTCATCGGGCGGAAATACATTGGGCGGACGGAATCACGGGGACTGGTGTACTTGGCGTCGGCGACGATGCCAACGATTTCGTAGCTGCTGGCGTACTTCTGATCGAAGGTTCCGAAGTGCTGTCCGATGGGATCCTCCTTGGGAAAGAACTTCTTCACGAAGGCTTGATTAACGACGGCGACCATGGCAGAGGTGGCTGTATCCTGATCGGTAAAGCCACGTCCCCGCAGGACGGGTTGCCCGATGGTCTGGAAGAATTGTGGGCTGACGCGATCCCAGGATGAGTTGTGGTTTTCCTCGGGGCCGGGGGCAGGACGGCCCTCTACAAAAATCGATTCGCCCCAGTTGTTACCTTCGAGCGTGCTGTAGAGTGCCAAGCCCGCGCTCTTCACGCCGGGCAGAGCTTTGAATTCATCCTCGATCCGCTGATTGAGAGCTCCGATCGTTTGGAGGTTGTATCCCGCGCCCATGGGATCGAAGTGGATGACGTACCGGTTCGCGGTGGTAATGCCGAGGCTCTGATGTTCGAGATTGCGCAGCGTTTGCGTCATCAGGGCCGCGCCTACGAGTAGGACTAGAGAAAGAGCCGCCTGGAACACAATCAGCGTTTTCTGCGGAAGGAGTGAGCGGTCTCCAGTGGAGCGACTCATTCCGCGCAGAGCTTCGGCAGGATTGGCGTGTGATGAAATCCATGCCGGGACGATGCCAAAGATGACTCCGGTGAGGAGCGAAAGGAGAAACGCGAATCCGAGGATGACCGGTGATGGGCTTGCCTGGATGGGCATTTGGGTCGCATCAGGGAAAGCGAGGGTGAGAATCATACACGCTCCGAGATAGGCGATGGCGATGCCGATGATTCCTCCTGCCACTGAAAGCAACACACTTTCGGTCAACAACTGGCGAACCAGGACAGAACGAGAAGCGCCGAGAGCCGTGCGGATCGAAGTTTCGGCACGACGCGTGGTCCCACGAGCGAGCAGAAGATTAGCGATGTTCGCGCATGCCACGAGCAAGACAAGTATCGAGATCCAGATAAGAAGGTGCAGACCGTCTCCGGTTTCCTGCTGCAGATTCTGGACGCCACTACCGCCGGGAGTGAGGATGACGTGTTGCTTCGGAATTTCTTTATCGTTGCCGTTTAGAGTATAGGCAGGTTGCGTGGCTAGCCACTGTCGAAGACTCGTAGAAATCTTGGCTTCAAGCGCCTTGGGAGCGACCCCGGGGTTCACGCGACCGAGAACATAGAGCCAATTCGATTCGGCTACCTTCAGGATTGTGGTCTCGCCTTCAAGCATGGGCTCAGCGTTCAGCGGAATCCAAAAGGCGGGAGGACTGTCGTCGATGCGGTCGCCGAAAAAACCGGGTGGAGCAATGCCGACAATGGTTACCGGATGGCTTTGGATGAAGAACGTCGACCCGACCACGTTGTGGTCTCCGGCATGGGAAGCTTGCCAGGCAGCGTAGCTGATGACAGCGACAGGCGCCGCGCCGGGTATATCGTCGGATGGCTGAAACATACGGCCGGCATAGGCGCCAACACCAAACGTTGAGAAGTAGTTGCCGGAGACGTATTCGGTGCGCTCGGCTTTCGCCATAGTGTTGCCCACGCGGACGTTCATCAAGTCATCTCCGGACTGGAAAGCTGCAAGCTGTTCGAACTCGGGACTGGTGTCCTGCAAATGGCGGTAAAGGTCGTAGGAGAAAAGATCGAAGTCGCCATTCTCGTTGATGAATCCGCCGTTGATGCAGCAGTCGTCGAGATCGCCGATACGGTAGAGACTGGTGGGATTGGCAACCGGCAAGGTCTTTAGGAGGATCGCGTGGACGAGGGTGAAGATTGCGGTGTTCGCGCCGATGCCCAGTGAGATAGTGAGGATGATAGTGGCAGCGAACCCTGGAGATCTCTGGAACTGCCGGAGGGCGAATTTGAAATCGTTCATGGCTGAAGGTATGGACGGGCGACGAGGGGTTCGGGAAGCAGTTCCGCGGTCATTCGAGTGCTGAATGAGCGGCATCCCATGGGTGGCTTGCTCGGGACTTAGTTCACGATAAATCGCGGTTACGCTAATTGGCCCAGCTATCGACCCGCCAAAAGGAGTAAACTTCTCCGAACCCGGTGGCCTTTTCGGTTCGAGGTGGATGCTGCACAGAAGGTCTAGGAAGTAAAAAAAGGCTCCTCGCTACACTGTATGCGTTCCTCCACCGCGCCTACTTATATTTACGTGCAGGCACTCACCGAGCGGAAGTTTTTCTTACTTTTTCTCTTCTTGTTAGCAACCCTCGTGCTTTATCCCTTCGTCGAAAACGGTGGGTTCGGTTATTCCGCATTCCGGATCATCGCAGGCATTGGAATTCTGATCGCCGTCTACGCGATTCGCTTGCGCCGGACACTTCTGCTTGTTGCCCTTCTGCTTGCCGTTCCCGCATTATTAGAACGCACGCTGCTTCGTCAACCCGACGCAGGTGTATTTTCCCTCCTCAATATGAGTCTTAGCTTCGTCTTTGATGCCTTTATAGTCGTTATCATCTT
>JASHPL010000214.1 GCA_030038125.1 Candidatus Sulfotelmatobacter sp.
GACGCCGCGGAGGATCGCCTGCCGCGATTCTTCTCCGTGAACGATGTGTTTTGCCATTGTGTGTCTTCTCCTATTTCAAAATTCGTTTGTAGTCCTGAGTCGTGAGCTGGGAGCCGTGAGCACTGCTCTTGGCTCTTAGCCTTGCTCCTGACCTGTTAGATCTTTTTGCCTCATCCTGAAACCCGCGTTATCGAATGGGCCGGCTAAACTGCGTTACTTCCTCGATCCGGCGGTTTCTTTCTTGGCTGCGCCGGACAGGATGCCGAGCACTTCCTCTTCGCGCATAATGATGTAATCCTCACCATCGAGCTTGATTTCGGTACCCGAGTATTTGCCGAACAGGATGCGGTCGCCCTCCTTTACATCGAGGGGACGGATCTTGCCCTCTTCGTTGATTTTGCCCTTGCCAACGGACACCACTTCGCCCTCCTGCGGCTTTTCTTTTGCCGAGTCGGGGATGATGATTCCGCCGCGGGTGGTTTCGCCTTCTTCAATGCGCCGCACAAGAATGCGGTCATGGAGCGGGGTGAATTTCGCCATTGTTGCAACTCCTTTCAAGGTAGTTTGAAGGTTATTTGGTTGGAACTGATCGTTGTAAGCCTATGATTTAACTGGGTTAGGCGTTTGTGTTAGCACTATCGCCGTTCGAGTGCTAATTCTAAAGGGCACAACGGAAATTTGTCAAGGCGTACTGAGCTGTGGTGTGTGCTGACCAAAAAACGCTCTCGACGGGAAAAGACGACTGGGCGCTCTCGGGAGTCGCGCCTTCCTCTGCTTCGTTGCGCAAGATGGCCGCCCAGAGCCGGATTGCGGGCGTTTGTCTTGACTGTTGAGGGGAAACGCGAGAAGCTTCCACATCTGACTTGGGGGCCTCCTGTGCGCCAGGAGTCTGTGTGAACTCCGATCTTTCATCGCTGATACAAGCTGTGGAGCGGGGCGAGGTCTCTGCCGCCGAACCGCTGTTCGCCGCTCTCTATGCCGAGCTGCATCGCATGGCAAAGCGCGAATTGGCGCGTCAGGGACCCGCGGCCAGCCTGGGTGTAACCACGCTCCTGCACGAGGCCTATCTCGATATGGCTCAGCGCAACGAGAATGCGCCGGCATTCCCCGATCGGGCGCGATTCATGAGCTACGCTTGCAGGGTTATGCGAGGCCTGATCATTGATCATGCCCGCGAGCGGCGCGCGCACAAGCGAGGTGGTCAATTCGAAATTACATCCTCCGTGGAAGCGGCTGAAAAAGTGGCTGATGACCGCGAACTCTCGCGGCTGAGCGAAGCGCTGGACGAACTGGCAAAAATCGAACCTGCGTTGGCTGAAATTGTCGACATGAAATTCTTCTGTGGATTTACCTTCGCCGAGATTGGCGAGATGCGGGGGATGTCGGAGCGTACGGTACAACGAAATTGGGAAAAGGCCCGGATCTACCTGCACCGTAACCTTCTCGCCGATCTTTCACCCTGAGAGATTTATGTCGAAACTCAGCCCGGGCTTGGTGTTTCCTCCGTCTACAGTATTCTCTCTATGGACGGAGATACGTCGCACACGAAAACCTGTCGCTATTCAGCAGTTAGAATCCCGTGACTCGGCGCTTGCAAGATCTCGGATCAGCCGTGACGGTTCGGATTCATTTGGGAGAGGCTAATGCGCATCCTGGTGGCGGACGACAGTGATATCGTGCGGCGCGCGATCATTGCGCTGCTTTCCCGACAGCCCGATCTCGAAGTCTGTGGCGAGGCTAAGGACCGCACGGAGAGCTTGCACGAGACGCGTGAGCTTCGCCCCGACGTTGTCCTTATCGACGTAAACATGCCCGGCGGCGGCCTGGAAACCGCACGGTTGGTTCGCAACGAGATGCCTTCGACCAGGATCATAATGATCAGCCAGAATGATCCGGACGTACTGATGACCGCGCTTCAGGATTCCGGAGCGGACGCTTATGTGGACAAAAGCCAAATCGCGACGGACTTAGTCGCGATCATCAGAAAATTCGCAAAGGACGAAGCCTCGTCTGATTTGTCGGCCGCATAGGAAGCTGCGGGAAAAAGCAGATTCCTCGCCGCCCTCAGTGCGCAGCAACGGACGGCCCGGAACGACAAAATTCAGGACTGAACTCGCGCCTTCCCGATTACTAACGAACATCCTAGTTTGTCACTCCGAACGCAGCGAGGAGTCGGTTTCTTGGGGCCAGGAGCAAATCATTGAAAAGATTAAGCGGGCTATAGCCGTTTCCAAATCTATGAATCAGTCAGAACCTCCTGCGCGAGTTGCTCCATTTGTTCTTCCTCATCGAACACCGGATTGAGCAAGATGTGGCTGACGCCAGCGTCTTCAAGTCGCCGAATCGCGTCGCGAATCTGCTGAGGCGATCCCCATACGGCAACCTGATCGGCCATTTCAGGCTTGTGGTAGAAGGCTCCGAACCACTCTCTCAGCCGCGGCAAGTTGTCGCCGAATGCGAGATATAAGCGTTTGGCTTTGGGGAAATCGTGCGGCAATAGCTTGATGTTTTCAAGAAACGCCGCCATCGGGGTGGATCCGGCACCAATGTATCCGTCGCCGAGTTCAACCGCACGTCGAAGCGCAGCCTCAACGCTTCCGCCGAACCAGATGGGGGGCCGCGGCTTTTGCAGCGGTTTGGGCTCCATCGGAATGTTGTTCAGCTGGGAAAAGCGTCCCGGCAACGTGACTCTTTCTTCTGTCCACAGCCGTTTGATGACCTCCAGATTTTCGCGGAACCGCGCGACCCTGCCCTCGGGCGTGAGCCCGTAGGCGGGATAAAGCCTCGTACTTGCGCCGAGCCCCACCCCGACAATGAGTCTGCCTCGCGAGAGCACGTCGATCGAAGAAAGCGATTTGGCAAGATCAATCGGATTGCGCTGCGTGATTAACAGAACCGCGACTCCAAGACGCAAGCGTTGGGTGAGGGCCGCGGCGTACGCCAGAGTGGCCACCGATTCAAGAACCGGCGCCGTGCCGATTACTTGTTCAATGCACCAAGCTGCCGCGAACGGCAATTGTTCTGCTCGACGCAAGAGGCGCTGCAAACGAACGGGATCAGGATACGTCTGCGGAATAGCGATGGCAAATTCCATTTGTGTCTGTCTCCTGGGCTAAATCTCTGATTCGGATGCCGGATGACGACTGCGCGATTCAGAGGCGTGTCTTCCGTTCCAACCCGTACATACGGCACAAGGGATTGCGTATGCGCGCATGCCCGGTCTTCTGCTGCCGATGGTCGAAGCCAAAATTCGCTTGCGACGACATTCCTTCTCTCAGGCGTTGCATGCCTAATACGCTGAGGAGCGGAAGGAGCATTTATGCCGGAAAAATCGACGGTGGAGCGTGCTAAGAAGGATCTTCGCCAAGGCAAGTCGCCCACGACCGCCGCGGGAGAATTCGTTCGCGAGGAAATCGAGCACGTCCGTGGCGGCAAGCACGGCGCTCGCTCGCCGCAGCAGGCGATTGCAATCGGCCTGAGCAAAGCCCGCCGAGCCGGCATTCCACTGCCTCCACCCGCGCCAGGGAAGGCCAAACAGAAGACCAGAGAAAGCGCGGAGCGAGCTTATCGGAAGGGTCAGGCGCACGCCAAAAAGCCGGCGCGCAGATACTCGCGCATTCGCGAACAGGTTTTGAAACGGGAGCCCAAGAGCACCGCATCGCGCCGCGAACTCTCCCGTCAAACGCGTAAGGCGTCGGCTCGCCGCACACCCGCCGATCGTGCGCAACGCGCGAGGCGGGCCGCAAGGACGCGCCGCAAAGCGGCGTAAGCGTCGGTACCCCCGTACGCGATGCCGGCTTTTGGCGCAAATGTTTGTGACAGGAAGGTGACGATTTCCCGACCACGATTCACGGTATCGATGAGGGAAAAATCGGTAGGATCGACTTTTGAATGGTGGGTTACGGTCTGAATAGCCGGATGAGCTTCCCCGCACCGCGAGTGGTTATGTCGGATGTGATCGCTGGCAACTCCCCGATGTATCTGCAGATCGCGCAGACCTCGTGGCTTGCTGGCTAGTTGCACTGGTGACCGACAGCATGAAGGCCGAAACCGGGCAGTCCCCCCAAGGTCTGCGCGTCTCCGGCCTTCAATGCATACGGCACGCTTAACAACATCATTCAGGCTTGCTCCGGCCGGCCTGCCGGTGGCAACCCCGGCCAGCGTGCAACTCGAGAACTGAAGGAAATCGCGGCCAGCGGCGTTGTTATCTGCCGCTCTCATCTTATAGAGCGTGAAATAGGGGGAAAAACTGGCACGATTTGAGAAAAAAATATGGGGCGAAAGGAACGGTGGAGTCCGAAACTGCGATAGTAGGGACGATCTCGAGGCTTACAGCGGAAATCTTCGCCTGCGCATTAAGATACTACGCGGGCCTGCAGCACGGCTGGGTGAAAATTGCGGACGGTCTAAACGCCGTCCGCTACACATCACGATGGCAACCGGACTTCTCGAAGATTTACGATCCCCCGTTAGCGGCTTCCTTGCTTACTTGCGATTCGACCTGGTCGCCCTGCGCCTGCTGATCGTCGACCGCCTTTCCGGCGCTCGTATCCGGAGCAGGAGCGGGAACATCGGAAGACACTGTCGAAGTGTCGGGAGCTTTCGGCAAACCACCGGTGCCTTGCTTGGCGGCCAACTGCTTCATGCCATCGTCCATTTGCTGGTCAAAATGATTCTGCATCTCCTGCAGATCGTTAACGCTGACGGTGATTTGTTTCCCGGCAGCGCAGTCCTGACCCTTGCTGGCCTGAATACTGGCGTTCACGTTTCCATCGGAATCAGGAGTGTCGGTCAGTCGCGTGAGCACGTCGCCCGAAGTGAGCTGGCATTCCTGTCCGCCGGAGTTGACGGATAGATCGGTATCGACGACAAAGGTGCGGCGCGCAGGATTCAGCGCGGGCGGAACTTCGCCACTGGTGGGCGCAGGCTGCGCGGCTCCCGACGCGGATTGCTGAGGAGCGGACGATCCCTGCTGCTGCGCCTGAGCCTGCTGGGCGGCCAGTTGCGATTTCACTTCTTCGGCAATCGCCTCTTTAACTTCTGGACTGAGCGTGACCTGACTGGAGCCCGAGGGCTGTGGGTCACCGCCGCCCTGGGCTTGTTGATCCGGAGGTGGATTGTTCGGGCCCGAATCGGCCGCCGCTGCATTCGCGGCTGCTGCCTGCTGCGCTGCGTAAGCTGCCTGCAAATTGGCTGCAATCAAGTAGTCGGTGAGCCAGAAAGCGGCCGAGGGATACACAGGGTAAGGAGCGAAATAGCCCCCGTAAAAGCCATACCAGGGCGCTCCGCCCCATCCCCAGCCCCAGTAAACCGGCGCTGGCCATGGGTTATACGCCCAGCCGTAGAAAACGGGATGATACCAGTAAGGATGGTAGTAGCCGTAATAGGTGTAACCGTGCCAGTAGTAGCCGCGGTAAACGCCGACGCGATATGCGCCGTGGTAGTAGTAAGTCCGCGAATAGTAGGTGTGCCCACCACGGACAACGTAGGTGCGCTGGACGTAGCCGGCACCTCTACCCGTGCTGACGACTCGGGCCCCGTTATGCATGCTCTCAATCCGGCGGCTGCCATTCAGACCGCGATTGATTTGCATACCGTTCCGATTGATGGATCGGATTTGCCCGTTGGGACGGATGTTCGCCGTTCCGCCACCGCGGAGGGAAACCTGCCTTCCGGGCATGGTATTGGTTCGGCTGACCGTTCCCGCCCCAGCCTTGCCAGGCGTATTCGGTCTGCTGGAGCCGGGCGTATTCGGCCTTCCCATGGAATTGTTTCGACCAGTAGTGCCCGGCCTGTTCGTGTTACTGGTTCCTGTGGTCCGGGTGTTTGGGCGGGCGCCGGTGCTGGTACCAGTTCTCGTTCCCGTCGTGTGAGAGGCTGTCCCGGTGTTGCCGGTCCTCGTACCGGAATTGGAATGGGCAGGGGTCGAGGGACGACTCGTCGAAGGATGACTCGTCGAAGGATGCTGAGCCTGCGAACTACCGTGGGAGGCAGGAGCGCTGGGAGCGGACTTGTTCTCGTGCTGAGCTGCGGCCACTCCGATCAATCCTCCGACAAGGAGAAGCCCGACTAAATGCCGAACCGCGATCTGTCCCTTTGAGATTACACTCATCGCCAACTCCTGAAATGGAATGTGCTCACCAAATAAAGATACAAAATGGTATTGCCGTCGCAACACCATAAACGCCTCGTCATTTCTCGATGCTGTACCTGAAGAGTCACCACGATCGCGTCCCCGTTCGCGCGCGTCATACATGCTCGCTCCGAATTCTTACTCGACGTCGGAAACCTTGCCGTTCAGAAATGTAACTTTCAGGTCCTTGTAGATGTACAACTGCTTGGCCCCGAGATTCACGATCTTATCCGGTTTGCCCAACGCCGCTTCGACCTGATCAGGCGTTTGGCCCTTCTCGATCGTCTGCGGTTCAGGCTGTTGTTGCTGCTGTTGCGGTTGTTGCTGTTGGGCTTGCTGGTCCTGACCTCCGCCCTGTTGGCCGCTTTGATTACCCTGTTGGCCCTGATCCGCCTGCTGGGAATCATCGCTGATCGAGAGCAGTTGCCCGATGGTATCTTCTACATCTCCGGCGCTGGCCTTGGCCAAAGCTCCTTTTGGAAACTGGAACTGCACTTCCGCCTTATTGTAGGTCGGTGGATCCGTATTGTTGCATTTATCACATGCCACAATGTCCAGTTCTACGGTGTCCTTCGCGAGATTTACGTCAATCTTGGTCGCGTATACTTTATCTCCTTTTTGGAACAAGTGCGTCGTTTGTCCCTGCGATGAGGTTGTTGAAAAGTGTCCTAGCAGAGATTTCTTTCCTGCCACCATTAGACCGTTAGGCGAGTGCACAGTTCCGTTCTCATATTTAGTCGTGAGCGATGTTTTGTCTGAGTACGGAACTCCCAGAATGCCCCCTTTCTGGATCGCCAGGAGCGTACCCGGCTCGACGACGGAATATCCGCTGGTGTCCGATCCCATTTTTACCAGCTTGTATTGCGCCGCCAATTGTTCCTGTAGAGAGACGGCTTGGGCTGTAAGGCACGGCTCTGCCAGCACGACTGCGCACACCAGCGCCATCATTGCAAGGATGATCTTTTTCAACTTTTGCTCCATGAGTCTACTCCTCCCAACGTCGGTTCACGCTTCCGGGAATCTCTGATTCAATCGCGAACTTCACTTCACAACTCAACCTTCGACAAATGCCATGAAGAGGAAAATTGCTGCGACATTCCCGTCGTGTTTTTTGAATCACGAGGGAATTCATTGCGCGCTTCTAGTCCCAAAATTTGCCTCGACCGTGACACCAGGCGGAGAGCGTACGGCTAGGTTCGGACGCTCTTGTGTCGCGATTTAATTTCCCCAGAGTTCCCGCAGGAAAAGGCCCCGATGTCCACATCGCCGCGGACGCGATGCTGGGCCAAAACGTTACCAAAAGTTCTTCCTTTAGGCAATCTATTCTGTTGGTTCAAAGGCGAGCGTGGCACATGTTCATGGCCGGCTGTGCGACCGCCCCAGCCTCAACGATTTTCGAAGTAGGAATGATATTTGCTATTTCACGCCTTTTTCCGGATTCCACGAACCCTGGAGCTTGCGCACATACACAATCTGGCCGACGTGGTAAGCATTGTGCGTGCAGATATTGGCGATCGTTGTGGCCATCGAAGCCAGCTTCTTCTCATCGGCGGATGCGACCAGCTTTTCCAAATCCGTCATGAGCTGATCGAGTTGCTTGACGGTGTCGCTCCACTGCTTGTCATCAAACTTGGTGAAGGTTTCATCGTTATTGCCGGTGAAATTCCCCGAGGACTTCCCTTGCAGCCGTTCCAGGTTTAAGCGATTCCAGAACAGCAGATGATAGGTAAGCTGTCCGGCAGAATGGCCCCCGTTCGCCGGTTGCCAATTGGCCTGCTCCGGCGTGAGTCCGTCCACCGCCACGCTGATAGGCACAAACCAGTCTGCCTTGTTGTGAGTCGTTTCGAGTTCATGCAGCAGGATGCTGCGCAGGGTCGCAGGGTCTGGTTGATTTTGGGCAAAACTCGGCAACGAAAACGGAACAACAAGGGTCAAAATGACGACCACCACAGAATGCCTCATGGGGCGCTCCTTATTTATTTTGGTTTATGTGGGACTTTCACGCGACTAACTGTGACACAAGTACTGGCCGACCGCGAAGTAAAATAACGCGCCTACTCCGGGCTGTAGACGCCCACGCCGCAGACATCTTCTCCGAGACGGGCGAAGTAAGCAATTTTCGTTTCCAGGTGGTGCGTAACAGGATTAATCCAGCGGAAACGTACCGCTCCCTGGCCAGTGGCCGCGGTGACTTCCCAGGCGGCGGTCCCCACGCCCTTGCCACTCCACGTCCTTAACAGGTCGGCGCTTGAGTACACATTTTCCGGAAACGCGCCGTTGGCCGACACCATTCGCTGTCTGTCGATGCAGACCACGTAGAGATCACTCTCGTGAAATGGCTGCATGCCCGCAGTGAAGTCGGCGATCGCTTGCGCGCGCCCTACGGCTTTATAGTGCGCAATGACTCGCGTGAGCATAAGCTGCGCCTGGGCGAGAGTCCCACGCTCCGCTGCAAACGCTATGGTCACCGCCAGCAGAGCGAACGAGATGCATCGCAAGATTGTGATCATTGGCCGCATAACAAGTTCATCGGCGCATGCGGTTATCTATGGAGCGTTTGCTTAGAATGAATTTAGCGACGCAGTTCCGCTTCGGATTCAGTCCGGTTTTGGTGCATCGATAAGACGCTCATCCGGCGCGGACCGTGTGGGGGATGGGCACGTCGCTGGCTTGCCTGAGCGAGCGTAGAGGGTCTCGGCAAGCGGTCCTTCAAATCCGCTTGGCAATCGCTGCCAGCGCGGCCTCAATTCCATCTATCTTCGGAACGCCGCCCTGGGCCATGTCTTTGGTTCCCCCGCCGCGGCCCCCAAGGGATGGCATCGTTTCTTTCATCAGCGATCCCATGTCAAGCGGTTGGCCTGGCGATTGTGCGAACACGAGCGAGGGTTGCGGCGACGTGGTCGCCAGAAGCGCGACGACGTTCGTCGCGAGACGCGTGAGTTTCTGCGCCAGCAGCTTGATCGAATTCACGTCGCGATCGGAAAAGGTCCGCACTACCAGCTTGCGTCCGTTCGCTTCTGAAGTTCCAGCCAGCATCGCAGCGGCTTGCGCATCCGCGAGTTCCTCCTGCGACTGCTCGCGCTGCTTGCGCAGGGAGCGGATTTCATCGAGCGATTTGCGCGCCTGCGGGGGCACATCATATATATGTGCCGAAAACATCGCCGCGGCTTCGGTGAGCGTCGTGAAGTCGCGACGGGCGGTCGCCACCGCACGCTGTCCGGCAACGAATTCCACGCGCCATCCCTGGCGGACTCGTTCTGTTTTGCGCAGCAGGATGCATCCGATTTGTCCAGTCTGATTCACGTGCGTTCCGCCGCACGCGCTGAGATCGATATCGTGAATGTCGATGATGCGCAGCTCGTCTCGATCGGCGACCGGAAACTTTCGCAGCCCCAACTTCCCTGCCTCCTCGCGCGTGACGAAGCGAATCTCGACCGCACGATTCTCCAGAATGATTTCGTTGGCCAGCCGCTCAGCAGATTCGATCTGTTCTTTCGTCAGCGTGGGCGTGTCGAGGTCAATCGAGCAGTATTCATCGGCCATATGGAACGAGACGGTATGCATGTCGAACAGCCGCACGAATGCCGCCGAGAGGACATGCTGCCCGGAGTGTTGCTGCATATGATCACGGCGGCGGGTGGGGTCGATCAGGCCGCGAACGCGCGTTCCCGGCTTGATGTCTTTGAGCGGAGCGTCGAGATAGTGCACGACGTGGCCGTCTTCGGTTTCGCCAACTTCCGTCACGCGCATTTTTTGGTTCGAGCCAGGAAGCGTGATCTCACCCGTGTCAAACACTTGACCACCGCTCGTGGGATAAAACGCAGAACGGTCGAGAATCACTGCCGGACGGGGATTTTCGGCGACTTCGCGTACCTCGGCGTCGAAGACATAGAGAAAGGAATCGCGATAGTAGAGGCGCTCGGTCATAGGATCATCGATTGCTGGAATTCGACCCGAAACATCCCGCAGGCGCTGCCCAAAGCTTTTTCCAGATCGCGCCATTTTGAGAAAGTATCTTGCGGGGCGTTCAAACGCGTAGCCGTTTGCCCACAGCGTAACGTTCCCCTTTGCATCCGATTCGAACTTGTACCAGATTCGATCCAGGCACCCGTAGGTGTCGAGGAGTTGGGTTTGTCACGAGTCAGGGTGAGGTGAACCTCGATGTTCTGTTCCATAGAATCTGCTCCCGAGCTCAGTACGGCCCGATGATACCGCCGATCTGGCGCGCCGCGGGTTTCGTTGACGCTGCTGACTTCGCAGGCAAGGGCGCCCTCGCCACAACCGCATCGAGCACATCAAGATATTTCAGGCCGCTGCCTGTGTTGAACAGCACGACTGTGTCGTCGGGTTTGAAGAATCCGCTGGCGCGGAGTTTGCGATATGCCAGCAGGCACGCGGCTCCTTCCGGCGCGGCAAATATGCCTTCGACTTTCGCCCAGTGGCGAGTGGCTTCAACGATCTCCGCGTCCGTCACAGAGACCGCCGTTCCTCTGCTCTTCTTCAAGATATCGAGGATTAAATAATCCGCATAGGGTTTGGGTACGCGCAAACCGGAAGCGAGCGTCTCGGCGTTGTTCCACATTTCCACGGAACTCTTCCCTTCCTCCCACGCCTTAACAATGGGCGCGCAGCCCGCGGACTGCACACAGACCATCTTCGGTCTGTCTGAACCAGGCCGCTCGGAGGAGATCCAGCCTAGCGCTTCCATCTCTTCGAAGGCTTTCCACATGCCGAGCAGACCCACACCGCCGCCGGTCGGATAGATAATGCCTTGCGGCAATTTCCAGCCGAGTTGCTCGGCGACTTCATAGCCCATCGTCTTTTTGCCCTCGACGCGATAAGGCTCTTTTGTCGTGGAGACGTCAAACCACCCGTCGCGTTGCCACGTATCGGAGTCTTTCAGTTCGGCAACTTTCCGTGCGCAATCGCTGATCAAGCCATCGACAAGTGTGACGTATGCGCCGTAGTAATCGCATTCGATGCGATTCGCGGCGGGAACATCTTTGGGCATGAAGATATGAGCTTCGACCTTACCTGCCGCGGCATAGGCGGCGAGCGCGCCGGCCGCATTCCCAGCGGAAGGGATGGCCAGCTTCTTGAGTCCGAAATGGCGAGCCATGGTCACGGCCACCGACAGTCCGCGCGCCTTGAACGATCCTGTCGGATTCAGGCCTTCATCCTTGATGAAGACATTTCCGAATTCGCGGCTGGGCAGCATGGGAGTGAATCCTTCGCCCAGTGAAACCGGATCAGCATCGGGAAGCACGGAGTCATAGCGCCACATAGTGGGAGCGCGGCCGGCGAGTCGCGCCGCCGAGAAGCTGCGCTTGATGGCGTGAAGATCGTAGCGGGCATAGAGAACGCCGCCATCGTTCGGACAAACCGATTGCGGACGATCGGCGGGATAATGCTCGCCGCAACGCGTGCATTCCAGGTGAGTGAGCATGAACATGCGAGTGTAGCTGCAAACAGTTGCCAGTTGCCAGTCCTCAGCTGTCAGTTCCCGGGGAACAATGTTGGCTACGACTAGCGAGCACCGTGATCCTTTGCTGCCCAGAAAGGCTTCGCGAGTTGAAGTATGCGCAACTGAGGTCCGGGTGCTGAGGTCTGACGCCTTTTACCCTGAACCCTGATGCCTAGCCCCTGGGCTTTTGGTTTACTATCGATGGCTCAGTTCAATTCATAGGAGACACTGCATGGGCAAGTTCATCTTCGGGGTGATCGTGGGTATAGCGGTTGTATTTGCGGCAGTCTACGTGTATTTCGCGACTGGGATGGCTCCGGTGGCAACATCGGCACAGGCCGTGCCGTTTGAAAAGATGCTTGCGCACAAGGCCTTGCACGCGCGAGAAGAGAAAGAGGCCCCGACGACTGTGCCGCTTACTGCCGATGAGGCAACTTACACCGCCGGCGCTCAGATCTATAAGGAACACTGCGCCGTATGCCACGGTCTGCCCGCTCAGCCGCAGTCCGCCATCGCGCAGGGAATGTATCCCAAGCCACCGAAGCTGATGGAAGGCAAAGGCGTGACCGACGATTCTCCCGGCGAGACATATTGGAAAGTCACAGGAGGAATTCGTATGACCGGCATGCCGGGGTTCGATAAGACGCTTTCCACGACGCAGCGCTGGCAGGTCAGCGTAATGCTTGCGAATGCGGATAAGCTGCCGCAATCAGTGAAGGATAGTCTGAGCGGGCCTGCTACGCCGACCATGCCGCCGACGAATCCCACAAAATAATTGAGACCGAATACCTGCGTGCGCGGCGGGAATTAGCGTGCAACTCGCGGCGCCGATGTCATGCATTTTCGTTTTCCGCGTCTGAGTCTCGCGTCGAGCAGCTCCATGCTATAGTGCGATTCAGATGGGATCGTTTCTCTTCTTTGCTTTCTCGTGGTGGGCAATTCTGCTGCGAGTGATTGCGCTTGTCCACTTCATCCGGCGGCGGCCGAATCTATTCTGGCTCTTTGTGATCCTGTTTTCCTGGATTGGAGCCCTGATTTACATTGTGGTGGAAGTCGTGCCCGACGCCGGGTTGCTGCGGAGTTCGTTTCAAACCTTCCCAAGGCGTCGGCGGATTCACGAACTGGAACGTGCCGTTCTCGACAATCCATCCGCAGGAAATTACGAGGAGCTCGGGCTGCTCTATCTCGATGAGAAGAAGTTTGCGCGAGCGAAACAATGCTACGACAAGGCGATCTCGGCGCGAACCGATGATCCCGATCCGTTTTATCGTCGTGGAGTCGCGGAGATTGAATTGGGAGACTTCGGAGGAGCTGTTCCGGATTTGGAACGGGCGATTAGCGCCGATCCGGATTACGATTTTCATCGCGCGAAGGGACTGCTGGCCTGGGCTTACGCGCAGACGGGGCAGCCGGAAAAAGCCGACCAGATGTTTCGCGAAGCGACCCGGATTTCCACGATCTCAGAAACCTATTATCACTACGCCCTATTCTTGCAATCGCAGAAACGCGCGGAAGAGGCGCGCCAGTGGGCTCAGAAAATCCTTGATAAAAGGCCGACCATGCCGAGATATCTGAGAAGACGCGAACGCGCCTGGTTTCGCAAGGCGAGCGCGTTACTGGTGCGCCTGAAAGTTGCCTAGGGGTCTCGATCGTTCACCCCGCCGACATTACAAGCGCGTCAGTGCGACGTGATCGCTTGCACATCGCCATTGCGAAGAAACGAACTCGCCCTGCGCATCCAAAGTTGACGCACACGAGATGCCGATGGAAAAGACGGTTTCTAAGGTCGGATTCCCGGTGGAGAAAGCGGCATAGTCGGATTTTGAGAAATAGAAACCTTAGCGATGCGCTGAGCTTCGCGACCGTGAGAACATGCGCGGGTCATAGTGTAGAGGCTCCAATTCCAGCATCGCGATCCTCTTGTAATCCGAATGCGTGGGATTGATCAGACAGTTGCGCTCGGCGGGAGCAAGAACCGAGGGCACGTACAGTAAACAATTCTCTCCTCTATTTGCGAATCGGTCGCCGAATTCCGCAAGCTGCGGAGGCGCAACCGGGTCACGCCAATTCTCAGGGAGGTCCTTGAGTGCAATCTGTTCGCGGCTCACGTCCTGGGGAATTTCTGCGATGGCGAGCACAAGATCGGAGGGGGGATCGTCTTTATCCAGATGAACGAAATACTCGAGCATGGCGAGCGACTGATGTTCGCTGGAGTAGCTGAGGCGAATTCCGGGACTCGACCATCGCCCGCCATATCGATATGCGCCTTCGCCGTCGAAGGGAGCGGCAGCGTATTTTCTGCGCAGGGCTCGGTAAACACGGATCAACTGATTCCGCCGTAGGCAATGCGGCCCAGAACGTTTTCCACCTGGCGTGCGCCGAGCTCCGTGTCAATAGC
>JASHPL010000022.1 GCA_030038125.1 Candidatus Sulfotelmatobacter sp.
TTCATCGATTCGCAGGGGCAAGCGTAACGGCGGGGCGTTAGTCGAAGTCTACGACGAGCCGGGCCATTTGATCCGGCGCGCTCAGCAGATAGCCGTTTCGATGTTCCACTCAACCATGGGCAACGGCGTGACGCCTATCCAGTACTGCGTTCTGCGAGTTCTTCAGGAGCACCCGGGGATTGACCAGGTGACGCTAGCAAAATTTTGTGCCCTCGACACCTCAACCGCCGCAGATCTGGCAGTGCGGTTGGAAGAGCGTGGACTTGTCCGCCGAATGATGCCGATGAAGAGCAAGCGGTTCCGCCTGCTTCATCTGACTGCGGAAGGTACTGAACTTCTGAGCAAACTTGTTCCGCGCAGCAGTCTTCTGGCGAGTCGCTTGCTTCGAGCACTTAATCGGGACGAGCAGAAAGTCTTCACGCATCTTCTGAAGAAATTTGTTCATTTGAACAACGACGAAAGCCGTGCGCCTCTTGATCGTGAGTTTGCTGGATCGCGAAATGGAGGAAGATGACAGACGCAGCGTGGGCAGTTTCCTCGGTGTAGCCCTATGCCTTATGGCTTGATCCGATCCCGATGGGACAGATCATATAGGAAGCCTCGACCGGCACCCATTTGTTTAGCACCTCCTGCAGAGCGTGTTGCGCGCGGGTTTATAATCTCCGCCATTATTTTTGGGGAAGAGCAATCGATGGCCCCTAAGCTACCGGCCGGTTGCGGATCTTCATGGGCGCACGCGCGGTCATTCGTGCGGGCACGTTTCGCCCCGGCGAGGAATGTATCTAACGCGAGGGAGACGGCGGAATCGAGACCGTTATCTGTTCTCAGCCATCGGCTGCTCCATAGTGCGAAACCGTCGACCGGAAGGAACACATGAGCACAACCGTCAATACTCGATGCTTCCCACTTCCGAGTTCCTTGAGAGTAGTTCCCGGGACAGAACGCGCGCAGGCTGCCTACCCTTATTACATGCAGTTCAGTAAGGAAGATGACGAGCGTTTCTGGTTCTACAATTCGATGCACTTCCCGGAGCCGATGTCCGCTTTCGACGTCATCACCGCGGAAGCTGCTTACTGCGCCTTGGGCGCCGCCAATACGCGAGTGCAAAGCTTGCCGACTACGCTTGGCATTGACTATCGCATCGTCAACGGACGTATTTACATAGGCGGTAACGCTGTAACCGATCCAGCAGAAATTGCCCGGCGCACGCAAGAATTCCAGCAGCGGGCCTTCTATTACTACGAACACTGGGAGGAATTATTCGCACAGTGGAAGAACAAGATGTTGGGTCTGATCCGTGTGGCGGAGGCTCTGCCGAAGCTCTCCCTGCCTGAGTTCGAACCCCTGGAGCACGTTCGCAGCGGACGCGGCATCGCGTCCAACCACTACCTCCTCGACATCTACCAGAAGACCCTCGAGGGCTATTTCCGAATGTGGCACCATCATTTTGAGTTTCTGCTGCTCGGTTATGGTGCCTACCTTACCTTCTTCGATTTCTGCAAGAAGGCATTCCCGGAAATCAGTGAACAGACCGTGGCCCGCATGGTTGCAGGCATGGAAGCGGAAATCTTTCGTCCCGACGATGAACTGAGGCGTCTCGCCAAACGCGCCATCGAACTGGGAGTCGATGATGAGTTCCGGGAGGGCGCTGCTCCGCGCGACATCATTCATTCGCTGGAGCGCTCCAAGCCGGGTAGAAAGTGGCTGGAAGAACTGGCCGCTTCCCGCGACCCCTGGTTCAACATCAATGTGGGCGACGGCTTCTACCACTACCATCGTTCATGGAACGACGACCTCTCCATGCCGTTTGCCTCTCTGCCCGGTTACATCGCCAATGTGAAAGCCGGAGAACGCATTGAGCGGCCGATCGAGAAGCTAATGGCTGAACGCCAACAGCTCATTAGCGCTTACCGTGAGCTGCTAAATAGCGATGAGGAGCGTGCCGCCTACGACCAGATGATTCAGCTCACCCATCGCGTGTTTCCTTACGTCGAAGGGCATAAATTCTACTGTGAGCACTGGTACACCAATCTGTTCTTCAACAAAATCCGGGAATTCGGCGCGCTTTTGGCGCAGCATGGCTTTTTCCCAAACACTGAGGACATTTTTCAACTGACTCACTACGAAGTAGAGGCCGCGATCATCGATCTCATGATCTCTTGGTCAAACGGATCGCCCCCCCGTGGCCCTGCACGGTGGACAGCGATTGTGAACGAACGCAAAGCGGCGATCGCGGAATGGGCCAAGCACGAAACTCCGCCTGCACTCGGACCTGTTCCCGACGTGATTGATGATCCCGCCATCGTCATGCTGTGGGGGATCACGCGTGAGAACCTGGAAGCGTGGCTGGCAGCGGGCGAGAAGCCGGATTCCAACGAGATTAAGGGATTTGCCGCCTCCAGCGGGGTAGTAGATGGTGTAGCACGGGTTGTGATGTCAGTGGACGAAATTGATCGACTGTGCCATGGAGACATTCTGGTCTGCCACGTTACCAACCCCAGCTGGGCGCCGGTTTTTCAAAAGATTGCGGCAGCCGTGTCCGACATCGGCGGCTCGATGAGCCACGCCGCGATCGTCGCGCGGGAATACGGCTTGCCTGCAGTAGTCGGGACAGGCACAGCTACACAGAAGATCAAAGATGGTCAACGCATTCGCGTGGATGGTGGGCGAGGCGTTGTGACGATCCTGTAGTAGTGTTCCTTGTGCATTTTTCTGTATCTGCTGTGATCAATCGAACCTGAAACACAGCAGAGACAGAGCAGGGCATCGCGCAAAAAGTCGCACGGAGGCAGATCATGAGCACTTCGACCATTACCAAAATGACGGCTCCGCCGTCCACCGCTTACAAAGTCGTGGATGTACCGGAAGCTTATGCGGACGTGATCAAGCGACACGGAATACTGGGTACATTTGTGAGCGCGTCGGAGCAGGAGAGCCCGTGGGTGCCCTTCGGCCCGAATGCCGCAATCCGCCATCTTTTGTTCGACACTCGCCACAACATTTTCAGCAACATTCTGTGGATCAAGTCTGCAGGCGTGATTGGCACACACAAGCATCGCGGAACCGTTGTCATGATCTGCCTGGAGGGGAGCGCCCGCTATCTCGAATACGATTGGATCGCTGGCCCCGGAGCCTTCATCTACGAAACTCCTGGACTCGTCCATACTCTGGTGAGCGACCACCCCAATGGAGTCAAGCTGTTCGGTTGGCTGCAGGGACCAATTGAGTTCTACGATGACAAGGGGAACTTCGTAGAAACAACCGATGTGTGGTGGTTCATCAATCACTACGAGAGCTATTGCCGCGAGCACGGCGTTCCCATCAATAAACAGCTCTACATCTGAACGGCGGCGATTGAAGAAGTCACGATGCATTCCACCGCAAATATCCGTTGGCTCGCAGATATCTCGCTCGCCGATCGCGCAATGGTCGGCGGCAAAGGCGGTTCATTGGGGGAGTTGAAGCGTGCCGATATTGAGGTTCCACCCGGTTTTGTTATAACGACGCATGGATTTGAGCATTTTCTCGCTGCGCTGGAAGAGGACAACTCCATCCGATCGCATGTGGAGGCGCTGCGCGACCTGAAAGAAATTAGCTCTTTTTCCGCACACGTGCGGGCGCGGTTCGAGAGGACGTCTTTGCCGCCAGACGTTTACGCGGACATCGTGGCGGCGCATGCGGAGCTGTGCGGTTCGAACCTCAACTTCCCATTGGCGGTCCGGTCCTCGGCAACTGCCGAGGATTCAGACAATGCCAGTTTCGCCGGGCTGCAGGAAACCTGTCTTTGGGTAAAAGGTGCTGAGGCGGTTCTGAAATCAGTGCTAACTTGCTGGGCCAGTCTCTACTCTGCCGCCTCAATCTCGTACCGCCGCGAGCGCCACATGCCGGAAGACGGAATAGCGATCGCGATTGTCGTCCAAAAGATGTTGGATGTGCGCTCAGCCGGGGTGATGTTCACGCGCAGCCCACTGACTGGGGACCGCTCTGTGATCACGGTTGAGGCAACTTGGGGGCTGGGATCAGCCTTGGTCAGCGGCGAGGTTACACCTGATCGTTTTGTGATTGCCAAAATTACTGGCGAAATCTCCGTGCGAGAAATCTCTGACAAGCCCATTCAACATGTGCCGGCCCAGGCCGGGGGGATCAAGCTAGTGGAAACACCGGAAGAGCTTCGCGGGGTGCCGTCGATCAGCGATGCGGAGCTGAAAGCTCTGGCGGAGGTCGGACGCAAAGTCGAACGTCACTACGGGCGGCCTCAGGACATTGAGTGGGCGATTGACCGTTCGGGCGAGATCCTGTTGTTACAAAGCCGACCTGAAACGGCATGGTCCGGCAAGCAGCGATCTCCGGTTGCGAAACCGGTGGAGAACCCGCTTCTGCACGTGATGAATATCTTTGGAGGCCGCCGTTGACGCTCACGGCCAAGGACGTGGCCGAAATCTTGCGCATCCTCGAGGAATCGAGCTTCGATGAATTGTCCCTCGAAATGGATGGCGTCAAATTGAAGCTGCAGCGCGGGTCGGCGGTGCGGCAGGCACTGGATCCCCCGCCCGCACCATCCTTCTCGCCTGATTCGCTCGCGCCGACACCTGAGCCGCCATCCGAATCCGGCTTGTTAGACGTCCCTTCTCCTCTGCTTGGAATCTTCTATCTCGCCCCCAAGCCGGGCGAGCCTCCGTTTGTGGAGTTGGGATCTAAGGTTACGGAGGACACGCTGATCGGAATCATCGAAGTTATGAAGCTGATGAACACGGTCCGTTCGGGCGTGAAAGGTGAAGTGGCTGAGATCCTGGTTAAGAACGGTGCATCGGTCGAGTATGGCGAGATTTTGATGCGTGTGCGTCCAGAGGCTTGAACAGTGGCGAATATTCAGATCGTTGAGACCTCACTGCGAGACGGCAACCAGAGCCTTTGGGCAGCACTCGGCATTGACACGGCCAAGACTCTTACCATTGCTCCTGTCATGGACCGCGTAGGTTTCAAAGCCATCGACTTCACTACGTCCACGCACATGGGAGTTGCCGTTCGCTACAAGAAAGAAGATCCTTGGGAGCGAATTCGACTGATGGCGAAAGCCACTCCGAATACACCGCTTCAATTTCTCTCGACCGGCTTCCGCTTTATCTCCTGGGAGACGGCCAGCCCAGAATTCATGCAGTTGGCGTTCGCGACCTTGGTGAAAAACGGGATACGACGCTTCGCGCTAGCGGATCCCATGAACAACGCCGATTCCAACATCGCGTGTGCACGCATGATCAAGAAGGTTGGCGGAGAATTTGTCATTGCAGCTTTAGTGTTTTCCGTAAGTCCTATCCACCAGGACGCACACTACGTGGAACGTGCCCGCAAACTGGCAGCTAGTCCGGACGTGGATGCGATTTACATCAAAGACCCTGGCGGTCTTCTGACGCCACTGCGCGCGCGTGTCATGATTCCCGCGGTCAAGGCGGTGATTGGAGACAGGCCCTTGGAGTTTCACTCCCATTGCACCATCGGTCTGGGCGAGTTGGTCTACATGGACGCACCGGAGTGGGGCATAACCACGGTGCAGTGTGCGTCGGGTGCGGCGAGCGATGGGATCTCCAATCCGCCCGCCGAGCGCGTAGTTGCCAACCTGCGGGAACTCGGCCACCAGATTGATATCGACGATCAAGCTTTGGCTGAGGTTGGTCGCTACTTCACTCGCCTGGCGGAGGCGGAGGGACTTCCCGCAGGTTGCCCGCAGGCTTTTGACGCAGCATATTTCCATCACCAGTTGCCCGGAGGAATGATAGGCACGATGCGACGGCACTTGGATGAAAGCGCACTCGCGCACTTGGAAGGTGCAGTCGTCGAAGAATTGGGCCGGGTGCGCCAGGAGTTAGGATGGCCTATCGTAATGACTCCTTTCTCGCAAATGTTGTTGACACAGGCGGTAATGAATGTAACCCGCAAGGAGCGCTACGCGGTCGTGCCGGACGAGGTAATTCGTTATGCCCTGGGCCGCTTCGGAAAGCCCAACCTGCCGATTGCACCGGAGGTGATGGACCGTATCGATTCTTTGCCGCGGACGCGCGAACTTCGTCAAGAGCCAGTCATGCCTCCGCTTACCGAGTTGCGAAAGCGAATCGGGATGGAACTCTGCGACGAGGAGTTCCTCCTTCGTGCCACTATGCCGGCCGAACAGGTAGATGCGATGAAGGCAGCCGGGCCCGCACCGCAGACGTACAATCCTGACCTCGCTCCAGTGATGCACTTACTTCACCGGCTTGCAGCGCGCCGCGACATTGCGCGTCTCTCGGTTCACAAGTCGGGTTTCAAGCTGGAGCTAAGAGGTACGCCAGTGCTGTACAAAGCGACGGCATGAAAAACACATCGCAAAGCAGGAGGAATGGACGGCTCAAGTTTGTCGAGGGCGTGGTGTTCGATCTCGACGGAACCTTGGTCCTCAGCGACCGTTCCTTAAGCAATTATCAATTGCTGCCTGGCGCCGCGGAGTTGCTGAACAACTTGAACGATCGCGGCGTCCCGTTTGTTGTCTTCACCAATGGAACGAACTATCCCTCGTCGGAACAGGCGCCGAAGCTGCGGGCCCTCGGATTGCCGATCTCCGATGATGCGTTGCTGACGCCTTCCAGCGTGGCAGCCGACCTGATGTTCCATCGTGGCATTAAGCGAGTTCTAGTGTTAGGAACCCCCGGTGTCGGGCACGCCTTGGCACAGATGGAGATCCGGACCATCTTCCCCCGCGACCACTGTACTGAGCACGTCGATGCGGTGTACATCGGGTGGTACCCGGAGTGCAGCATGAAAGATATTGAGGCAGCTGCGAAAGCGATTTGGAGTGGTGCGGAGCTCTATGTGGCCTCCGACGTGCCCTTTTTTGCTACCGCTGGCGGCAAGAGCATGGGCTACTCCTACGCAATCTCGGCGGCGGTGCGCAGGGTCACGCGTGCTCCGATGGTTCTCACCGGGAAACCCTCGCTGCACGCACTGAGGTTCGTGGCGAACAGGCTCGGCATCCCGATGAGCCGGGTAGGGGTTGTCGGGGACGATCCTCTGGTAGAAATGATCATGGCCCGGCGTGGCCGCGCTGTCGGGTTCGGGGTGACAACTGGCATCACCAACGCATCCGATTGGGCGAAGCAGCCTGCGGGCAGGAGGCCACACCGCGTCCTGAGCAGGCTGGGGGATTTGCTGGGAACGCCGGGAATCGGCAATCGCTGATTGCATACAGTGCCTTTGAGTTCACCTTCCTAAGTGCAAGCAGAATCAGAGACAGACGAATACGCGTTTGATTCGTGTATACATTTTTCTGTTGACAGTATGCATTGGAGCATAGTAATCATCTTCGGGCATTTCTGTGCGGAATCTTTATTGGGGAACCAAATACCGGCAAGTTTCTCACCTGCGAACTCATACCTGCGGAACCGTTGGCTGCTATACCGGGTCACTATGTAGGCCGTCTCTCTGCTCGAGCAGTGGAAGTCGCTCAGGAAGGGGATCTTATGAGAACGCGCTTGTTGGGTGTTGTTGTTTGCCTCCTTGGTGTACTGGCTTCCTCCGCTCCCTTGGCTGTCGCTCAGGCCGCCCTCACCTTTGCTCAACTGAACGGCACGATCGTAGACCCCAGAGGGTCAGTGGTGGTGGGCGCGCAGGTGATGGTGCGTGATAGCGATACCAACCAAAGCTTTCAGGCAACCACCAATACCACGGGCTTTTTTGTAGTCCCCAATCTTTCTCCGGGAAACTACGAGTTAGCAATTACCGCACGCGGTTTCGCCAAGTATCAGCAGACTGGCATCGTCCTGACCGTCGGCCAAGTCTTTACCATCAGCCCGGTTTTGAAGGTCGCGGCTGCCTCCGAAACCGTGACCGTGACGACGGAAGCCCCGCTCATCGAGCCGACCAAAACCGAGATTAGCCAAGTCGTAGAAACCAAGCAGATTGAGGATTTACCCATTAGCAGTCGCGTGTTTACAGACTTTGCCCTCCTCACTCCCGGTGTAGCCACGAGTCGCACCAGCCTGGGCACAACTTTCACCGAGTTTGAAGTGACCCAGATCTCCTTTGGCGGAATGCGTTCATTCAGCAACGAGATCACGGTGGACGGAGCCGACTTCGTCAACTCCGCCAGTGGCATCCAGCGCGCCACGCCACCCCAGGAGTCTGTGCAGGAGTTCCGCGTCGTAAACAACAGCTTTGGCGCGGAATACGGTCGTGCCATGGGAGGAATCGTCAACATCGTGACCAAGTCGGGCACGAACAGTCTGCACGGCTCGCTTTACGAGTTTTTTCAGAACAGCGCTACCGACGCGCGCTCGCCTCTACAACCCGCGCCGCTGCCGCACGCCCTTCGGCAGAATCAGTTCGGAGCCTCGCTGGGTGGTCCCGTTGTCAAGAACAAAACTTTCTTCTACTCCAACTATGAAGGCAAACGCAGCGCCCAGTCCCCGGTGTATCCGCCTGATCTCGTTAATAACATTTTGCTTATAGACCAAGCCAAGGCGTTGATGGGGTTGGCTCCCGAGGGCTGTCTCGGCGCGGTCAGCACGTGTCTCCCGAATTTTGCCGGCAATCCAGCCAACATCACGCAAGGGCAAGCCTTCGGATTTCTGCAAGGCTTTCTAAAAGGCGCCAACGATGACTTCGGGTTTGTCAGAATCGACCATCAACTGACCACTAACAATCGCCTGGCTTTTCGCTATAACGTGGAAGACAGCCGATCGCTCAACGAACTCGTGGGCAACACGCTCGATGGCGGCGGGGTCGGCGTGCCCAGCGGTGGCCGAGATCTTTTCATTCGCGACCAGGCCGTCGTCGCCACCGTGAACTCGTCCTTGAGATCCAATCTGGTCAATACGGTGCTCGCGCAATATGCGCGGCGGCACTACAACTTTCCTGGGGCTACGGGCCAGCCGGACTTCAGCATCCTGAATGATCTCGAGGTCGGCCATAATTTCGGAACCAACGATCGGCTCTACGAGACTCGAGCCCAGCTCTCTGAGTCGATTTCATGGGTGAAGAGCAATCACCTCGCAAAATTTGGGGCTGATGGCAACTGGCTGACAAGCCTGGAGAATTTCCCTGGCTTCATGCCGACTCGGCTGCTCATACCCGGCATAAGCTGCTTCACAACTTTCGCGGAATATTTCAACGCATTGCCGGGTAGCGGTAACTATCCGACTGCGGGGACGGGGCTCACCGCATCTACCATCCCATGTCCAGTTCCCGAAGACAACGGTGTTGTGTTTATGTATGCAGGCACACCGCTACCAACCAGTCCCACTGCCTGTAGCGGCAATGCGTCTGGCCCCACTCCGTGCGTTCCAACCGTTACCACGGCCAATCCACTCAACGGGGCCGGATTCCCGAACTCCACGTGGGCCGACGCGTACCAGCCCTCACTCTTTAACGGCTTCAGTCGGAATATCAACCACGGATACTGGGGCGTATTTGCCCAGGACCAATGGAAACTGAATCCCAAGCTGACGTTGAACTATGGCCTGCGCTGGGACTATGAAACCGGCTTGTCGGCGTACGTGAACAATGACTATAACGAGTTCCAGCCGCGTATTGGACTTGCCTACGCTCCCACGTCCAACACTGTGATTCGCGCGGGATACGGGATTTTCTTCGACCGGCAGAATCTGACCTTCTTCTTCGTGCCTAACACGCAGAAGATCGTGGCAGGGTATCAGTGTGGCAATCAGGCGCCTTCAGGCATCGCAGCCATTTGCAGTGGGGTCGGAATTCTGCCTCAGAAGTTTCCCAATATCATGTCGAACCTTGGACAGGCTGGGCAGGGCTATCAGCTTCTGGCAGATCCGGCAACGCTCGGCGTGTCTGGCCCCTGTGCCGGCGTTCCGCAGGCCCCTTGTCTTGCGGCGAAGATCATACAAACGGGAGCCTATAACACGGCGTTCCCAACGGTAGAGATGGCTGGCACCTGCTTTACCACCGGAGCTTGCGGGATTGGCGAAGGCGGCATGGACCATAATGCCCGCGCGCCTTATGCCGAGCAGGGTAGTTTGGAGATTGATCATCAGTTTGGCCGGGGTTTTGCACTCAATGTCAGTTATTTGTTCGTCGAGGCCCACAAGTTGGTTCGCGGGAATAACCTCAACGTCCCCTGCCCGGTCGGGACCACCAAGTCGGGAGCGCCGACCGACCCGCTGCCGGAGTGGGTACCGGGATGGCTCAACGCCGATGGCACACTCTCGCCCTGTACCGGAACTCCGACCCTTGGAACAGGGGCGATTGCCGGGCTAGGGCCTTTCTTCGCCGGCGCCCTCAGCTCCGGCCTGCGAACCGTCAGCTCGGGGCTCGAAGATTACAACAACGATGTTGCGAACGCCATCTATCACGGCGGAACGCTGACTGTGCTGGAACGCGGGAAGTATTTCAATCTCACGGCCAATTACACCTACTCCCACACCATCGACAACGGCAACTTCACAACCTTCATCAACTTGCCGCCCAACCAGTTTGACTACGGCGCGGAACGTTCCAACTCCAATCAGGATGCCCGGCATCGGTTGGTGGCCAACTTTACCGCCATTGCGCCGCAAAGGGGGCCCTGGCGGAATTTTGAGTTGAGCAATATCGTCACTTTGCAATCGGGCCGGCCTTTCACGATCTTTTATGGCAGCAACACTCTGAACGATGTCGCCGGCGGTTCCACGGACCGCGTCGGCGGCTCGTCTTTCGTGGCCAGCTCATGTCCTGCGGTGCAAAACTGCGAGACCATGATTTCACGCAACACCTACATCGGCGATCCGTATTACAACTGGGACCTGCGTCTAGCCCGGGCGGTGCACCTCGACGAGCGCTTAACCATGAATCTCGCGTTCGACGCCTTCAACCTGCTCAACCGGGCAAACTACGATGAGGTGACCAGTGTTTACGGCTCACCGGTGTTTTGCGGTGGCGTTCCAAGACACTACAACGATGCCTTGACTCGGGATATTCAACAGGGATCGTCCTCGGCGTGCCCGGTGGGCAATGTCACAACAATCCTTCCGCCGTCTGTCGGGAGCTTTGCGACCACGCCGATTCCGAACACCAACCCGATTGATCCGTGCTTCAAGACCGGGTTTACCTGTTTGTTTATCCCGACGCGGCCCAATACAAACTTCGGAGTGCCGCGCACAGCGTTCAATCCGCGACAGTTGCAGTTCTCTGTTCGATTCGCGTTTTGATATGGAATATCGCTGTCCAGGTGCGCAGGACTGGCGCTTCACGATGTAGAGTGGATTGCCGCGAGATGGCGCAAATGCGGTAAACGGCCGGGCTCGTAGCGGCTCAGCGTCGGCTGGTGAAGGAGGGGGCATGAGATTTCGAAGTTTCAATTGCCTGATCGCAGTCATGCTGGCAGGCGCGACCATGTCCGTGGGGCAGGAGACAAAACCTACCATCAAACACACAACGGCTGCAGCCACTTCGCCCGCTTCGGGTAAGGAGATGTTCATGAGTTACTGCGCTTCCTGCCATGGCAAGGACGCCAAAGGAGATGGCCCGGCTGCCGGCGCGCTCAAGCAAGCTCCGGCTGACCTCACCAGCTTGGCCAAGCGACACGACGGGAAGTATCCGTCCGACCTGGTCACCAGCGTGCTTCGCGGACAGACGAAACTAATGGCGCACGGCGACCAGGATATGCCCGTCTGGGGCCCGGTATTCTGGAAGATGAGCCAGGGCCACGAGGAGCAAGTTCAGATGCGGATTTCGAATCTGAACCACTACATTGAGTCTTTACAGGAAAGGTGAGCCGGGCGAAACATTGTGCGGATTCATGCAGGAGGAAATATGGCCACCACGGTAGTCCCGCAAATAGAAGCCAGCGTTAGCGAGTTCGTCGCTAAGCCCCGGAAAATGTTGATCGGCGGTAAATGGGTGGATGCGGTTTCGGGCAAAATGTTTGCGACGTACAACCCCGCGACGGGTGAGATTTTGGCTCATGTGGCGGAAGGGGACAAAGCCGATATTGATCTGGCTGTTAAGGCTGCCCGCAAGGCTTTCGAGTCCGGCCCGTGGCCTGAGATGTCGCCCTCAGAAAGAGGGCGGCTGCTTTGGAAACTCGCAGAGTTGATTGATCAGCACAACGAAGAGCTGGCCGAGCTCGAGACTCTCGATAACGGAAAGCCGGTGTATTTCTCCCGCATTGTTGATGTGCCGACCGCTTCCGATGCGTTTCGCTATTATGCGGGCTGGGCAACAAAGGTCGAAGGCAGCACCATACCGATCTCTGCCCCTGGAGCGAAATATCTGGCCTATACCCTGCGTGAGCCAGTGGGTGTGGCAGGGCAGATAATTCCCTGGAATTTTCCACTCATCATGGCTTCGATGAAGCTGGGCCCGGCTTTGGCTGTGGGCTGTACTTGTGTTTTAAAGCCTGCTGAACAGACTCCTTTGACCGCGCTCCGACTGGGGGAACTGATTTTGGAGGCTGGCTTCCCGGACGGTGTGGTCAACATCATTCCAGGTTTTGGCGAAACGGCTGGCGCCGCGCTCGCGTCACACCCTGACGTCGACAAGATCGCTTTCACTGGCTCGACCGAGGTGGGCAAGCTCATCTTGAATGCTGCCAGCGGAAATCTAAAAAAAGTTTCCCTGGAACTGGGTGGCAAGTCTCCTAACGTTGTTCTTCAGGATGCCGACTTAGAGAGCGCCATCCCGGGCAGCGCCATGGCTATCTTCTTCAACCAGGGTGAAATCTGCTGCGCGGGTTCGCGACTGTTTGCGCACAAAAGTATTTTCGACAAAGTGGTGGAAGGCGTTGCCGGCTTCACCAAGAGTTTTCACATCGGCCCGGGAATCGATCCCGCGAACAACATGGGACCGCTGGTTTCAAAGGAACAGCAGGAGCGAGTGTGCGGCTATCTGCAATCGGGGGCAAGAGACGGTGCCAAGGCAGTGGTTGGAGGCAAGACGATCGATGGTCCTGGATACTTCGTTGAGCCGACGGTGCTCGTCGACGTAAAGCCGAGCATGAAAGTGGTTCGCGAAGAGATTTTCGGTCCCGTGGTCACGGCGATTCCATTCGAACAGCTGGATGAAGTAGCGAGCTTCGCCAACGACAGCATTTACGGCCTGGCCTCAGCCGTCTGGACACGGGACATCAGCAAGGCTCACCGCCTGGGAGCAAAACTGAAAGCTGGGACTGTCTGGATCAATTGCTACAACGTGTTCGACTCCGCCCTGCCTTTCGGCGGATACAAGCAGTCTGGCTGGGGGCGCGAGTGGGGCAAACCGGCATTGGACTTGTACACGGAGACGAAGTCGCTTTGCGCGCGGATTTGAATAGATCTATCGACAGCAACTGAGTCGCACGAGAGATGACTTGACGCGTACGGTACGCGTGTTGACAACCGGAGTTTCATGGATTCTGTAGGCACACGGGCTTCAGCCAGGCCCTATGCACGGCCACCGGAGGGCAGTCAGCCGCCCTCTTTGTATGAGCCTTATCGTGCGACCATTAAACGAGCGCCATTGAAGCCCCTGGTTGTGCTGCCACATACGCTTTCGGAAGTTACCGGACCTATTTTTGGGCATGACAGGGTTGGTGAAAGCGATAACGATCTCACCTGCCAGCACCCAGGCGAGCCGATCGGTGAGCGCATCATCGTAAGCGGACGCGTGCTCGACAGCCACGGGGAGCCGCTCCCCAACGCGCTCATCGAGATATGGCAGGCGAACTCTGCCGGACGGTACCGGCATATTAGGGATCAGCATCCTGCTCCGCTCGATCCTAACTTCACCGGAGCGGGTCGAACCCTCACCGATGAACACGGCGCATACCGTTTCATCACCATCAAGCCCGGCGCGTATCCTTGGCTTAATCATTACAATGCGTGGCGGCCGGCGCACATTCACTTTTCAGTCTTTGGAACAGCTTTCATTTCGCGCTTGGTTACGCAAATGTATTTTCCCGGGGATCCCCTGTTTGCCTACGACCCCATCTTCCAGTCCATACCGGATGAACGAGCAAGACAGCGGCTGATCTCGAAATTCGATCTGGAAACAACGCAGCCGGAATGGGCAAAGGGTTTCAAGTTCGATATCGTACTGCGCGGTCCGGAGGCCACCCCTTTTGAAACCTGATACAGACTTGGTTCCGACGCCCTCGCAGACCGTCGGCCCATTTTTCGCAATCGAGTTGACCACGGTCGAGCACTGCGTCCAGTGCGTCGCTGGTCCGCAGGCTGAGGGGGAACGCGTCTGCCTCACGTTTCGCGTAGTCGATGGTGAAGGCGTACCGGTGGATGACGCCATGCTGGAAATTTGGCAAGCCGACTCGAACGGAAAGTACAACCATCCCGAGGACGCGCAGGCGAAAAAGCTTGAACCAGGATGGATGGGCTTTGGCCGCGTCGCCACGGGAGAGGACGGAACTTGCGTGCTAGAAACGATACGGCCTGGACGCGTTACACAAAGTGCTTCTCCGCAGGCGCCACACCTCACAGTCGGAGTCTTTGCCCGTGGAATGCTGAAGCAGCTCTACACACGAGTTTATTTTGCGGGCAACGCCGCCAACGAGGAAGACCCGATCCTGCAGTTGGTTCCGTCTGAGCGGCGTGGAACGCTCCTGGCTCGGGCGGATCCGGCCCGGCCTGGATATTGGTCTTTCGATATTCGACTCCAGGGAGATCTGGAAACTGTCTTTTTTGACGTCTGATTTTCCAGGTCGGTCGGCCTCATGCTACTAGACGAATGGAAACCAAAGCTGGGCCGGACGACCAGACTTCTTGGTATCCAGCTTTTCGTTGGACTGATTTCGATAGCGTGCAACCGGGCGAGGTTTGCTTCCCAGAAACCCGTCAAACTTGCAGATGTGAACGAATCTCGGATTATCAACGCGGATCGCGAGCCGGCTAACTGGATGATTTATGGCCGTACCTACGACGAGCAGCGCTTCAGCCCGTTGAATCAGATTAACGATCAAAACGTCTCGCAGCTGGGATTGGCCTGGTACTACGACCTGGACACAAATCGGGGCCAGGAAGCAACTCCCATCGTCATTGATGGTGTCATGTACTTTACCAGCGCATGGAGCAAAGTCTTCGCGCTCAATGCCGCCACCGGGAAACTGCTCTGGTCCTATGACCCCAAAGTCCCCGGCAATTGGGC
>JASHPL010000215.1 GCA_030038125.1 Candidatus Sulfotelmatobacter sp.
ATTAGCACGCGCGTAAAGAAAGCTCGCAAGTTGCGAGAGCGTCCGGTGCAAGAGAGAATCCTCATTGCCCATGCCGACTGCGGCCAGCGATTCCGGCCAGAGGTCGCGGACTTCGAAGATAAAAGGTAGTTGGCGCGCGAACGCAAGCCACCATCCGGCCAGTGCAACCAGAAGCTGCGGCGAAGTGGCGATCAGAACGTCAGGACGCGGAACTGTAAGCCCGCGCAGACCCGCCGAAATACAGAAAGAAGAATAGTTGCGCATGCGCTCATGCGCTTTGCGGTTGGGCAGCGGCCAGAGCCAAGTGCGGAAAACGTCGAACGGTTGGACTTGGGGCGTTTCGACGAGCTCGGTGCGGGCTCTTGGACCTCGGACCTCGCCTTCGGTGTGTTCAAATTTCGGCAAAACACTTTCGTGGTAGATCAGACGGTGCAGGCGCGGGCGCCACTCGGGAGGTACGACCCCGGTGGGATGATTGGGAAATCCTGTCAACACGGAAACCTGGTGTCCGCTCTGTGCCCAGTGGCTGGCTAGTTCGGCCACACGAGCTGCTGGCGCGCCCATCTCCGGCGGAAAATATTGGGAAACGTAGAGAATCTTCACGGGAAGATAGAGGCTACCGCAAAACCGCTTCAGCGGGATAGATTGTCGACACCCGAGTCGCACCAATCGATTGATCAGCTCAAAACGCCATTATGTTGTTCGCGACATCTGGCCGAAATAGCAACGACAACTGGGGATTCGTACTGCAAGGAAGCGCCATCTATGAGCTTCCCTGAGGCGACTGTCGACTCATTGCGACCGCACTCAACATCGGCCGAGCAGAGTTGGTCACCCACCGCTTAGTAGTAACACAGTTTGAAAACGCTCTTGTAGCACAGGGCGCGGGTGCGGTTGGCCCGGCTGTGAGTGTAGCTCTCCCATCGATCGGCAATGCGCACGAAGTCAGCTTCGCCCGTTAGCCGATGCATAATTCGCAACTGCACGATATGCAAGCGGTGATAAAAGGGGCTCGCAACCATGGGTACGCGCGTTCCGGACTGCTCATAAAGAGACCAGAATCCGAGATCGTAGCGATCGAGGTTGCTTCGAAGAGTTTGGACGGCCCGCGAGAAAAGTTCCCGCGCGTTCCGATCTCCGGTCGCGAGAAAGTAATCGTGCATACCCCAAGCTGCCCAGATGAATCCATTCAGAATGTGAGTGGGCGGCGAAACAATGTATTCCTCGAACCAGATGTCCCCGTGCTCGTCGGTGAAGATAACACCGCCCTCCGAGATCGGCCCACAAAAGGCGGCCAGAGCACGTTGTGCCGCCTGCAGATATCGGAGGTCACCGGTTTCCTTGTGGGCGCGAACGAGAAGAGAAATGCCCTGCCCTTGAGCTAAGCCCGAATACCACGGCGCTCTTAAAATATCGCGATAATCCCAGTCGAAGTGATGGTTCCACACGGCGATTCCGTGCGCATTCGCTTCGAGATGCGACGAAAGCCAGTCGGATGCTAAAAGGAATTTGCGGCGTTTTTCGGGATCGCCAGTTTGGTGAAAGCCATTGTAGTTACCCAGTCCGTACTGGGCGATCGCGATGGGATTGTATCGCACGCCGATTGTGCCTCGATAGTCGAGTTGCGGAACTCCAGCGGAATCGAACGGTCCCGTGTAGTCTGCTTTCTCAGCGAACAGCATGTAGTATTCGCCGAGTTCATGCGCAGTCGCCCTGGGATTCTCTGCCGGAGACTCATGCCAGAACGTGAGATGGCTCTTGCCGCCTCCGAGATAAGCGCTGACGATGCGGCGGTAGTAGGCGAGAGTTGGCACGCGGTTCCACAGGGAAAAAAACATATTACGGCAGAACCGCTCACGGACGGATCCGATAAATCGAAGTGACCAGGTCTTCCGATCTTACAGCTACGGCGGTGAGCGCAAGATAAGGCGTCGTGTTGTTGCCATCCGGGAAGACAGCGTTGCCGTACTGGAAAAGTCCCAAGGGCCAAGCATCTTTTCGCCATTCGAGAAGTGGACGCAAATCTTGAGGGTTAGTCTGGGAACCATAGATTCTGACGCGGAGATCGCGATTTACTTGGCTGGGCTCAACCATGGTCGAAAAAAAAACATGTGCACCAACGCGACAGCCATAAATGGAAGAACTGCTGATAGGAGAGAGTTGGATCAGCTTTCTGGTTCGGTCCAGGCAGTAAATGAAGTTAGATTCCAGAGGCGTATCGGAAGAAAAATATAGGCCATCTGACATTGGAACCAAGGCGACCGCACGCGCCTGCTGGTTGCCTTGCAGCACCGTCTCGACTCGGTTGAATTTGCAATCGACCTGCAGAATTCGGCATTCATCGCCGTAATCACCGGTCAGAACCCATAGGCAGTCTTCCCAGGGGTCGTAAACGACATTGTGTACGTGCCGGATCGCTCCGCGGGGAAATGTATATGCGATCTCCCAATTCTCCCCATCACTTGAACGGTAGATATGTACTTCGTCGCGGGCAGAATTGTCGAAATATTCTCCCCAGTAAACCAGGTCGTTGGGCAGGGCTGTGATATGGAGCGGGCGCGTGCCACGGGTGATCGTGTGCGCCACACAGAACTCGGTTTGCTGCGGACGCATTGAGACGATGGCCCCCGCGACCGCGGCTATCAGTCCTCCAGTCGGCAGCACGGCGAGCGCATGGAAGCCATCGCGAAACAACCGTGCTGTAATGCGGTTCGAAACCGTTAAGCGACGTTTCAGTTCGGGACGAAATATCGCTACCGGTTCCCATTTCAGGTTTGAAGGATCTTCGACACGTGCGCGCAGGAGTTGATAACCGCGTGCGGCATAAAGTTGATCGCCAGACCACGCGAGTGCTCGCATTCCGGGAAAACGAGCGACGCGAAGAAGGCTCGAATCTGGAGATTGATTCGGCGAGTACGTGATTACCCGTGGAGCGCTCATCCGTTATGGTTCATGTTCAAACCGTTTTGTTGCATAACGCAACAGAAGAATCCTTAACTCGTGCGTGCTTTCACACCCGCGACTGCGAAATTTGGCGTGCGATACGCGATTGTTCGACAAATACGATCGAAAAGTAGGCGAGGAGCAGGTCAATGCCGAACATAGGCCTGAATGTTAGCTGTCGTGGCGAACGCGATGCAAATGCGGCGAACGAAGAGTGATCGGCAGACGTGCCGATTAGCAGTCAAGGAGTCCTTCGAGCGATGGTAGATTGAAACTATTTTGTTCCAAAACCCCTAAGTGTCCGAATTCCAGAGATATGGCGAGTGACGTGCTCACAAAACAAAATGGGCAGGTCATTATTTCTGTCTTTAATTAATCAGGGGTGAGTGGAAATTATGCTTAGCCGCTGTGCGAATGTTCAGTGCTCCAAACCGTTTCTGCGACTGCGAGAAGGAAAGTTGTTTCTGGTCGAGACCAATCGTCTCACCAAACCCGGGGAAGCGGCGCCGCCTTTCGTGCGTGCGCGGCAACAGCAACGGCAAGTCGAGCATTTCTGGCTGTGTGACTCGTGTGCGGCACAATATACGCTGATCTATGATCGCGAGCGGGGAGTGGCGCTGGCTCCCTTGCGCCGTCCGGTGACCAGCGCCGCGACCATGAAGTTTGCTCGGAACGGAGTCGCGTAACTGAGCGAGCAGGTCTTGGAAATCCTCAGATGCAGCCCTGACGCGAGCTGCTTCGCGACTGGCGCAGGCTCAATCGGTCTTGTCTGAAAACACATTGGTATTTCAGGATAAGACGGGCTCAATGAGCCCTAGAATCCCCGCGCCAGATAATGTGTAGAATAAGGCTGAATGTCGCAGACCGCTCCAGCGATCACGCGCAGCCCCGCCGAAGTCGTGCGATCGACGCCCGTAGCTCAGGCACCGAACGGTTTGTGCTACGCGGCGGCAGGCGAGATCGCCGTGAACTCGTTCGATCTTGACCGCATGATCGCGGCGGTCCCGCGGCACATTGCCGCGGCCCTCGAACGAAAAGCCTACTATTTCGTGCCACTGACGGTAAGCCAGGGCGATGAAACTCTGATCGCCGACCGCTACGACGTTGCGCTCAGCGACAACGCGGTTTGCCATCGCAATCTGAATCTCGGCGACTCCCAGTGCGTGTTCATTTCCACTCGGCTCATGGACGATAAATTTTCTGTGGCGTTCGAGTTTTATATCAACGTGGGCCACGCCTTGGTGGAGCGCGCCGGAGTGTCACGCGAATTCAGCGAGTTGGCGTGGAGCCAAGTGGAAGCCGGGGTTCGAGGAGAAACCTCGCTGGACGCCTACGAGTCGCGCAAGCTGGCGACGGCTAATGGGTCTGATGCCGAGCGGTATAAGAATGAATATCTGGAAGCGACCTTCTCCGATTCGATTTCGATTTATCTGCTGTCGTTGTATCTCGATGTGGATTACTACGATCTGCGGGAGCGCGACTATCCGCTGCTGGCGCCGTCAGCGCTGGCCGAACGGTTGCGGAAAGTGGCTGAGTTGTTTCCCCCGAATACAGGGTTTGAGTTTGCGGTGCTGTACAAGAGGCGAGGATGACTTCTTTACACGGCGGATGGGCGTAGGTGTTTTTTCGATTGAGATCAGTGGAGATCCCCACCGTTCCTCGGGCGCTGTGGCGAGTACAGTTCGCGGACTGTGGCGAAGAAAGCAGTCCAGATCATACTCAACAGGCTGCCCCCCTTAAAGTCCAAGTACGACTCTTGATCCCCTGCTCTTAGGGCAGACACTTCGGGGTTGCCTCGTTTGTGGCGGACCACCACGGATCGACCTTGCAGTCCGCGGACGTAGTCCCATGCCTGCTGTTCGTCTGCGAACTGCTGTGAGTAGTATCCGGAATAGCGGGTTCCCCCGACCAGATAGGAATAGCCCAGCTCGGCAAGGGCCTGCTCGCCGAAGGCCTTCACATTAGTAGTCTCAATGCGCCCATCCGTCCAAGGCCAATTCGCCGCCAGAGCGGACCGCACCCAGCCGGGAAGCCGTTTGAGGAAGAACCAGCCGGCCACCAATAGGACGAATGCGGCGATAAACACCAGCTCACGAAAATATTCGCGGATGTAGCCGATCATTCGCGGGTCGCAATCCGAACGCACAGGGGCAGTGCGTTCCTAAACGAGAGCTATTTTGGCATTTTGCTCTGGGGAAATCCAGACCGAGAAGTCATCGAGATGAACTGAACCTCAGGGGCTAAAGCCCTGTTCCTTATATTCAGGTCTTTACGGCACGACTGAAGTCGTGCCCTTCCCGCCGCGTCTCCAACGCGCCCTAAAGGGCCGCTCCTCCACGGAGGTTATTTGTTCGATATCACGAAATCCAGGGTGCTGACCTGATTGCCGCTGACGGTGACCGATTTCTCCCAGGTTCTGGGTTCGCTGAATAGCGGGCGCTCTACGCTTTGTCCGGACAACACGTCGTAAGCATGTTCTTTGCCGAGGAGGCTCCAGCCTTCGTGCCAGGCCACGATCTGATAGGATCCGGGAGGCACGTCGGTAAACTCAAAGAGTCCGCTCTCATCGGTGACGGCGTAGTAGGGATGCGGGGCTACCATCATTTCCGCATTCATCCAGACATGGCCGCCATTGCAGCGCAGGTGAACCAGTCCCGGCGTCGACATGGTGCGCTCGGTAACGCGGCCAACGAAAGGAAAGGGAAGATTGAAGGTGGCAGCGCCATCCATGTGAATCGTGTGCAGGGTAGCGTCGGAACTCATCATGCTAAGGGTCGCATTCTCGGGAACCAGAAGAATGTGCGGGATATAGCGGCAGTGCTTCTGGTCGAGGTGCCGCCGCTGTTCGGGCAAGTCCATGGCCTTCCCGCTGGTGATGTTCTTGAGGTAGACGATGGTGTTGGCCACGCCGCCCTGTGGGCCGATAATCAGCCGATCGAGTTCAGCGGTTTTCTGGGAGTCAGGATCGCAGATCTGCGGGTCCTTGGTGACGGGGAAGACAAGTGAGCGCGGAACCGAGCCCGACCACTTCACGGTGCCGGAAATCGTGCCACCATCAACGACGGTAATGACTTTGTAGTCGCTTTGCGCGGACCCGACGGTCGCGGCAAAGAAGACTGTCACGAAGAAACCCAACGTAACAACTCGGCGCATGCTCGTCCCTTTGATGCTCGCGGCTTCCGGCGATGCGGCCGGTATGGACTTCGCCCGAGCATGAGATTTTGGCCGTACCACTTGCTCCCGCACTCACTGATTCACATCCCAACTTGCGGGAAAATGCTGCACAGGGGCCGGAATCGAATTCCGGGACAGCATTTGTGCTTGCAGGTCTTACCTTCTACGG
>JASHPL010000216.1 GCA_030038125.1 Candidatus Sulfotelmatobacter sp.
GTGGTCGCTAAAACCAAATTTTGTGTTTAGCTGAGGACAACTAACGGCCGACAACGTTTTTCCTCACATCACCTCGTTGCGCTTGCGTAGAAATGCGGGAACATCGAGATCGTCCTGTTCGAAATTCGCGCCCATGTTCATCAGGACCCCGCTGCGCATCGCCTCCGGGGAGATTTCGTTACGATCGGACGCTTGCGCCATCGCAACCGGCGCAGGCACATCGGCGAACGCGCGATCCTCCTGCATCGAGGGCGCATTGGGTGCCGACATGATGTGCTCCGGCAATTTCTCCGGCATCGGCTCGTCCGATTCCGGCAGCTCGGGAAAATCCATGGCGTTGTCGTGCGCGGCGGCAAAGGACTGATGTTTTGGTTGCGAGAGATGCCGCCCGGCGGGAACTTCACGGAAACCGGTGGCAATGACGGTGATCTTGACCGCATCTTTCATTTTCTCGTCGAGGACCGCGCCGAAGATAATGTTGGCGTCTTCATGCGCGGCGGTTTGAATGATCGAGCAAGCCTGCTGCACTTCGGCGAGTTTGAGCGAACTCGAACCGGTGATGTTGATGAGGATGCCGCGAGCGCCGTCGATGGCTCCGGCTTCGAGCAGCGGCGAGGCGATCGCGCGCTGTGCGGCTTCCACGGTGCGTTTCGCGCCGCAGGCCGAGGCTGTGCCCATGACGGCGTATCCCATGCGCGCCATGATCGTCTTCACATCGGCGAAGTCGCGGTTGATGATGCCGGGGATGGTGATAATGTCGGAGATCCCCTGGACGCCCTGACGAAGAATGTCGTCGGCGATGCGGAAGGATTCGAAGAAGCCGGCATCTTCGGCGACGGCGAGCAGCTTCTCGTTGGGAATGACGATGGTGGTGTCGACCGACTCCATCAGCTCAGAGATGCCGCGTTCCGCCTGCTGCATACGGCGTTTGCCTTCGAAGGCAAATGGCTTGGTGACGACGGCGACGGTCAGCGCTCCCATTTCGCTGGCCAGCGAGGCGATGATGGGCGCGGCTCCGGTACCGGTGCCGCCGCCGAGGCCGGTGGTGACGAACACCATGTCGGCGCCTTCCAGCGCTTCGATAATTTTGTCGGAGTCTTCGAGCGCGGCTTTGCGGCCGACCTCGGGATTCGCACCGGCGCCGAGTCCGTTGGTGAGCTTCACGCCGAGCTGAAGCTTTACCGGTGCGTGCGACATGCGCAGCGCTTGCAGATCGGTGTTGGCTACAACGAATTCGATGCCCTCGACTCCGGCATCGATCATGCGATTGACAGCGTTGCCGCCGCCTCCGCCTACCCCGATGACTTTGATCTTGGCGTCATTTTTCGGCTCTTCGTTAAAGCTGATGCGAATCGATTCTTTGTTCATTGCGTCCACCTTATGTACGAAGTTTCCAGGTTTCAAAATTGCAAGGTTGCGAAGTTATTGGAGACGTGTCCCAAGCGTCTCTGAAACTTTGCGACAGTGAAACTCTGAAACCTTTGCTCACGCTCCCATCAACATCGCTTTCAATCTCGAACCAAAGCCGCTTTCCTGCAATCCCCGGGCGATGCGTGCGCGCTGGCCGTAGTTCACCATGCCGAGCAGGGTGGCGAACTCGGGCTCCGATAGAGTGGAGGGCATTTTCGCCAGCGGAGCAGGCCAGGAAAGCCGCACCGGGCGCCGCAACACTGATTCGGCCACATCGAAAATTCCGGGCAGGCGAGAGGCTCCTCCGGTGAGTACAACGCCAGCGATGCAGACGTCATACATGCCGCTTTGGCGCAGAGCGTCGCGCATCATTTCAAAGAGCTCACGGGCGCGCGGCTCGAGGATTTCTGCCACGATCCGTTGTGGCAACAAGCGGGAGGGACGATCGCCGACCGAAGGAACCTCAACTTCGTTGCCCTCCGGAATCAGCGTGACGCTGGCATTGCCATAAACTTTCTTGATCTTCTCGGCTTCGGAAAGCGGCGTGCAGAGTCCGACGGAGAGATCGCTGGTGAAATGGTCGCCTCCGACAGGGATCACTCCGGTGTGGACGACGGCACCTTGCTGAAAAACGATGAAGTCGGTTGACCCCGCGCCGATGTCGGCAAGGCAGACGCCGAGCTCGCGTTCGTCGGCGCGCAGAACCGAATCGGCCGCGGCCAGTGGCTCGAACACGGTATCTTCGACATGGACGCCGGCTTTATTGACGGCGGTGATGACGTTTTGAACGGCGCTGGTGCCGGCGGTAACCATGTGCACACGAACTTCGAGGCGCGAAGCCATCATGCCCAGCGGATCGTGGACGCCGGGCTGCTCGTCGAGAATGAATTCCTGCGGCAGAAGGTGAAGAATCTCGCGATCGGCGGGCAAGGGAATGGAGCGCGCGCGTTCGACGGCCTGCTTGATTTCGTCGCGGCCAATTTCGCGCGGACGGGTGCCCAGGCTGATGCCGCCATGGGTGTTTAGGCCGCGGATGTGAGCTCCGCCGATACCGATAATGGCATGCTCGAGGGCGGCACCGGCGACGTTTTCCGCGGCTTCGACGGCCTTCTGCACTGCGGCGACGGCTTTGTCGAGTTCCACGATGATGCCCTTGCGCGAGCCCCGCGATTCCGCCACGCCGTGTCCGCGATAGCGCAAACCGTTGTCGGTGACCTCGGCCATCAGAGCGCAGGTCTTGGCGCTGCCGACATCAATGGCGGTTATAAAATTTTGTTCCCGGTTCGCCATGCGTTATGAGTCTCGACTCCTGCTCATTGCCATGTCCCGCAAAAACGGCGAGACACGCGGTACCTCTGATTTAATGCTGCTCAAATTTCGCTCGGAAAAATCCATCCGCTAACTCTGACCTCCGTTCGCTTGCTTCACAATGGCCGGGCTCGGCTTGGGAATCGATGGCGCCGGCAACGTGGATTGCGTCGTCTTGCTGGAAGCGGTCTTTCGTTCTGGCGTCTTCGCTTTCCACGCGGCCACAGATCGAGGGTTACTCGCGGCCTTGCGGGCAGCTGTTTTTGGAGTCACGTCTTTTTGCGTTTTGGCTGAGCCTTTTCGGGCTGCCTTCCTGGCCAGCGGCTTCTTCGTCGCCGGCTTCGGATTCAGCGTTTGCTGCGCGAGTTCGAATACCGGTTTCGGCACCGCGCGATCATGCGGACCGAGTTTGGTGACCAGGGCCGCCGGTTTCACTCCCGCCGCAACTGCAGCCTTTGCGGCGGCCGTACTCAGGGCAGGCTTCCTGGGTTTGCCCTCCATGTCGGGGTTGACGATGACCTGATTGTCATAGCGCAAATTCACCGATTCCAGTTTCTGAAATTGCTGCCGCCACTCGCGTACGTGGGCGACATAAACCTTGTAACGCTTCAAGTAATCGGACGAACCCAATTCCACCAGCACATCGCCGGCGGGATCGTTCACCCTGACTTTCAAGTCGTCGAGATCGGAGACGTCCACCTCGCTCAGATCCTGCGAATAGTGCGCGCCCTCGGAATCCAATTGGCGAATCAGTTCGTTGTAAGCCTTCATGCGCGGAGCACGCGTGGAAAGCGGCTCTCCGGAATTCATGCCGAGAATGACGGGAAAGGAATATTTGTGGTTGTGCGGCAACTCCATGATTGTGCCGCCGGCGTCGATGAGAGAAATGTGCGATCCGACACGGGCGAAAGCGACAGGCGTGCGCTCATGAATTTCGACCTCGAGCCGATTGGGCACAAAGCGCATGACGCTGGCCGACTCGACCCAGGGGATCTGTTCCAGTTGCGCCTTCTGCTGGGCCAGAGGGATGAAGAAAATGTTGCGACCGATATCGGCGCCCATCACTTCCATGATTTGTGAGCGCGCTACATTGTGCATGCCGGTGATTTCGATGTCGTCGCTCGACTGCAGGCGGAAGCGCCAGGAGCGCTGACCGTAGCTGTAGACTGCGCCGGCTACGAGCCCGAGGATGCACAGAAGAGCAGCGGCGGCCGAGGCCCACAAGAGACCATGCGCGGTTTTTTTCGGAAGGGAACTGCGGCGCGCGGAAATGCGTTTTTGCGCGCGCAGAAAAGGAGACGGTTCGTCGGCGTCGAGATCGACCAGGCGCGCGTCGTCGAGCTCCTCGCGAGGCAAATCGCCATACCCCGAATCGCTGGCGCGATCGGCGCGCGGCGGGGAGTACAACTCCTCCTGCAAGATGGTGGGGCCGGGTTTCCGCGCCATCAAATCAGGGTTGTCGTGAGGAATCGCTGAGCTTTTTCACTATAGCGGCAATTGGCGCGTGGAGATAGTCAAAAGTTAATTGGTTTTGCACAGACAGGAATCGGATTGGACAAGGGCCCAAGGGGTTTTGCTCAGCAGTCAGTGGCCAGTCGGCACGGGCTCTGCTCGCGAGACCAGACGCGTAGTACGGGCTCGAACCTGTCAACGGAACTATTGCTCGCGAGCGCTCCAGGGACAACGCGCGAATTCGACGCGTGAGAACGAACGATGGTCACGAAAAGTGGTCTGGAAACGCTCCGTCCGGGCGGCCACCCGTGCTTCAATGCGCGCTCGATTTGCCTCCAGCCGTGCCCAATGCGCTTGCTGGCGAGCGCACATGCCATCGAAGTGGGCCGTCTCGGCATCGGAACCAGCGAATGCGTTTTGCATGCGGGCAAAAGCAGAATCGAGCGCGTCAGCTTCATTCGGAGCGGTAACGAGACGAATCTCGGAGACGAAACGATCGACGTGACCGGAGGCCAGCGCCGCGACCGCAGCCGAGCTGTGCTGGGCGGAATCGGCGATGCGATGCACCCATTCGAGTCCGCCATCGTGGTAAGAGGCGTTCAAACCGGTGGCCACGACCGCCGCGATCAGCCATCCCCATGCTTGTGTTTTCATATCTTTATCTCTCTCTATCCCATAGACGAGCCGGCAACAATTCAGTTAGCAACGGAAGATACGAACTGGAGAACGAGAGAGTTCCCTCAGATCAAGAAACCGCAGGTGCTTTAGTTCGAAAATCGATTCCTTGGTTTAGAGCCTCGGACATGACAATTGATTGATTCTTAAGTTCTTCCTCCCTTTATGAACGTTTTATGGAGTCTTTATTTCGATTTGTTGTACTTGGGTATCCAATAGTGAGCAGGTTAGACCAAAGAACGATCGAATAAGGGGAAACAGGGATATGTGGATCAACGAAGTGGCACCGGAGCGGGTGGCAGATCTTTTCGACAATTATCGGCAGGCGCTGACCGTATGCGGCAAGGGGAGCGAGAGTGCTTCTGGTAATGGGATGCCGCCATCGGAGGAGAACCTTTCCTCACGCCCGACAGCACAAGAATTCGATCCGACGCAGAGAGAAGTGGCGAAATTGCGCCAGTACTTCGCCGAGCCGGGTGAGGCCAATTGGGGCTGCTGAAAAAGATCATCTCCTCCCGCAACTTTGCACCATGCATGGATGAATTGCCGCTGAGTCGCCAGCTTCAGCCGCGCCCAGCAGGGTAGCGTTCTGTTTCTGTCGGAGTAGCCGGGATCCAGTGATCGCCCCTATCACGCGCGAGGCGTCGTTTCGGCAACAGTCTCGCCCTTCCTCAAGTTTTCCAGCAGCATCGGCCCCAACTGTGACACGCTTCCGGCGCCGAGAGTCAAGATCATGTCGCCCTCTTGTGCAGCGGCCGTTGCGGCGGTCAC
>JASHPL010000217.1 GCA_030038125.1 Candidatus Sulfotelmatobacter sp.
GCATACCTTCTGCCACGCGATCCCTGGGCGCTGGCACGTTATGGGAGTGACGCAGGCCGCGGGATTGTCGTTGCGTTGGTTTCGCGATCAGTTCGGAGTCCGGGCGCATGCGAAATGTAGGTCGCAGCAAAACCCGCCGGTGGGCCTACAAGAAAAAGATCCGTATGACATTCTTGCCGATGAGGCGTCCTCCGTTCCCCCCGGTTCCGAAGGAGCCTTCTGGGTTCCGTATCTGATGGGCGAGCGCACGCCGCATCTCGATCCGAATGCGCGCGCAGCCATGGTGGGACTGACGGCATCCCATACGCGTGCGTACGTGATTCGCGCAATCATGGAAGGTGTGGCCTTCAGCCTGAAAGATACGTTCACAATCTTCGAAGAAATGAGAATTCCGGTGACATCGATTCGTCTGGGCGGCGGCGGAGCTCGTTCATCGCTGTGGCGACAGATTCAGGCCGACGTTTACGATCATGAGGTCGAAATCGTTGCCGCCGAAGAGGGCGCGGCATATGGAGCGGCGATTCTGGCAGGAGTGGGCGCGGGCCGATGGAAGTCCGTCGACGAAGCCTGCGATCAGGTTGTGAAAGTGGCAAAGCGAATTGAACCCAATCCGGCGGCGTCAACGGCGATGCAGGCGGCGTATCGGACGTACCGGAAGATCTATCCGGCGCTAAGCCAGATTCGGTAGCAGATCGCATCTCTGGCACCAACCGGTAGGGCCACTCGCCACAAACTCCAACATCAACTTGTAAAAGATTTGTTAAATAACCGATCTCCTCCTTTACATTGCTGCCCGCCGCGAGCAGACTCACATCAAGCAGCGCGTGCTGGACAAACGTTGGTCAATGGATAGGTGAAGTGATGTTGTCCTTACCCTGACGTTTGTGGCTTGTTGCCGCAGCGCTCACTTCCCGCAGCAAAACCTGCTGTCGGATACTCCACGATCGACGTGGTCACGGGGCCCAGCCAGATTGCAAGCAGCGGGAACGGTTCGATCGCGTTCAAATCCCCCCCAGCTTGCCTGTTTTCCAAAGGAGATTCACGAAATTAAGGAGGAGGATCATGCGAACAATTTCGCTATCCCGCATAGCTATCGGGTTCTTACTGTGTATTGCAACCGCCGGAATGTTTCTAACCGGCCATCTCGGAACGCTGCAAACTGCGTTCGCCAACAGTTTCTTTCGCCCGTTTCTGCCGCTCCAAGTGTCCACCATTCCTTCTAACGGTGACACGACCCCTTACGGTCTAGCTTTCGTTCCAGATGGCTTTCCTGGTAGTGGCGCTTTTTCGACAGGCAAACTTCTGGTTTCGAATTTCAACAACACTACGACGGCCGGACAGGGAACGACGATTATCAGCGTTAACCCAGTTACCGGACGCACGGACCCGTTTTTCCAAGGCACCTCCCCGATCGGCTTTTCGAATGCATTGACCATTGCGAAAGTGGGACTTGTCTTCGCCGGATCCCTGCCAACGTCGGGCGGAACGGCTGAGCCGGGTCCGCTCCTTGTGATTGACCGCAACGGTAAACTGCTGCAGCAACTGAGCAGCCATGAACTGGTTGGTGGTCCGTGGGGAATGGCACTGAACGAGAGCGACGATATCGCTCAGCTATTCGTTGCGAATATCTTCGACACCAAAGGCAACTTTGCGGGCTCCGTTACGCGCCTGGATGTCTTGTTGTCGCCATCAGGCGTCACCGTGCTGAAAGCGACCACAATCGCGAGCGGCTACACTTCCGCGGCGGACACAGCGGGCACAGTAGTTGGACCTGCCGGCCTCGCGTATGACAGCTATAGCGACATTCTCTACGTGGCCTCGGAGGGGGACGATGCGATCTATAAGTTGAAAGGAGCGGGACACGCGACCGGCGATCTCGGCAAGGGACAAGTGGTCTATGACGATCAAACTGTGCTCCATGGACCTCTTGGTTTGATCTTCGCACCCAACGGCGACTTGATTACTGCCAACGCTGATCCGACCCACTTCCCGCCCAGCGCCACGGACCCAAGCGAGATTATCGAAATCACGGCTCGCGGCACTTTGGTGCGGAAGTTCTCCATAGATCCCAATCCGGGCAGTGCCTTTGCGGTTCTGATCAACAACAGGGATCGCCGCTTCAACCAGTTCGTTTACATCGACGATTTCGTTTCGAACTGCACGATTTGGAAACTTGCCGGTGAAGGTACCTTTCGATAACAGAAAAGATAAGTTCCTGAAATAGCGTTCTGAACCGGCGTAAAGCCTCAAAATTCCCGCCCAGAAGCTGCCCTTGGTTCCCTCAGGGCAGCTTCCGGCTGGGGACCACCCCGGAGACGGATTTGGGGTCTATTTCGCAGCCTCTTTCACCACCACCACGCGATCCGCTTCCACATTCTTCAGCGTCTGCACGATTCCGGAAGGCCAGTGAACTTCTACGAGATCGGCGGACGCATCTTTTCCCAGCCCGAAGTGCACCGGGCCGGCGCTCGATGACGCGTAGCCGCAAGCCGTGGTCATGTGGTTGTATTGCGCGCCGGATTTTGCGACCAGCTTGATGCGCGCGCCAATGCCGTCACGATTGCTCTTCGTTCCTTGCAGCTTGAATTCCAGCCAATGATTCTGGTTCGGGCTCTGGTTGATCCAGATTTCAGCCGGGGCGCTGAGGGCGCTCACGACAACATCGAGACGGCCATCGCCATTAAGGTCGCCGACGGCTGAGCCTCGGTGGCGCGAAGGGGGAAAGGAGGTAAATCCGGCTTCCGAGGTAAGCGCGGCAAATTTCATTCCGCCCAGATTGCGAAAGACCGTATTTGGCTGGGCGATGGTCAGGTTGTTGGACGACGCGAGCGATTGCACGTGTCCGCGCGAGACGAAAATGTCTTTCCATCCGTCGTTATCGAAATCGGCAATATCCGGAGAATATCCGGCCATGGGCAGCGACAAACGCGTCATGCCGCTTTCTCGCGTGACTTCCACGAAACTCCCTTTGCCCGTGTTGCGATAGAGCGGAAACGTTTCGCCATCGAGCGCGACCAGAAAAATGTCGGGATAGCCGTCGTTGTCCAGATCGCGGAAATCGGTTCCCATGCCCGAGATGTAGACGCCATCTTCGCGCAGCGCGACGTTCTCATCGAATGCGGCTTCCTCAAATTTGCCACTATCTTTGTTGACGAAAAATGAATTCATCAGCTTGTCGTTGGTAACGAAGAGATCCATCCGCCCGGAAAGTGTGGAGTCAGCGGCGGCGACTCCCATGCCTTTCCCGGGATGGGAGCGGAATCCAGCTTCGAACGAAGTATCGCGAAATGTACCATTGCCGTTGTTGATGAACAGCTGATTTGGCGTGGCCGGATACATCTTGGGATGGCAATAATCGCGATGACCGTAGCCTTCGCAGTCAGGCTCATGATTCACATCCCACTTCAGATAGTTGATGACGATGAGGTCGAGCAGGCCGTCGTTGTTGACATCGACCCACGCCGCGGCGACCGACCATAACGGGCCATATTGAGGATCGGGTTTGTTCAGGCCGGCTTTGGCGGTGACATCGGTGAAAGTTCCGTCGCAATTATTGTGATAGAGAGTGTTGCGGTGCACGCCCGCCAGAAAAATGTCTTCGCAGCCATCGTTGTCATAGTCGCCGACGGCTACGCCGGTGTCGTAGCCGGTTCCGGCGAGGCCGGCTTTTTCAGTGACATCAGTGAAGTGTCCGTGGCCGTCGTTTTCGAACAGACGATTCGAATACTTTGGGGAATCTTTTTTCAGAGTCTGGATGTTGGCGCCGTTGGTGAAAAAAATGTCGAGCTTGCCGTCATTGTTGTAGTCGAAAACGGCAACGCCCCCCGCCATGGTTTCCGGCGCGTGGCGGTCGGGAGTCTCGTCGCTGTCGAGTTTGAAATCGATTGCCTGATAAGCGAAGCGGATAGAGCTCTCAGACATGTTTTGCTCAGAAGCCGAGTCTGTGCCGAGGGACTGGGAGTTAAACTGCCGATGAGCGGCGGGGAATATTAGCAGGACGAATGCCACGAGCAGGCCGGGAAAACAAGGAATTCTCATCACGGGAAACGGTTCGTTTCATGTTACCTGAGACGAGGTTTGGGTGACAGTCGGCAAAATGGCATGACCCGAGATTTCGTAAGTCTCTCGAACTGCGTTCGACTGGACAGCCGGGTCTGGCCCCACAAGGTTCAACTCACTCCGGAAGTTTCTGCTCTCCGGTGATGGTGAGATGAGCATCAGCTTTAGCGGCGGAAGTGCCGGGCTGGCCTCCGCCAACGGTAATCAAATAGTCGCCAGCGGAGACATAGCGGTCGCCCGACTCGTTCACATAGCTCAGATCGCGCGGCTCGAGCGAAAGTTTCACGTGTTGCTGTGCTCCCGCCTCGAGATGGACTCGCGTGAATCCACGCAGGGCGCGCAATGGCGCACCGGCCAGCTTCGGGAACGTTATATACATTTCGACCACTTCCTCTCCTGCACCGCTGCTCGCATTCTTGACGTCGACTTCAACATCGAGCGGATCTCCTGCCGCGAGTTGTGGATTCGACAACTTCAAATTGGTGTATTCGAATTTCGAGTAACTAAGTCCATAGCCGAACGGGTACAACGGTTCGCCGGTGAAGTAGCGGTAGGTGCGGTTCTTCATCGAATAGTCCTCGAAATCAGGTAACTGTTCGACTCCCTTGTAGAAAGTCACGGGCAAACGTCCGGCAGGGTTATTTGTGCCAGCCAGAGTCTGGGCGATTGCTGTTCCGCCTTCTTCCCCCGAATACCACGCATCGAGAATCGCGTTGGCGTGATCGTCTGCCCAGTTGACAGCGAGCGCGCTGCCGTTCATCAGAACCACAACCAGCGGTTTGCCGGTTCCTTTCATGGCGCCCAGCACAGCTTCTTCCTCCTCGGGAAGATTCAAGCTGGTACGATCGCCGCCGCGGAAGCCGGGCAAGTTAACCTTCATCTCTTCGCCTTCCAGCTTAGACGTGATACCGACCACGGCAACGACCACATCGGCCTGATGCGCTGCAGAAACAGCTTCCACCAGTGGATTAGCGATCACGCGAAGCCAGATCAGCTTCGCGGTGCGGCCACCCGGCTGGCACTCGATCTTTACGGTGTAGCGATGACCGTTCGTGAGCTGTACGGTCGCCAATTGGGGATTGGGATCGTGCACGATCATGTCATCGACAATGAGCTTTCCATCAAGCCATAGGCGTTGCATCGAGCCCGAGAGTCCGATCTGGTAAGTGCCGGATTCCACAGGCGTGAGAAACCCGGACCAACGTACCGAGAAATCTTTCATCCCAGCGGGCGGGTGCAAGGCGTGGGCGTCGGGATGGACCAGCTGAAGGTCCACATAGGGATCAATTCGCACGACGGGAGTGCCCATGAAATCCGCACCGGGGAAATACTCGGCCTTCAACCCCGGCTTACCGTTGTCAGTTGAAAGTGCGGAAGTCGGGATGACGGTATGCTCGCGCAGAAAGTTCGTGCCTGGCTGATAAGAAACCTGAGCATTGGCGAACTGCCTTCGAATTCCCTCGAGTGCGGTGACTGCGTGCGACGCCGTTCCGGCGTAGTTTCCATGCAGAACGCTGACCGAATCGGCGAGCGGTCCGACAACAAGAATTTTTTTCCAATTGGACGAGAGCGGGAGGGCACCGTCGTTTTTCAACAGCACCATCGATTCGCGGGCAACCTTCAACGCGAGGGCACGATGTGCGGGGCTGTCGATTTCCGAGTCGGGCGTATTGGCATAAGGCACCATGTTGGGAGGATCAAACATTCCCAGGCGCATGCGTGCAGTAAAGAGGCGTCTCAAGGCGACATCGACGTCAGCTTCGGTGAGTAGTCCTTCTTTCACTGCATCGATATAAGGTTGGTAGTCGTGATTGTCTTTCACCACCGTGAAGAAGTCGGCGCACTCGTTATCCATGCCGGTCTTCAATGCGATCGCGGCCGCCGCGGCCTGACTGTTGGTGAAGTGATGGCCCTCGTACATGTCGACAATGGCGTCACAATCCGATACGACATAGCCATTGAACTTCCACGCCCCACGAAGCTGATCTTGTAAAAGGAAATTGTTAGCGCAGGCAGGCTGACCGTTGACGCGGTTATAAGCGCACATGATGGACTCGGCCTTCCCCTGCGTTACCGCGGCGCGAAATGCCGGCAAGTACGTGTCCTCCATATCGTGCTTGGAGACCTGAACGTCCATGCTGTGCCTTGCCGGTTCGGGCCCGCTGTGCACAGCAAAATGCTTGGGCGTGGAGATCACTCGGAAATACTTGGGATCATCGCCTTGCATTCCGCTCACGAAGGCGACTGCCATGCGGCCGGTGAGGAAGGGATCTTCGCCGTATGTTTCCTGGCCGCGTCCCCAGCGCGGATCGCGAAAGATATTGACGTTGGGCGACCAGAAATCGAGGCCTTCCATGATGTCGCGGCGGCCGGCGCGCACGGCCTGATTGTGCTTCGCGCGTGCCTCGGTGCCGATAACCACGGCCATCTCATGAATGAGCGTATCGTCAAATGTCGCCGCGAGCCCGATCGGTTCGGGAAATACCGTAGCCGTGCCAGCATTGGCCACGCCGTGCAAAGCTTCACTCCACCAGTCGTAAGCGGGAATTTGCAGTCGCGGAATCGCCCGCGCCTGATTCACCAGTTGGGAAGCTTTCTCTTCCAGTGTCATTCGGCCGATGAGATCGTTTACGCGTACTTCGACGGGCTGGGAGGGATCAAGATAAACGGGAACCGCGGATTGCCCCACGCAAAGGCCCAGCATGAAAACGACTACTGCTATGAAATGCAAGGCGATTTGAATGCGAAATCCACGCATGAAAGACCTCCTGAATGAAGACGGGTCGTGAACAACGGGACGCGAAAGGCCAGACAAAACCTCGCGTCGTTAACGTTTACGGTGAACGCACGCTTGTAGCACACAGCGTCCGTGCGGTCAAGGAGATCATGTCCAATGCATTGGACGGGGAATGCGCAACGCGGATCTATTTCGCAGTGGCGGTGAGGTCATTCCCGGCGAGCACGTAGGTTGTGGCTTTGTCGAGTTTGATGTCGGAATGTGCGGACAGGAGCGTAATTACTCCATTACTAGTACGCTGCGCCTCTACATTTTTGATGCGAACGCGATGGCGCGGCCCGGTGGACGTGGAACTGTTGGGATCCGATGAAGCCTGATCTGAGTCGGCGCCCTTCGGGAACGGTCGGTAAGCGGGAGAATTCGGGTCAGGGTATTGACCCATGCCATTCCACGTCCTTTTGTCGGATTGCTGGGGCCCGTACTGGAGGTTGGGCGCCGTATCGATGACCGGGGGGTAGTACCACGGGATCAGATAAAGTTTGAGAGTGGCCGTTCCGTTCTTCCATTGCGCGGAGTCGACACGGATCGAAACCCGTGAGGATTCCGTCTTGGTCCTGGCTACGGATTCGAGAACCTCGCCGGAAAGCACAGCGTTTCTGGGGATCACAGTTCCGTTCACCAAAGTGGCCATATCGAGCTTTGCCTGAATCTTGGTCCCCACAGGAGTCTTGCCAGCCTCGATTTTCTGCTGGAAAATCACGGGCAAATCAGTGGCGGCAGCGGTCGGGGTCGAGGAAGCGGCGGCCGCGGGCGTCTGCTGACTGAACAGCGTTGCCGAGCAAATCACGGTGAAGGCGAGCTGCGGCAGTATCGATTTAGCAAACATGGGAAAGCCTCAGGAGGACTGTTTGAACCCACACCCTTCTATTTGCAGAGTATACCCCTGCTCTGAAAGGTCCTCTGGACTTTGGGCCAAAGAAGCAAAGGGAATTCGGGCCCACTGCGAAAATTAGTGCTCCAGGGACTTCCCGGAAGGCCTTAGAAACAATGCAAAAGTGCGATTCCACCCCGGAAGTGAGGGTGGAGCGCGAAATTTTACTTAAAAATCGATTTTCCACTTGACAACGGTCATATAAAACGATTAGACCGTGAACGTTTACGTAAACGTTCACGGTTCGGGGATCATTTGTGCTTGGGAAAGCCCGACCGGAGGCAGTTCTGGAGGCTGGCAAATGAAATCACTCTCGCCCACGTATGCCGCGAGTCTGGGCCTTCGCGCAAGAAGCCGCATCGTCTGCGGCCTTGCGATGATAGGTCTGTTTACGTTCCTCTTGGCTGTTTTCACCACATCCGCGTTCGCTCAAGAGGCGACCATGGTCGGAACCGTTACCGATCCGAGCGGCGCCGCAGTCCCTAATGTGACTATCACGCTCACAAACACCGATACCGGGATCAGACGAACCCTGACGACCGGCAGCGACGGACAGTATGTCGCCCCGGACCTCCACATCGGTCATTACAACGTTCGCGCCGAAGCGGCGGGGTTCAAGTCGGACGAACACGCGGGCCTGGTACTGCAGGTTGGCGACCGTCTGCGCAATGACTTCCGGCTGGAAGTCGGAAACGTCCACGAGCAGGTAACCGTGGAAGCCAATGCCGTAGCGGTGCAGACTGATACTGGTGAAGTCAGCGGGGTGATCACCGGGCAGCAGATCACGCAGCTCGCCACCAACGGCCGGAGCATATTTGCACTGGAAGCGCTGCAACCGGGCGCATCCAGCATTCAGGCGGACTTCACCGCTCCGACTTCTTCGACGGGCGACTTTAATGTGAGCTTTAATGGCCAACGTGTGGTTCACAATCTTTGGTTGATCGATGGCTCCGAGGCGGCGGACCGTGGGGGTGGCGGTGGAGCGATCGTGCTTCCCTCAGAAGACGCAATCGCCGAGTTCCGGACCATGACCTCGAATTACAGCGCCGAGTATGGCTTGTCTTCGGCGGGTACGGTCAGCATGGTCATCAAGTCGGGCACGAAGACGCTCCATGCAACCGCGTTCTATTTTGGCCGAAACGACGCACTCGATGCCCGCAATTTCTTCAATCCGGCTCCGAATCAATTTAATCCCACCCCCAATCCGGTCTCAGAGCTGCGTCTCCATGACTTCGGATTTAACGTCGGCGGCCCGGTAAGCTTCCACCCGTCGAAATCGAATCCCAAGACGTTCTTCTTCTACAACATGGAATGGCGGCGCTATATCAGCGGCGGATTGTTCAATACCACGGTACCCCTGGCGAGCATGTACCCAGACGCCAACGGCGCTGGGACAGGCGTTGTCCTTCCTGGCACGATCGCCAACGGCAATACGCTCGACGTGGTGGTACCAACCAACATCGCCAGTCTGGACTCGGGGTGCTCCTCGGCGGTCCAGGCGTCGCTTGTTCCGGGTAAACCGTTTCCGGGCAACACGATTCCAGATTGCGCCGTAAATGCCAACGCTAAGGCTCTGCTTGGAGCGGGCATCTTCCCCACGCCGACCAATACCAGCACATGGACGTCGATCAGCACCAACAAGCAGCCGGTTATCGCAAAGGAGGAAATTGCCCGCGTTGACCACACCTTTACGGACAAATTCTCTGTTTTCGGCCACTGGATTTCCGACCAGTCCCAGCAGACCTTCGGGGAAACCATGTGGAGCAGCGACAATGTCCCGACCATTGGCAACACGTATGGCAATCCCTCGTATAGCGCGACGGTGCACACGACCTACGCCATCCACCCCAACCTGCTAAACGAGATCGCCTTCAACTATGACGGCAATCGAATTCATATCCTGCCCCACGGTATCTATCAGGCGCCCTCGGGTTTCACGTTCAACAAGATATTCAGCGGAACCAACGTGGATAACCGAATCCCTGATGAGCATCTGGCGGGGAGCACTGGCAGCTACTACACGGTCAACTGGCTGCCGTGGAACAACACGGCAAACGACTATCAGATTCGTGACGATCTTTCCTGGGTTAGAGGAGCGCACCAGCTGAAGTTTGGCGGTAGCTGGGCGCTCTACAAGAAGGTACAAGACTATTTCGCCGAGACCCAGGGCGGATTCACCTACAACGGTACGGCCACGAGTCTCGCTGCGCAGAACTCCGCATACACCTGCCCGAGTGGTACGACTTGTGGTTTGGATTACGCCGACTTCATCCTTGGCGACGCGAGCAATTACTCAGAGAATGCGTACAAAGGAACAGGTCACTGGAATGCCATCTCCCCCGCCGCCTATGTTCAGGACAACTGGCGCGCAATGCCCCGGTTGACCTTGAATCTGGGACTGCGCTGGGATGGAATTCCGCATACCTATGAAGCCAACTACAACCAGTCGAACTTCTATCCCACCCAGTACAACCCGTCGCTTGCTCCAACGTGGGCCACGACCACCGTTAATGGCGTCACTACCACGAACTACGGCCAGATTGCAGCCAATAGCCCTGGCCTGCAACCGGGACCGAGCAGCATCCCCTCGCTAGCCAGCTATCAGTTCTATCTGAACGGAATGGGCATCGGAGGCAAGAACGGAAATCCCAGAGGGCTTGCCAATAATGCCTGGTGGAACTTCGGCCCACGCTTCGGTTTTGCCTACGATCTCATGGGCAACGGCAAAACCGTGATTCGCGGCGGTTATGGCTTGATGTACGAACGCATTCAGGGCAACGACATGTACAACGGGGCAACCAATCCTCCGTTTGGCTACTCGTTGGGCACGACCAACGTTCTGCTCTCGAATCCGCACACCACTTGGACGGGATCGACGATTACGGTCCCAATCGTCCCGGCCGGAGTTGTCGGCATCAACCAAAACTATCCGGCGCCTCGCACCTCGTCTTACAGCGCCGGTGTGCAGCGCGCAGTGACCAACAACGCGGTGCTCTCAGTCTCGTACGTCGGCAGCCTGGACAGGCATGAAAGCTATTGGCAGGAGATTAACCTGCCGCCTGCCGGGGATCTAGCCTGCCTACAGGCGAGCAATTGCCCTACGGGTACTCCTGGATACAACGGGTTGGTTCTCTACCCAGGCTACTCGTCCATCAAGCAGGCATTTAACGGAGCTAACTCCCACTACAACTCGTTGCAGACCGAGTTGCGGGGGAACCTCACCCACGATCTGACCCTGCAGGTTGCTTACACTTTGTCTAAGTCCATCGATCCCACCACTGGCAACGGCGGGAACGGTTGGGATTTGGACTACATCACCAACCCGTACGCCGGTTGGCAATATGATGTTGGGCCATCCGTGTTCGACCGCAGGAACGTCGCGTTTGTCAACTTCGTGTACGACCTCCCGTTCCTCAAGAACAGCGAGAACCATTTCTTGAAGACGGCAGTCGGTGGGTGGGAACTGTCGGGCATCATTACGGCCGAATCCGGTGCACCGTACAACCTGGGCATCAACGGCGGAAACGTTGCCAGCATCTTCCCGGGCGGCGACGCTGCCAACCGGCCGGATCTGGTCGGGTCGATCACCTATCCCCACACGCTGGTAAGCAGCAATGCGCGTCCGACTGGCCTTCAATGGGTTAGCCCGGCCGCATTTGCCGACCCCGCGCCGGGAACCTGGGGCAATCTCGGCTTCGACGCCATCACCGGCCCCGGTCGGGATAACTGGAACCTGGCTCTGTTCAAGCGGTTTATCATCAGCGAATCTCGCGGCTCCGAATTTCAATTCCGGGCCGAGAGCTTCAACACCTGGAACCACACCCAGTTTGGAAATCCGGGACAGAACGGCGCCTTCAGCAACAACTTTGGTGCCGGCAACTTCGGACAAATCACGGGTGCCTTCGATCCGCGTGTGTTCCAGCTTGGTGCGAAGCTGCTTTTCTAGCTGCTGAGATAGAATTCCCTGCTCGCACCGAACCTGGTGCGGGCGGGGATTTTCAGCTTATGTTTTCTCCGTTCTTCTGCCTCGTACCTAGCCCACGTTTCGCCAAAACCGGGCGAAACAGTGGTGCAACCCGCATGAAGGTCTCGTATAGAACTCTTGCCGTGGTCTTGGCCTGTGCGGTTGCGTTGGCTGCGCAGGCGCAGACTCCTGCCGACGCCATCGCACTTCAGCAACAGGGGAAATTGCCGGAAGCGGCGCAGGCATGGCGCGCAGTCATTGCGCGCGATCCCGCAGATGCCGGAGCTCTCGCGAGTCTTGGCGTTGTCTTATCCAGGGAAAAGAAGTACCCGGAAGCAGCCGTTGCATACAGGAAAGCGCTGGCAATCAATCCGAAACTGGCGGGAGTGGAACTCAACTTAGGTCTGGCCGAGTTCAAGCAAGGACATTTCCCAGGAGCGTCGATTGCACTGCGCAAGGCATTGGACGCCGATCCCTCGAGCATGCAGGCACGCACACTACTGGGTCTGAGTTATTACGGAGTAAAGAAATACGATCTGGCCGCGCAGTATCTTGAGCCCGTTGCAAAGCAGGAGCCGGACAATGCCGAGCTTCATGAAGTGCGAGCGCAGAGCTGTTTGTGGGCGAAGCAGTTCGCGTGTGCGGAGGAGGAGTTTCGGCGGATCCTGGAGCAGAATCCGAATTCCGCTCAGGCGCACGTCCTTACCGGCGAGGCCCTCGATGGCGAAGGACGGACCGAAGAGGCCATTGCGGAATTTGAAGCCGCCGTGAAGATTTCCCCGCGCGAACCCAACGTTCATTTCGGCCTGGGCTATCTTCACTGGAAGGCACAGCAGTACGAGGCAGCCAAACAAGAATTCGAAACCGAGTTGTCGCTCGATCCCAAGAATGCTCAGGCCTTGGCGCATATGGGGGATATCGAGTGGAAAGACGATCACCCAGATGCAGCGCTTTCTTACCTGAATCGCGCCCGAACTACCAAAAGCGATCTTCGCATCGTCTATATAGACATAGGCGAGATCTATCTTCAACGAAAAAATTACGCCGAGGCGAAGACGGCGCTGCATCACGCGGTTGAACTCGATCCGGCTCGGCCGGACGCGCATTATCAGTTGAGCCGGTTATATCAGGCACAGGGCGATAAAGCCGAAGCCGAGAAGGAACTTCGCCAGGTGCAAGAGCTGCATAAGAAAGCGGAAGAAAATCTGGTGGGCAAGATTTCCAATTCGCCACCAGCTTTGACTTCATCACCGGAAAAATGAAAGGGGCATTATGAGTACGAACAATGGACGGTTCCAGCCCAAACCGGAGGATAAATTTTCCTTCGGCTTGTGGACCTTAGGAAATCGCGGGCGCGATCCTTTCGGCGATGCCGTGCGTCCAACGCTTCCGCCCAATGACATTGTCGCCATTCTTGGCGAGGTTGGGGCCTGGGGCGTAAACCTGCACGACAATGATCTGGTTCCGATTGACGCCTCGTCCGCAGAACGCGACCGTATTGTCCGCGAATTCAAGCAAGCGTGCAAAGATCATGGAGTTGTCGTGCCGATGGCGACCGTATCGTTGTTTTTTCATCCGGTGTTTCGCGATGGAGGCTTTACCGCCAACGATCCAGAAGTGCGCGCGTATGCCTTGCAGAAAACGATGCGCGCCATGGATCTGGGCGCAGAACTGGGAGCGAAGATATTTGTTTTGTGGGGTGGGCGGGAAGGAGTTGAAACCGATGCCTGCCGCCGTGCGGATGAAGCCGTGAAGCGATTGCGCGACGCAGTCAATTATCTTTGCGAATACAACATCACTTGTGGATACGGCTACAAATTTGCTCTCGAAGCGAAACCCAATGAGCCGCGCGCCGATATCTACATGCCGACCACGGGGCATTATTTGGGGTTCATTCCGACCTTGGAACATCCCGAGATGGTGGGTGTGAATCCGGAAGTGGCGCATGAGCAGATGGCTGGGCTCAACTTCATGCATGGTGTTGCCCAGGCCTGGGAAGCCGGAAAGTTGTTCCACATCGATTTGAATGATCAGATGCCCGGACGCTACGATCAGGATCTGCGCTTTGGATCCGCTAATCCCAAGGCGGCCTTTTGGCTGGTGAAATTCCTGGAAGATGTTGGATACGATGGCCCGCGCCATTTTGACGCCCATGCTTACCGCACCGAAGATTGTTGCGGCGTAAAGGATTTTGCCAGCGGCTGTATGCGAACGTATTTGATCCTGAAGGAAAAAGCGGCGCGCTGGAATGGCGACCGCGAGATCAGGGCGATTCTGAAGGAAATCTCTCAAGGGAATGGAACTTCAGCACTGGCGAAGTACTCGAAAAAGAATGCGGCTTCGCTCTCGGCGCACTCCTTTGACAAAGAAGCGATTCTGAAGAAACGCTTGCCCTATGAACGGCTCGATCAATTGACTGTCGATATCCTGCTCGGGGTTCGATAACTCGACTATCGTTTTTGTTACAAACTTTTCTCTAAGGCCCCGATGAGCAGAGACGAACTGCGTCTCATCTGCTATCCTCTTACGCAAAAATAGTATGCTGCTGAGCCGGTTTCGGCATCCTATGGGCTTTCAGTCAAGCAATTCAACTGCAATGTTTTGTGCGTTTTACTAACGATTCAGCAAGAGACCACATGGATCAGCAAGCATCTGCCACTTACACTCCTCCGCCTCATCAGCCTCCGTCAGCGGAGAAACCCACACGCAAAAAAAGGTACTGGATTTGGGCGCTGCTCGCGATTGTCTTAGCCCTACTGTTTTATTGGGGCCTATTCGGAAAACGCGGACAGAGCGCGCAACCGGCGGGAGGCGGGCGGCGCGCCTTCGCCGGCCCGGTGACCATTACAACGGCTACCGCCGAAAAGGGTGATATCGGAGTCTACCTGCAAGCGATTGGGACGGTGACGGCGGTCTACACCGATTCCATCACGGCACAAGTCACGGGCGTGCTTACCGCCGTTCACTACAAGCAGGGGCAAATGGTGCAAAAAGGCGACGCGCTGATCGATATCGATCCGCGTCTGTACGAAGCAATGGTCACGCAAGCAGAGGGCGCCTTAGAGCGCGACCAAAATTTGTTGGCGCAGGCACAAATGGATTTGGCTCGCTACCAGGACGCTTGGAAGAGAAACGCCATTCCGCGGCAAACACTGGAAGACCAGGAAAAAATCGTCAAGCAGTACGAGGGAACGGTTCGCAACGATGAGGGTACGCTGCGCTATGACCAGGTGCAGCTCGCTTACTGTCACATCACCGCACCGATCGGCGGGAAAGTCGGACTGCGTCTGGTCGATCCGGGCAACCTGGTCACCGCGAATGCGACAACAACACTGGTAGTGATCACGCAAATGCAGCCCATCACCGTCGTAGCGACGATTTCTGAAGACGATCTCGGCCAAGTGATGTCTCAACCGAATCGTGGACTGAATCTTCCAATGGAAGCCTGGGACCGCGCCAATGACCACAAGATTGGCACAGGGAACGTCACTTCTTATGACAATCAAATCGATACCACCACTGGCACACTTAAGGTCCGAGCCACCTTCGCCAATAAATCGGACGAACTCTATCCCAACGAATTTGTGAATACACGCCTGTTAGTCAAGACATTGCAGAACCAGGTTCTATTGCCCGATTCCGCGATTCAGCACAATGGGAGTCAAGCTTTCGTTTATGTGATCCAGAACTCCCAAGCCACTTTGCGCATGATAAAGACCGGGGTTTCGAACGAGGGCAAGACGGTGGTGGAGGGCGTGAACCCGGGTGAGGTCGTCGCCGACAGCAGCTTCGAAAAACTGCAGAACGGATCAAAGGTGGTCATTTCGAAAATCGCGTTGCCGAGTACTTCGACCGAGGAGAATGCGCCATGAACCCGTCCCGTCCGTTCATTTTGCGGCCGGTTGCCACAATTCTTCTCATGACGGCGATTCTGCTGGTCGGGATCGTGGCTTTCACCCAATTGCCGATTTCTGCGCTGCCCGAGGTCGAATATCCCACGATCCAGGTGCTGACGCTCTACCCAGGAGCCAGTCCGGATGTGGTGGCAACCACGGTCACAGCGCCGCTGGAGCGGCAGTTTGGCGAAATGCAGGGCCTGAGCCAGATCACCTCAACCAGCGCGGCGACAGTGTCGGTCATTGTTTTGGAGTTCAACTTATCGCTTGATATCGATGTCGCCGAGGAAGAAGTACAGGCCGCGATCAATGCCTCGCAAAGTTATCTGCCCTCCAATCTTCCGGTGCCGCCGATTTACAACAAGATCAATCCTGCCGACGCACCCATTCTGACGCTGGGAATCACCTCCGACACGATGCCGCTCTCGCAAGTTGAAGATCTGATCGACACTCGGCTCGCGCCCAAGATTTCACAACTCAACGGAGTGGGACTGGTCAGCATTACCGGGGGACAGAAACCCGCGGTTCGCATTCAGGTCAATCCCACCAAGCTTTCCTCTTA
>JASHPL010000218.1 GCA_030038125.1 Candidatus Sulfotelmatobacter sp.
TTCGGTGATAGCAGCAGCCCTCGAAAGATCAGCCACAGGTGCACGGAGGACCGTTGCAGGAGCATTGAATTGGCTGCTAAGCAACTCCTTTGGAAATTCCGGGTTGTTGCGCGGCCTGGATGACTGCCGCGACTGCCCCGACGCAAAGCTCGACGCTCGCATTCCGGGAGCCACGTTCGATTTGCTGAAAAAGGCGGCAGCACAATTGAGAGTCTCTCCGTCTGTCTACATTAGGAAGCTCTTGTACCACTTCTATGTTACGAAGCGGCTCGATTACGTTCAATCCGGTGGGTATTACACACTTGCATATCGTCATGACTAAACGTGAAGTGCTGGGAATCGTTTTTCAAAATGGGCGTTTCGTGACGCCGGACGTGATTTGTAGACAGCTTCGTGAATTTCATCACCGCAGTTCTATCTACAGCTACTTATTTCGTTTGCACAAACAGGGATTGCTTCTGCGGAGCCGGGTTTCAGGTCGGGTTGCGTATCGGATCTCCCGGCGCGGTATTGAACGACTGATTTTCTTGCAAACTGTCTACAACACGGGTGAGGCTTCGCGCAGCCACATATGAGCGGGCGCTGTAGGACTGACAGACCATACATCCCGCGACTTAAACCGGCACGCGAAGCCCATCCTCCCGATCCTTTGGAGTGGCTGAATGCCGGGTAAGGATTCAAAGAGTCTGTCTGGGGGTGCAGGGGGCCAAGCCCCCTGCCCTGCGGAGCGAAGCGACGCAGGAAGCTTCTCTCCATCCTAGTACACGAAGTGTGCCCAAATGGGTGCCGGACGGATTTACTCCAAACTCGATCAAAAGGCGCAGAAAGCCTTGCAAGATTACCGTTTAGCAATCGGTCTTCCTCCCATGGCTGAGTTCGAGCGGCCGAGGAAAATTGTAGAACTTGGCGGGTGGGTAGACGGTTTAAGGCCATGGAATTTGTTCGTCACGGCAACCTTTCGTCCTCAGGTTCGTCGCTGGAGAAATCCTGCTGGATTTGCGGCTCTTGAAACTGGAATTGCAAAGGGGGCGGAGCTCCGCTCGACCTTGAGCAGCAGTGATTTCACTCAGCGCTTTGCCTCGCACACGCCAGCCGCCGGTTACGTGCAACGGTTTTTCTCGAGATGGGTTGAAGGACTCACACAGAAATTACTTGAGCGAGTGGATTATTTCGTGGGCTTTGAGGCGGGAACACAGTCGGGAGCAAATCATTTCCATGCGCTGCTTGCTGCTGACGGGTTGCGTGCCTATTCACGCAAAGACCTCTGGCAGGACTTATTCGACACTGCTGGTAGGTCGTTGGTATTGCCTTTCGACCCTGGACGCGGAGCTGGTTGGTATCTGGCAGCCGCGTACGTGGGCAAAAAGCAACTGGGATGGGATTTCAGCGTCGGCAATCGAGCGCTGATCGCATCGCGGCCTGCTTCTGGCGGGGGCTACGATCTGACACCTTCTTCTGCTATGCCGCGATCGTCCTTTCACTTCACCTTAGGGAGATGGCACAGATGAAACAACAAGCGATTCAAGTATTCGTTGATGGCAGCGGAGCAGATCCCAATGGCATCGCAGGATTCGCCTGGCTTTGCGAGGGACAGAACCCTCATGTCGAATGGGGGCGTGGCTGGACAAACAATGAGGCCGAGTATCGAGCTGTGCTTTCGGCGGTGGAATCCCTGCCTAACGGAACTGCGGCGATGATAATGTGTGACTCCGCCCTCGTGGTTCGCCAGTTGCGGGGCGAATACGAAGTCAGGGAGTCGCGTTTGTGGGACTTGCACGCGGAAATCGAGACAGTGATTTTCAATAAGCTTCTTCGTATTACGTGGATTTGGATTTCGCGCAAGGAGAATAAGGCAGACAGACTGTTGCGGCAAAAACCGAAGGCAATGGAGCAAAGCGCATGCGTGCCCAGAGAGACACACAGGACAAAATCGAAAGCGAAGACGCGGTGAGCGTGACCCGAGCGGCACAATTCCTTGGTGTCAGAGTGGGCACACTCTACGCCTGGATCTACCGCGAAAAGATTCCGGCATTTAAGCTTCGCGGTCGCTGGAAAGTGAGTCGCACTTGTCTTGAATCAGCAAAGAGGTTGCAACATGGCCGATCTGCAAAAACTGCCTGAGGCGGCACTCGACTGGTTGACGGTAGCGGAGGCAGCCCGATATTTGCAAGTCAAGCCTCGAACGCTGCTACTGTGGGTGCGGCAAGGGAAAGTGCAGGCCTACGCCTTGAGCGGCACCCAACGGCGCATCTGGCGCTTCCGTCGTGCCGACCTTGATTCTGCTCTCCTGGCCCATCCTATGATAGGCTCTGGATCGCCAACTGTGCTCTCGAAAGAAAGGGGGATTGTTTGATGAGAGCACGAAAACCGAAAGGCAGTGTTGTATTCAACAAAGCCCGTGGTACTTGGAATTTTCTCTGGGTCGAAGCGGGTGGGCGTAAATCGCGCAAATTGGGGACGCTCGCAGAACTTCCGACTAGAGGAGACGCACTGCGAAAAGCCGACGCCGTTTGCCGCGAGTTAAGACTTGTGGCCGAACGGACAGTGGTGACAGTGAAACAGCTTGTGCATCGATACCGGGCGGAAAGAATGCCAAGACGCACTGACACACGCCGAGCCTACGAAGTGTGGCTGAGCAATCACATCATCCCAAAGTGGGGTGACTGTGAGCTCTCAGATTTGCAGGCGCGGCCTGTGGAATTGTGGCTGGCATCTCTGCCACTGGCCCCTAAGAGCAAAGTGCATGTCCGGGGAGTTCTTAGCCTTCTCTGGGACTTTGCAATGTGGCGCGGCGACGCTCCGATGCAGCGCAATCCGATGGAACTGGTCACGATCAAAGGTGCCACGAAGAGAACGAAGAAACCACGCAGCCTGACATCGGGCGACTTTCAAAAATTCGTTCGCCATCTGGAAGAGCCGTTTCGCACGATGGCGCTTCTCTGCGTTTGCTTCGGTTTGCGGATCAGCGAAGCACTTGCGCTGAAGTGGCGGGATGTTGATTGGCTGAACGGCAGACTGACCATAGAGCGTGGCATCGTCTGTCAGATCGTGGATGACGTAAAAACCCCGGAATCGCAGCGGCCTCTACATATCGACAGTGAGATGCTGGAAGTGCTGAAACGCTGGAAGCAAAAATCACAGTTCTCTGGCCCAGAGGATTGGATTTTCGCCTCCCCTGTCCAGTGCGGGCGTTTGCCGTGGTCTTACGATCAAGTCTGGCGTGTGTATCAGAAGGCAGCTGGAAAGGCGGGGATCGGCGGGCTGGGCACTCACGCACTGCGACACACGTACCGTTCCTGGCTTGATGCTGTCGGCACTCCGTTAGCAGTCCAACAGAAACTCATGCGGCACGCGGATATCAGAACCACCATGAACATCTACGGGGATGTGGTGACCGATGAGATGGCACAGGCGCACAGTAAGGTCGTGCAGATGGCCTTGCCGAAGGCCAATTGATTTCTGAGTGATTTCGTCGTCTGCGAGTGATTGAAAAGATGGTGAGCGCGGAAGGAATCGAACCTTCAACCTACTGATTAAGAGTTGCTCAGTGGCGAGCTGGTCAGAGCCTCCCATCACCTTATAAAATCAATCACTTACCGACAACTAAGCCCGCACGGGAGCACTTTGACGTCGTATTGAAAAGGCTCGACTTAGCGCATAGGGGATCGAAGCGCACGGCACACTTACGGCACACCTAGCGAGGGGTTTTAAGCTAATGTGTATCGTGCACCACGGCCCTTGCCGACCTGCGCCAGGTAGTTCTCGCTGGCCAGCTTTCGTAAGTGCGCTTTGATCGTGTTGCGGTTCGCACCAGTCGCCTCCTCGATCTCCTTAACCGTGATTTCTCCTCGCGTCTTTGCGAGTTCTAGTATCTGACGTGACAGTGCCGGCAGAGACGAACGCAGAGCTTGTTCTTCCTTAACCTTCGAGGCGAGGTTGTTCTTCTGCTTGACCATCGTCCTCAGGAAAAACACCAGCCAGTATTCCCAGTTCTGCTTCCCTTTGCGGATGGTCTGCTGGGTACGCCGCAACGCAAGATAATAGTTGTCTTTGTTAGCCTCGATCACGCTCTCCATCGAGCTGTAAGGAACGTACCCGTACCCGGCACGCAGCAATAGCAGAGTCGTGAGGACGCGCGACAGCCTGCCATTTCCGTCTTTGAACGGATGGATTGCCAGGAATACCACAACGAAGATCCCAATCAGTATCAACGGATGCTGCGCTTCTTCGTTGACCGACTCATTGAACCAATTGACGAGTTCCTTCATCCATCCCGGCGTTTCGAACGGCGTCGCCGTCTCGAACACAACGCCCAGACTCTTGCCATCGGGACCAAACGCCTCGACATGGTTCGGCATTTTCTTGTAGTGCCCACGGTGCTCTTGATCCTTGCTGCTGTATTTGAGAAGAACGCCGTGAAGTTGCTTGATGTGGTTTTCGGTGATCGTTATGGACTCGAAACTCTCGAAAACCATGTCCATCGCATCGGCGTAGCCGGCGACTTCCTGCTCGTCCCGGCTCGCAAACGATTTTGCCTTCACACCGGAGAGCAGCTTTTCGACTTGCCGGTCGCTGAGTTTTGCCCCTTCGATGCGCGTTGAGGATCCAACGCTCTCAATCGTGGCGATCCGCCTCAGGGTGGTCAGCTTTTCGGGTGCAAGCGACTCCATCACTTTCCAACGCCCTTTGAACTCATCGATCTCAGCAATGAGTTTCAGAATTTCGGGCGTAATTGCGATGCCCCTGATTTCATGGGTGCGGATATCCATTTATACCCATTTATACCCGATTTTTAGCCAATCGCAAGCGATATCCATTTACACCCGTTTATAACCAAATATGTCCAATCCGCTCGATGTGGCTAGCAGTGGGGCCCATTACTCCACAAAATATGCCCTCTCCGGCTTCGCGTTTGAAGCAGAAGGAAAGGAAGTAAACATGCCCCCGGAACGTGAACAACATCATCAAGCAGCTTTGCCCGACCCAGCGGAGGAA
>JASHPL010000219.1 GCA_030038125.1 Candidatus Sulfotelmatobacter sp.
TCTCTGGAAGGCGTCAATCGCGCGAATGCGGTGGTGAATTTCAAAGAGCAGGCGCTTTCCACGGACGAGGGCGGCCGGGGCAGCAGTTTGATTCCGGAAGAGATTTTCGATCCGAAAGCGATCTGGCTGAATGCCGAGCATATTCGCGGATTGCCGATCGAAGAGCTCAGCCAGCGGCTGCTGCCCATCGTGCGCGAACAATATCCGAATGTCACGTCAGAAAAAATGCTGCGCATCACGCCACTGATTCGCGAGCGGATCAAGTTCCTGCGCGACGTGCTGAGCGCGGCCGATTTCTTTTTCGCTGACCAACTCGCGCCATACGATCCGGCGGAGCTGATCCCACAAAAGGGGGATGCGGCGATGGCGCTGAAAGTTTTGCAGAAGGCGCGTGCAGTTCTGCCTGCGGTCGAGTTCAAACATGATGCGCTGGATCACGCTCTGCGCGCCGCGGCACAAGAACTGGGCCTCAAGGCCGGACAGATGTTTCAGCCGATCCGAGTCGCCGTCTGCGGGCGCAAGAATGCCCCGCCGTTGTTTGAAACTCTGGAAGTGTTGGGCAAAGAAACAACGCTGAAGCGGATCGACTCGGCAGCTTCTGCGCTTTCCCGGTGACTCAGCAGGCCTCCAGTTCGATGGCAACTCACTCACCGACCTTTCACGGCCCAGCCTGACTCGCGTTATAGCGATGAGGCAAGGACCGTGTATACTTACGCCGCCTCGGACCTAGCCTTGGGGAACAGTTGTTCGGGATCCACACACTCTTCTATCTCACGAGGCCCAGGAGAACAAAACATGAAAAGACTGTTTGCGTTTCAACGCTGTTGGTGTGCCGCTTTGGCACTTACCGTTTTCTGCCTACCCTGTTTGGCGCAAAAGAACCTGCGCACGATTCTGTTCGTCAAAGTAAAACTCGACCAGGAGGACAACTGGAAGGCTTCAGTTAAAGATTACGCAGCGCTGGTGAGAAAAGATGGATCGGAGCAGCAGTTCACCGTGTGGGAGTCGCAGACCGGCCTGCATATGTACGCTGTGGTTTGGTACAGCTCCACGTTCAAGGACATCGGGGAGAATGATCCCAAGCTAAAGGATTCGGCCGCCGATTTGGCGACACTTTTCGCGCGCCTCAACGGACAATCGGACAGCCTGGAATACTGGATCGACGAGATGCAGCCGGATTTCATGATCCGGTCAGAGAACATTCCAGCTTATGTTCGAACCGCGAGAACCCGCGTACTGCCCGGCAAGATGGAAGAGATGCGAGCCGTTTTTCGCGATCAGATCGTGCCCGCGATGAAGAAATCCGGAGCTAGCGACTACGGGGTCGCCATCGCTCGCTACGGTACGCCAACGAACGAGTTTCACAGCTATATGGGTGTGAATGGCTGGGCTGATCTCGATGGGCCCGTGGGGACGCAAAAAGGCATGAGCGCGTCCGAGTGGAAAGCTTTTCTAGACAAGATCGGGACGTTAGTCGAGAGCACGCAATGGGATTTCTGGAAATATCACCCCGAACTCAGCTATCTGCCGCCGCAAAAATAACGAGTTGAAAACAGAATCGAGGGTCCCCGTCCTTGTCGCGTTTGCTGCGATGGGGCGGGGATTTTGACTTTCTTGTACAACTCAATCCTTATCCGCAACGGGGCGGGCGGCTTTTTCTGGACTGGCCTGGGCAGCGGAATTATTGTCGCAAGCTCGGCCGCCGCCAAGGTCCTGCAGGGAAGCAAGAGTTGACAATCCTATGGGACAATCCGATAGATAGACGCTAAAATTAGTCAATTGCAAAATTACTGAAGCAGCAGGTTCCCATGTCCCTCCAGCCGCCATTCACCGATGTTCCTGACGCGATTGAAGAAATTCGCGCCGGACGCATGATCGTTGTGGTCGACGACGAAGACCGCGAAAACGAAGGCGACCTGACGCTCGCCGCCGAGAAGGTCACTCCTGAGGCCATCAACTTCATGGCCACGCACGGACGCGGACTCGTCTGCCTGGCCATGACCGAAGAGCGGCTCGATCATCTGCGCATCGGAGCGATGACGGCGGAAAACACTTCGCAATATGGCACGGCGTTTTGCGAAGCGATCGACGCGCGCCAGGGAGTCAGCACCGGGATCTCGGCCTACGATCGTGCCCGCACGATTCAGGTTGCGATCGATCCCGGGACCAAGCCCACCGATCTCGCCCGTCCCGGACACATCTTTCCGCTTCGCGCTCGAAAAGGCGGAGTGCTAGTGCGCGCAGGACAAACGGAAGCATCGGTGGATCTGGCGCGCCTCGCAGACATGATCCCAGCCGGGGTGATCTGCGAGATCATGAAAGATGATGGCAGCATGGCGCGGGTTCCGGACCTGATCGAATTCTGCACCCGGCACAAGTTAAAGATTCTGACCGTGGCCGAGCTGATCCGGTACCGCATGGCGCATGAACGCTATGTGCATCGCGTGGGCGAAGCGCTGATCGATACGCGCTTCGGGGAGTTCCGGTTGATTGCCTACGAAAGCGAAGTCGATGGCGGCGAATCGCACGTGGCGCTGGTCCGGGGCGATATTGAGCACAGCGAGACGCCGGTGCTCGTCCGCATGCACGCGCATTGCTTGATGGGCGACGTCTTCGGCTCGACCGGGTGCGAGTGTCATGCCACACTGGAAGGCGCACTGCGCCGCATTTCGCAGGAAGACCGAGGAGCGCTGATCTACTTGCACCAGACCTCGCAAGGGTTTTCGGTGGAGAAGGTCGGCGAACGCACCGCGCTCAAGTTTCACGGCGGGCGAACATTGACCTCGCTCTATGACAATGAAAAACAGGTGAAGCGTGAAATCGGCATTGGCGCGCAAATTCTTTCCGATCTCGACCTGCGCCGCATTCGCCTGCTCACCAACCGACCGAAGAAAGTGGCAGCGCTCGAAGGATTCGGAATCGAGATCGTCGAGCAAGTCCCGGTCGCGCTGAAGGAACCGATCGAAAGCTAGGCAACCTTCTCCGAAGATGGGGAATCTTGCCTACGCTACTTTCTTTGCTGTTTTCGCGCCAGATTGCTTCGCGTGCTTGCGATACCTGAGGTACTGGATAAGGGCGAAGATTCCGGCGAGTATCGCGACTCCAATCAAGATGAACAAGGTCGGTTCGTAGTAGCGCTGGAAGAACCGGGTGATGGCATTGCCGTAACGGGAACCGAGCCAGGCGATCACGGTGAAGCGCACGCCTCGTCCGAGTGCCAGTGCTCCGAGGAATCGTTTCGGAGGATACTGCAGAGCTCCGGCGGCCAAGAGAAACGGCACGGTCGGAAAAGGCGGAGGCAACAGGGCTGGAATCGCAACCGCTCCCACTCCCCAGCGTTCGAAATGGCGGTAAATATTTTCCGCTTTGTTCTTCTTCAGCTTTTTTTCCAGCGCCTCCTTGCCGCCCTCTCTGGCCAGAAAATAAGTGATCCAGCCGCCGATGAGCGCGCCCACCACCGCCATGATTGCGTAGTAAAACCAGAACTGAGGGTCCGTGGCGGCGAGCCATATGGTAAAAACGTCCAGGCTACCAGGCATGGGAATGACGGAATTATCGGCAATTCCCAGGAAGATTTGACCGATGCTGCGCACGTGATGCAGCCACGACCAGCCCAGCGATCCGGCGAGAGGCGGGGGAACGAGCATCATGAATTGGGCCTGCAGTTTTGATGCCGAAGCGAAGCGGAAGGACCAAGGGACGCTGTTTGGCGCCAGGTATAACTAGAACTTCGTGTGCAGGTGCCCGTCAACCGCGATCCCTCCCAGTTGATCCCGCTCCACACTAATCGACCAGCGGGGACTCAATTGATATTGCCCGAGGATGATTTCGCTTTCGGGTTGGGAGACGTCGGTAGAGAACGTGAAGAGGAAGTTGTTGGTGACACGCTGCTGAACCGCAATGCGGGCGGTGGGATTGGTGCCGTTGCCGCCAAGCAGAGGATCGATCTGCAGGCTGGAAATGCCGGTCAGCTTCTGCAGGCCGCTGCTGAACTGGCTGGCGGCTGGACCAGCCAACAAGGAATCGGTGCTGGTTCCGGCCGCTGCCGCTTCTTCGGTCGTCTGCCCGCGATAAATCAGGCTGATGACGTCTGCCGTGGGCAGTGCAGGGTTGGAAACATAACTGGTCGACAAACGATCCAGAGGTCCGGTGAAGGTCAGAGTCAGGTTGTATTGCTCGATCGTAGAGGTGACCTGGACGTTAAGCACGGGAGTTGTCTGATTCGGGTCATTGAAGCTGAGAATCCCCCGTTGCAGGACATATCGGTTGCTCATGAAGAAGAGCTCACCCGAGGCCAGGTCTACCCTGCCAATGATTACGGGATTCGCGACCGTCCCGATGACTTGCAGGTTTGTCATTCCCGACAGGCTGATTTGTGAACTACGGGCCGAAAGATTCTGAGACGAGAGCAGGGCGACAGCAAGCTGGATGTTATCGGAAAAAGTTTGATTGAGCGGCGGTATCGACGGGGTATTGAACTGGCTGGCGAAGCTCGAGAGATCAAAATCCGGGGTGAAGTTCAGGCTATCGATCAAGACACGACCACGCACTGCGGCTGCCTGAAGGTTGCCAGTGAACGTGAGATCGCCGTCAAGAACACTGCGGACTCCCGCAGGGTAAAGCATGCGCATCGACCTGCCCTGCACGGCGAGATTGAATTGCAGACTTGGGCTGAAGGCAACCGAGCCGCCGACGGAAACGCTTCCGCCACCCATCTCGCCAGTAAGGCTGGAAATTTGAACCTTGTTTTCGTTGAGGGTCAGCGAGCCGTTCACCTTGGAAATCGCGATCGGGGCGCTGCTGATCGACAGAGCCGCGTTGCGGACTTGAACGGTTCCCTGCATCGAAGGCTGATGAATGCTGCCGGCGCCGTGAATATCGAAATCGAGCGTACCGCGGCTGGTCATGTCTGAACTGAAAATATTCAATAGCGCAAGATTCATGTCTCCCTGCGCCTGCAGGCTGACCCCAGCCGCTTCGGTCAAAGGGAGACGGCCCTGGAAATGAATGGATGTATCCGTGCCGCGAATTTCGCCTGGGGCCAGCACGATCACAGAATTTGCGTAGTCGGCGCGAATTGGGCCTACGTTGGCAAACTGAAGCGACTGATAAGTACCGGTCAAAGTAGGAATCGTGAGATGCGCTTCGAGCTGCGAGGTGTTTTTCAACGGTCCTCGAAGCGATGCATGCAATTCGGTCTCGCCGTGAAATCCAGGAGGCATGCCCGGGGCATAAACCGCCAGCAAAGGATCAAGCGAAATTTTGCTGGTGTCGATCGAGGCTTGCGCGTAGAAGTTGCCGACCAGATCGACGGTCGCGCTGGCTCGAACATAGACCTGGGCTACGGAGGAATCCAGCGACAAGTATGCATGCTGATTTTCCACCTTCATTTCAGCTTTGATCGCGGTCAAACTGGTCTCACGAACCTGCAATGCGGGAAGTTGCAAAACCACATCCAGTTGCGGATTCTCGATTGTGCCGGCGCCCGTTGCCGAAGCGGTAAGCGTGCCCTGGATAGAAATTTTTTTGGCGGTAATCGCCTGCAACTTTTGCAAGACAAGCCCCGGCGTGCGCAGATCGAGCTTGTAGGCTTTGGTTTTCGGAGTGAAATCGAGAGTTCCGGAAGCGGTGCCGGCAGGCAGGGTGACGCTGAGAAGCGACTCAATCGAATCGTTTGCCGTGTGAAATTGAAGTGCGAGATTTTGAATCGGCTGCTTGTATGCGGTGGCGTTCACGATTTGCAGCGAGCCATGCCCGGCGGGATGCAGCTCAGATCCTTGCAGCGAAATTTGTGCCGACAGGTTGCCGCTTAGCGGGTAGCTCACATGGGCCAGATTCTGCAAATCGGCGAGCGAAAGACCCTGCGCAGAAATATTTGCGTGGATCGTATTGGACGGCAGATAGGACCAGTTTTGCAGGCGAACCTGGCCGCTCAGAACGAGATTTCCCTGTCGAGCATTCACCAGCGAAGCTTGCGTAATCGTCACCTGCGAGGGGTCCGCATGCAAGACTGCTTTTACAGTCTTCCATTGACTGCCTTGAACCTGCAGATTCTCCGCAGCAATTTGCCCGGAGATTGAAGGTCTCTGCAACGAGCCTTGCATGACCGCATCGAGCTTTGCCTGACCTGAAATCTCGATAGCAGGCGACGAAGATTCGGACTCGGACGAGCGCAACGCGGAAGCCAGCTCGGCCAGCCGATGCAAGTCGCCGGCAGTCGCATGAACCTGCAGATTGGGATGACGGCTCAATTCGCCATCGAGCACGACCGATGCTGAAGGAATCTGAACCGTGGTTTGGTGCAGCGTGATGTTGTTGTGCGGCACGTCATAAGCGAAATGGACGTTTGCGTCTACGGGAGTTGCGAGTTTTTGATCCGACGAATCTTTCCACACCGCAGCTTTGGCTTGCACGTTGCCAAGAAGCCGAATGTTGTTGAATGTTCCTGTCCAATTCCCTCTGACTGCCGCGTCCACTCTGCCAGTGACGGGCAAGCGTTTCAGATCTGCGCGCTTGATTGAGAACCTAGCCGACTCGATGGATGCCTGCTGCAAAGACGCGCTAAATGCGCCGGTGGGGACGGACTCCAGACCATGCAGCGTCAGACTACCGCTCAGCCGGCCTCCAATAACATGCGCCACCAAGTCACTCACGTCGAGGTTGCCATTCGCCAGACGATATTGCGCTGTGAGATCGTTCAGGGCTACTCGGCCGTCTGGAGAAGCAGCCAGCAGATTGGCGCTTGCCAGATTCCCGTCGAGCGAGGCGTTTTCGAGAAACGACTGGCCTGGAACGTCACGGTAATGGATGGCGCCATTGATCTGCACGTCACCGGCGGGAGAGACGCCTTGCGCGAACGAGGCGAAATCGGGAGTGTGAATCAGAATTTCGTAATTCGCGCTCATATCTGGCGACTCGTAGTTCAGGAATTGCCCGCGAGCTGAAATTCGCGAAGAACCCACCGTCAAGAGCAGAGAATCGAGCGAGGCGCCTTGCGGAGTGGCGCTAAATTGTGCTGTCAGGTTGTGGGGCAGAACAGGATGATTCGCATATTGCAAGTGTCCATCTCGATAAGCGAGCGATCCGCTATAGCGCGTGGCTGCGGCATCGAATTGAATTTGCGTTTGCAAATCGTGGAGATCGGCATCGAGTTGTGTTTTCCTGTCGTTGTAGAAAATTTCGCCATCGGTGAGCAGCGTGTGTCCGACAGACAGAGTCCATATGGTCACGCTGCTGCCACTTTGCTTTGGCGGCGTGGGCAGATTGCTCTTGCCGTTCGAATCGATGCTCACATTGGCCACGGGATGTTCAATCAGGAGTTCGGAAAGCTCGAGCCTGCGATGCAGCAGAGCCCGGAATTTCACTCCGACGGTAAGCTTTTCAATCTGAAGCAGCGGACGTTGGGTCCCCGAAGGCTTGATTCCCGGCACAACAATCCCATCCAGTTCGATGGCCAACGGATGCAGGCGGTAACTCCAGTCTTGCAGCTGTAATCGCGCACCGGTGCCAGCTTGGCCTTTTTGCACGATTTCCGCGAGCACGAGACGATGCAACCAATGCGATCGCAAGACGAAAAAGCCTGCGATCACGATGGCACAAAGCAACAGCCCGAGAACGGCGAGAATCCGACGCAATGTTTTTCCCCGACTCATGAAAGTAGTCAGAACGCCTGGCCTATAGTGATGAAATATTGGGTCGCGCCG
>JASHPL010000220.1 GCA_030038125.1 Candidatus Sulfotelmatobacter sp.
AGAAGACTCTGATGTCCGGCTAAGAGATGGAGATGTCCTTACTATCGGCCAAATATCAAATTGGCAAGATGTGGGGGCAACGATCCAAGTCAAAGGTGAGGTCGCGCATCCTGGCGGGTACGGCATCGAACCGGGCGAGCGCCTGAGTTCCATCATTACGCGTGCTGGAGGTTTCCTGCCCACCGCCTACGTCTATGGAACGGTTTTTGAACGGGCTGAGTTGAGGGAGCTGGAGGAGAAAAATCGGGCTGATTTGATTGAACGGATTCAAGCTGAGGCCAGGCAGGTGAAGATTGTTCCCGAGATGGATCAAGATGATCAGGCGCAAGCCAAAGCCTCGGTTCTTCAGTACAAGAAGATGATCGACAATCTGGAGAAGACTCCACCAGCTGGTCGGTTGGTGATCCATATCTCGGCAGATGTGAAGCGTTGGGCTAACACTCCTGCAGATATACAAGTGCGCGCGGGAGACCGGATCTACATTCCAAAGCGTCCCGGGATGATTGTGGTAGATGGCGCAGTCTATAATCCGACTGGAATTACCTACAAGCCCGGAAAAGATACACGTTGGTATCTAGAGCAGGCGGGAGGCCCAACTACCATGGCCGATCGCAAGGCTATTTTCGTCATCCGAGCAGATGGCTCTGTCGCTGGGGGAGCGGGTAGCATGTTCAAAAGTGGCGTCGGTGCTGCAGAATTGCGCCCCGGAGACATGGTGGTGGTTCCTGAACAGATTTATACGTTCAGCGACAAATTCAAATCCACTTTGTCTATCGCTCAGATCGCGGCGTCTATAGGCACAGCGGTGGCGATTGCTGCGTATTACGGTACGCACTGATTCTTATGATGGTTATTCCTTTTTGCTATGACAGGCCTGAGTTGTGATGCGTTCGTCTGGCAAACTATACTTGTTGTTTTTTTGGATTTTCACAGCGGTCTCGGCAGTTAGCCAATCGGTTGTACCTATTGCGCCACAAGGGTCTCCGCCGGAAGCACCTAATCCGCAACGAAGCCAGCATGCTCAAAGCGAACAGTCCAAGACTGAGTCGGATTGGTTGGCTCCGGGAACTGATCCTGAAAATCGCTTAGTCTCACCTTTCGTGAAGCACCTCGTAGAAGATCAAAAACGGTTTTGGACGGGTCCGACTCGGTTGCAATCCAACGATCTCAAGTGGATGTTGCCAGCAGCTGGCTTGGCGGCCGCGTTCGTTGCGAGCGACAGTTGGTGGGCGAAGCAGGTTCCTGTGAGCCATGAAGCGACCAGCAAGAAAGTGTCGGATTATGGTACCTATTCCCTGATTGGCTTGAGCGGCGCCTCGTTTCTTTTGGGTCACATCAGGGGCGATGATCAATTATCTGAAGCTGGTCTACTATCTGGCGAAGCCGCTCTCGACGCCGCAGCTGTAGCCTTCGCATTCAGAGAGGTCGCACAGCGGCAAAGGCCCTATCAGGGAAATGGACATGGCAACTTTTTTGCCGGTGGAAGTTCATTTCCGTCTATGCACTCGACTATTGCGTGGTCCGTAGCCAGTGTCTGGGCGCATGAGTATCCTGGATGGTTCAGTCAGATGGCAGCGTATGGGTTGGCTTCTGCGGTTAGCTTAACCCGCGTTACTGCGAAGCAACACTTTCCTTCTGATGTCATCATCGGCAGCGCGTTAGGATGGTACTTCGCGCGTCAAGTCTACCGAGCCCACCACGATCCGGAGCTTGGCGGATCGGGATGGGGCACTATTTTCGAGACAGAAGCCGGAGAGAGAACTCGCAACCCAAACAACATGGCATCTCCGTATATTCCGGTGGACAGTTGGATATACCCCGCGTTAGAGCGCCTTATCGCTCTAGGGTACGTGCATTCCAACATGTTGGGAATTCGTCCTTGGACTCGCCTCGCTTGTGCCCACCTTTTGCAAAATGCTGAGGATAAGTTTCCAGATAATGGTATGGACGAGGGCGATGCGGGAAAAATCTATGCCACCCTAACTAGTGAATTTCAACCGGAAATTGCTAAATTGAACGGAGACTCGAATGTCGGTGCACACATCGAATCGGTGTACACCAGGATGACCGGCATCTCAGGAACACCGTTGCGCGATGGTTTTCACTTTGGGCAAACTATTATTAACGACTACGGTCGCCCGTACTGGAGTGGATTCAATAATATCGTGGGATTGACATCGGATGCGGAAGCTGGTCCAGTATCCATTTACTTCCGCGGAGAGTTTCAGCATTCTCCGGCTATGCCATCGGAATCACCTCAAACGCTGGCGGCAACCGCAGCCGCTGATTCCACCCCGCCTCTTGCCAATGGAACTCCCGAAGCCAACCGGTTTGCGCTTCTAGATAGCATAGCGTCCTTCACTATTAATAACGTCCAGATATCGGCCGGAACTCAGAGTGCTTGGCTTGGTCCAGGAGAGTCCGGAGCGTTCTTGATGAGCAACAACGCAGCACCGTTTCCGATGATAAAAATTGACGACGTTGTGCCGCACGAAATTCCGGGTGTATCGCGCATACTCGGCCCTTTTAGAACAGAATTTTTCATCGGACAACTTTCGGGCCAGCAATGGGAATTCTGTGTCGTACCATCATGCAAACCTTATACCGGATATCCCAATGTAGTTGGTCCACATATTACGCCACAACCATTCATTCACGGAGATAAAATCAGTTTTCAACCGACACCTAATTTTGAATTCGGCATGGGTGTGACGGCAATGTTCGGCGGCCCTGGGTTGCCGGTCACATTCCGCAATTTTTTTCGGACTTACTACTCCCATTCGTCAACTGCTGCAAACGATCCAGGTAAACGGATTTCGCAAGCTGACTTTACCTATCGTATTCCAGGTCTGAGGGACTGGTTGACCTTGTACATGGACTCGTTAGTAGTTGATGAGATTTCGCCAATCGGCTCGACGCGTGCTAACGTCAATCCAGGCATCTATATGCCCCGCATACCAAAGATTTCAAAGCTGGAGCTTCGCGCCGAAGGCATTAACGAGAGTCGAAGGCTACAATTCCCTCCTGGTTTTGTCTACGCGGACTATCGACGATTCCTTTCCGGGTACACGAATAATAACTATCTATTGGGAAGCTGGATTGGACGAGCAGGTCGTGGCGGTCAAAGCTGGCTCAAATACTCCTTGACTCCGCGTAATACTTTGCAGCTCGGCTATCGGCTGCAGACCGTTTCTCCTAAGTTTATCGAGGGCGGCCGCTTGGCTGATTATTCCGCAAGCAGCAATTTTATGCTATCTCACCAAGTGGCATTTTCCGCAACGGTGCAGTATGAGCAATGGAGATTTCCAGTAATTTCGTCAAGTAGGCAAACTGATGTCACCGCTTCTGTTCAACTGACTTTGTTCCCCAAAGGGCGGCTTGCCAGATGATCACCTGCTTTGCTCATGTATCTTGTCGATTAGGATGCGATTTGTGTCCAAAAGGGCTTGATCTATGCGAACACTAGAATCTCTGAAGGGGCCAAAAATACGTGGTTACAAGGAGTTTTTGGCAAGCGGCGCGGAAACGCTTGCTGAGGTCGATCTCGCCGAGATCGACAAAAATAATGGATTGACGGAGAGTTTCTGTGCAGCAACTCCAAGAAGTTGAGGTTGCCAATACTAAGAGTGGTAACGGATCGAGAGAGATCCCCCTAGGGATTTCGGAGCAAAACAATGTCGAATGGGCATGGCAACTTTGGTTGAATCGACGTGCGCTGGGTCGCTGGATAGTTGGTGGCTTTGTTGTCGCCACGATCGTGGCTTTTCTAATTCCGAACCAATACGAGTCGACTGCACAATTGATGCCACCTGATCCGCATTCCAGTTCAAGTCTCGCCCTGATGGCGGCTATGACGCTTCCTGGTGGGAGTGCTGTGGGAGGCTCGGAATTGGGGGGGCTTGCTAGCGATCTGTTAGGTGTAAAGGACGCAGGAGCTGTCTTCACAGATATGCTGCGCAGCCGCACTGTGAAAGACCGCCTAATTGAACGGTTTGACTTGCGGAAGGTATATGGAACTCGTTACTGGGAGAACGCGCGTAAGAAACTAACGAGCCGCACTAAGCTTACATTGGATCGTAAGAGTGGGCTCATCACGATTACAGTTACGGATCGTAATCCTCAGCGAGCCCAGCAATTGGCTCAGGCTTACGTTGAGGAGCTCGATCACATAGCGGCGCAGGTTAATACGACGGCGGCTCACCGGGAGCGCGTGTTTATCGAGCAACGCTTAGTAGGGGTGAAACGGGATTTGGATAAAGTCTCACGTGAATTCAGCGAGTATTCAAGTCAGAATGCAACCTTGGATATCAAAGAGCAGGGAATGGCAATGGTTGAAGCTGCCGCCGTGTTGCAGGGTCAGCTGATTGCGGCCCAGTCCGAATTGAATGGGTTGGAGCAGATCTATACGGACAACAACATTCGGGTTCGATCTCTCAGTGCTCGTGTTGATGAACTGAAGCGTCAACTCAAGAAGGTTGGCGGTGACGGTACGAAGTCAATAGCAGACGATCAGGAGTTTCCCTCCATTCGTAGCCTCCCGCTAGTTGGGGTCCGGTGGGCTGATCTTTATCGTGAAACCAAGATTCAGGAAACAGTCTACGAATTACTTACGGAGCAGTATGAAAATGCCAAGATTGAGGAAGCCAAGGAGACGCCGGTCGTCAAGGTTCTAGATGTTCCCGAAATTCCAGAGAAAAAATCAAATCCTCCCCGAGCCTTGATCGTGTTTGTGGGCGTGCTGCTGGGATTTGCGGCAGGTTGGGGTTGGCTTGGTGCCCAAAAGAATTGGCAGAACATGGAAGCCACGGATCCTCGTAAGCTGCTCTATCAGGATGTGTTTGCACGGTTCGATTTGCTTTCACAACAAATCCAGGGACTGATTCGCAGAAATGGCGACAAGCCCTAACTGTCTCTCGTCCCTTACCTACTGTCAGTGCGATTCCATTGGAGGACATGAGCGGCATGCCCAGGGGTTTAGAAACACAGGTTGTGATTCTTTGTGGAGGCATGGGCACGCGGTTGCGTGAGGAAACCGAGTTTCGACCAAAGCCACTCGTCGAAATCGGAGGCAGGCCGATTTTGTGGCATATCATGAAGATATATTCTCACTACGGTTTCAGGAACTTTGTCCTCTGTCTGGGGTACAAAGGCCACATGATCAAAGATTACTTCCTTAGTTACCGATTAATGAACAGCGACTTCACCCTGCGCCTGCGAGAGCCCGACAAACCTCGTTTCCATGGTTACGACGGATGTGGTGAGGACTGGCAGATTACCTTTGTCGACACTGGCAGCGATGCTCAAACAGGGGCCCGAGTAAAGCGCATCGAACCTTACATCACCGGCGAACATTTTTTGCTAACCTATGGTGACGGGGTCGGCGATGTGCGGATAGACGAGCTTTGGGATTTTCATCAGCAGCACGGAAGAATCGGGAGTGTTACAGGTGTTCGGCCTGTTTCCCGATACGGCGAGCTCTTGTTGATGGGGGATCTAGTTAACAAGTTCGACGAGAAACCGCCGTTACACGACGGTACTGTGAGTGGTGGATTTTTTGTTTTTCGGAGAAAATTCTTGGAATATCTGCAAGATGACGACGGATGTGTTCTAGAGCGCGAGCCCCTTTCGCGCCTGTCCAGAGAAAAGCAGTTGACGTGCTACGTCCACTCTGGTTTTTGGCATGCTATGGATACATATCGGGACTTTACAGTTCTAAACGAGCTTTGGAAAAAGCAAGCTCCATGGCGAATCTGGACAAACTAACCGGGAGGAGTCGATTGAAAATATTGGTCACTGGGGATCGTGGTTACATCGGAACTGTCATGGTTCCCTACCTTCTGCAGCGAGGTCATGAGGTTGTGGGCCTCGATGCAGAGTACTACTCAAACGGTAGCCTTTTTGCTCCACCGGAAGGATATATACACAACTTAAAGGACGTCCGCGATGTTCAGATGGACGAACTAGTGGGCTTTGAGGCGATAGTTCACCTTGCTGCTCTTTCAAATGATCCTCTCGGCGATCTAAATCCGGAACTTACTTATGACATCAACTATCGTGCAACGATTCGATTGGCACAACTGGCTCGCGAAGCCGGAGTTCCGCGCTTCCTTTATGCGTCATCATGCAGTCTTTATGGAGCTGCTGGCGATAATCTTTTGGACGAATCTGCGCCAATGCGTCCTCTGACGTGCTACGCGGAATCCAAAGTGCGATCCGAGGATGCGCTATCAAAACTGGCTGATAGGGATTTTGCGCCGGTGTATCTACGAAATGCGACAGCGTATGGGGCGTCACCTCGGTTGCGGCTTGACATCGTTCTCAATAATCTTATGGGTTGGGCGGTTACAACCGGCAGAGTCCGCATCACGAGCGATGGCACGCCATGGCGCCCCATGGCACACGTCGAGGATATCGCGCAGGCATTCGCGTGCGTGTTGCAGGCGCCGTTAGATGTGATCTCTAACCAAGCCTTTAACGTTGGGACCAACAACCAGAACTATCAGGTTCGAGAGCTAGCGTCGTTCGTGCAGGAGACCGTGGGTCATTGCAATATTGAGTACGCCAATCAAACCGGTCCTGACCCCCGCAATTACCGCGTTGATTTCAGCAAGCTTGCCCGAATGCTTCCCACCTTTAGCCCGGTATGGAGTGCGAGAACTGGAGCACGCGAGCTCTTTGACGCCTATCGAACTGCAGGGATGACCACTGAAGATTTTCACGGCCGCAGATTCACGCGACTGAAGCAGTTGCGTTTTCTCCTGGAAGACCGGCAAGTCGATGGCACTCTTCGCTGGGTTGGTCAGCCGCGGCTTCCGATCACCGCATAGTCGGTTTTCGATATCAGGTGCGAATCGAACCGCTCATCCTGCCCGGAACGTTTAAAATCCTACTGCAGCCACAGGTGGACGAACGTGGGTACTTCATGCGCACTTTCGACAAAATCGCCTTTGGAGCCTGTGGGCTATGCAGTAGTTGGATTCAGGAGAATCAATCGCATTCCCGGCCCAACGTGTTGCGAGGACTGCACTTCCAGAATCCACCGCACAGCGAAGCAAAGCTTATTCGAGCGGTAAGCGGTGAGATACTCGATGTGTTTGTGGATCTCCGACGGAGTTCTACAACTTATGGTCGATGGCAATCTATCAAGCTGAGCGCGGCCGAAGACGTAGCGGTGTACATACCCAAGGGCTTCGCGCATGGCTTTTGTACGATGGATTCGGAGGCTACTGTGGACTACAAGATTGACGCTCCTTATGTCCCAGAGGCGGCAGCGGGCTTGCTGTGGAGCGATCCGGACTTGGCAATTGCATGGCCGGTGAAGGACCCAGTTGTTTCTGCAAGGGATCGAAGCTGGCCTCGGTTCGCGAGTTTTAGGAGCCCGTTCGATTGATAGTGCTCGGTCAAGGACATCCAATGAACTCCATGGAGTGTCGGTCCTGTTGTGGACGTGATCTCGAAATGATTTTGAGTCTGGGCAGTATGCCTCTGGCCAATTCCTATCCGCGCCCGGAGGATCCAAAAGTGGAATCGAGCTATCCGCTTGATGTGGTGTTCTGTAGAGATTGTGCGCTGGTCCAAATCACGGAGACAGTACCTCCAGAGACTCTCTTTGGGGAATACCTTTATTTCTCTTCGTACTCAGAAACCGTCGTCCGAAATGCTCAAGAGATCGTTTCACGTCTGATAACCAGCCGCCGCCTGAATAATACCAATAGTTTGGTAGCAGAAATTGCCAGCAATGACGGCTACCTTTTGCAGTTCTACAAGTCGGCGGGAATTCCGGTGTTAGGTATCGAGCCCGCCTCGAACATCGCGCGTGTCGCAGTGGAAGAGAAGGGTGTACATACTCTGTGTGATTTCTTTAGCGCTGATTTGGCCAGGAAATTAAGGGATTCCGGGAAAACCGTGGACGTCTTGCATGGTTGCAACGTCTTGGCGCACGTGGCCGACCTGAATGGTGTAGTTGAGGGAATCCGCCTAATTTTGAAGGATACTGGCGTAGCAGTCCTTGAAGTTCCCTATGTCAAAGAGATGATCGACCGCTGTGAGTTCGACACTATCTACCACGAACACCTTTGTTACTTTTCTCTCACCGCCATGGACCGACTCTTTCAGCGTCATAATCTGGTGATTGAGCATGTGGAACTACTGCCGATTCACGGCGGTTCGTTGCGTTTGTCTGTCGTTCACAAGTCCGCTATCACTGCTCGACCGCAGGTCGAAGAATTGCTGAAGCGCGAGAAGGATTGGGGGGTTTCAACCCTGGAGTTCTATCGCGGTTTTGCTCGAAAGGTCGAAGACTTAAAATCGGCTCTGCTCAATACTCTTGGTCGAATGAAAGCCCGGGGAGAAAAACTCGCTGCTTACGGAGCAGCCGCAAAGGGGACGGTGCTTCTCAACTACTGCGGAATAGGATCAGACCTGCTCGATTTCGTGGCCGATCGAAGTCCACATAAACAAGGTCGACTCATGCCTGGTGTTCATGTTCCGATTGAAGCTCCCGAGAGAATCCTGCGAGAGATGCCAGACTCAGTCCTGCTGCTTGCGTGGAATATCGCGGACGAAGTCATGAGTCAACAATCGGAGTACCGTCAAAAGGGCGGAAAGTTTATCATTCCGGTTCCGACAGTCCGCATTGCAGCGTAATTCCTTTTTTGAGAGGCGGAAAGGCCCTATTCGGAAATGAGAGTCTTGATCACTGGTGCGGGTGGATTCATCGGATCGCGAGTTGTTCATTTCGCTCTCGGTGGTCAGCATTCGGTAACAGCTGTGGTACGCCGGTATGCGGATGCAGCGCGACTGAAAGAAGGTGATGAAAGTCGACTTCTGCGTGTCGTTGAGTGCGATCTTGCCGATGTGCCGCGCCTTCGTCACATAATTCATGAATCGCAACCAGAGTTAGTAGTTCATTTGGCGTGGTATGCAGAGCCCGGGAAATATTGGAAGGCAGCAGAGAATCTCGATTGTGTTTCGATGACTCTCACTCTTGCTAGAGCTTTGAGTGAATCAGGTTGTCGCCGCCTGGTAGCCGCAGGTACGTGCGCGGAGTATGACTGGTCGCGGCAGGCTATCTTCGAGGAGCACAGTTCCTTGAAGCCGCGATCTCTGTACGGGATCGCCAAGAATGCTACGCAGTCTGTTCTAAGAGCATTTTGCGCCGAATATGCAGTCGAATTTGTGTGGACTCGTTTTTTTTATCTTTATGGTCCGAGAGAGCCCAGAAATAGGCTCGTTCCTTCAATTATCATTCCTCTACTGCAGGATTCGCCGGCGCCAACATCGAATGGGGACGCCATTCGTGATTTCTTGCATGTGGACGACGCTGCTGCCGCGGTTTGGGCGGCTGCGGAAAGCAATCTCACAGGTCCAGTTAACATCGCATCTGGCCGCGGGATCAAAGTTCGGGAAATTGTCGCTATGATTGGACGACTCCTGGGACGGGAAAAGCTAATTCGATGGGGAGCGCTTCCTGATGATCCTTTTGTTCAGCCTGTGGTAGCGAGCATAGCTAAGCTCACAGACAACACCGGGTGGAAACCACAACGGGACTTGGAGAGCGGCCTCGCAAGTACGATCTCGTGGTGGCGTGTGCAAATGTCGCGAGGAGTGTTCATTGGCACATTATAAATAGATAATGAGCAGACTTTCTAAGAACGTCATCCTCAACGTGCTGGGGCAAGTCGTGATCATAATCCTCAGTTTCGTCGCGGTTAAGTTCATTTTTGTGCGCCTTGGCAAAGATGCACTGGGGATCATTTTTTTCGCGCAAACTCTGACTCTAGTACTACGCTTCATCCTGGATCTGGGACTCGGCTCGACAACTGTCCGCGAAGTTGCGGCCCACTACCAAGATGAACGGCCCTACGTTTTGGCTTTTCTGCGAACCGCTAGTCTTGTTTACTGGGCATTCTATGGTCTATTGAGCGTCGGTATCTATGTTTCAGCCCCGTTTTTGATTCATCGCTGGGTTATCGTGAGCGATCTTGACATCACGCAAGGGATTCTTGCATTGCGGATATTAGGAATCTCGGCGATGCTTACGTTGCCGAGAACTTTCTATATCTCGATATTTCGCGGAATCGAGCGCATGGAGTTTAACAATGGCATTGATGTCGCTACGGTGGCGCTCCAGCAGATTGGGACAGTTGTCCTATTAGCGAAGGGCGACGGGTTGGTCGCAGTTTCCTGCTGGCTCGCAGTTTGCTTCAGTTTGGGTATCGTGGGTTATGTCGTCATTTGCGGCCACTTTTTCGGCTGGTCGGCCCTGCGTCCGGGGTTTTCTCTCGAGGTGGTTCGGCGTAACTGGCGACTCACGTCACACATGGCCTCGATCTCGCTGCTGGGCATCGTGCAAACTCAGACCGACAAGGCGATTAGTAGCAAGTTGCTTCCCTTGGGGCTCTTTGGCTATTACAGCATGGCTTATGGCACTGCCTCGCGAGCTAGCCTGATTGCCAATTCGATCGGCGAGGCATCTTTACCATCGCTGTCATCCGCTTTCAGCGCAGGCGATGAAGACGTGCTGATGTCTCGATACAGAAAACTACAGGATTTCCTATCGTACGGTACTGCCCCGATCTTTGCGGGAATCGTTTTCTTCGCTTTGCCACTCTTCACCTACATCCTAAGCTCCGCTGCAGCAACGCAACTCTTACTTCCGACAGGATTCCTCTGTGTCGGTTTTCTTCTTAACGCCTCTTTGAACGGGCTATATATATATTCCATCGCGGTTGGACGGCCCGACATCGCGGCCCGTTCCAACATGTATGCGATGGTTGTGGTTTCACCCATGACATTCCTGTTGGTGTACTTCTGGGGAATTAGAGGCGCTGCCTTTTCCTGGATTGTTTATCATCTTTTCGCCTTTTGCTATCAGGGTCGAAGGACTTGCAACGAATGTTTAGGAATTTCAATTCGGCGCTGGTTGACGTACCCTCTGCAAAGCTTGGGGTTGGCTTTCCTCACCTACGGGACAGCTTGGCTGGTAGCTTCTGCGTTCGCATCATCGAGTCTGATCTTGCTCGTAATCGCATATCTCTGCGCGACGAGTGTATTCATACTGGCAGCCTATTCACTAATAGGGCAAGAACTCAGACAAACCTTTACGGCGTACTTCCGTCGGCGTCCGCGGTTGGTCACGGAACTCCAATAAATGAGTCAAGGTTCAAGTCCGGCGATCACGGCGATCATTCCAACATTCCGGCGACCCCAGCGGCTCAAGCGAGCGATAAACAGCGTCCTAAACCAGACTTTCAAGAGTTTTCGCGTTCGCGTTTATGACAACGCTTCGGGCGACGAGACTGCTGACGTGGTTAGGAACTTCTCCAGAAAAGACGCGCGCGTAGAATATGTTCGTCGCAAGACTAATATAGGATTGTTCGGCAATTTTGTAGGGGCGGCTGGCCAGGTGGAAACGCCCTTCTTTTGTTTTCTCCCCGATGACGACGTGGTGCTTCCACATTTCTTCGAGACTGCGCTGTCAGGATTTGAAAGATATCCTCAGGCAGCGCTTTCTATTCTGGCCACCCTACGAATGTCGGAGAGCGGCTTCGCACTCGCTGCTCCACTGCTGAGGTGGCCCGAAGGACTCCTTATGCCGCCTGCAGGTATGCTCTCCATTCTTCGGTATGGGAATCCGGATCTCCCAGGCTTACTGATTCGTCGTGAGGTGTGGGATCAATTTAGCGGATGGGACGAGACAACTGGTCCCACCCGTGATATGGACTTCGAATTGCAAGTCAGCGCACGCCTTCCAATCGTTGTTTCTAAGCGGGTCGGCGGAATACTGCTGATTCACAGAGCCGCAAATGCGGCGGGAGCCAGCTTGGACTGGGTCTGGCCTGCTTTGCCAAGAATGGCAAACAAGCTGGTACAAGACGCCAGCATACCCTCCGCAGCGAGGCGTGAGGCGGCAGAAAAGCTCCAGGGCTGGCTAAAGCGAAGCCTCATTACCCGGGGCATCCTTCGGTCAATTATTCGTGGTAACTGGGAAGAGGTGGAGCAAGCCGCGAATCTCTTTCTTCAGGAGTGTGGCTGGGAGCGGATGTCCGGGGCAGTTGGACCTGCGTGTTCAGTCGTCGCGAGGCTACCGGGCACACGTTGGCTTTTACAGGCAATGCTAACTCTAGAAGTTCCGCTGAGAGTCCTTCGCCATCTCGATCTGCAGTGGCGTTTCCGAGACTACTCAAGAATGCTTCGGGCCCCTACAGTTGAAGCGTGATAGTCCGGACTAAGGCCGGTCCGTGAATCCCGACGAGAATTCGTGATTGGTGTTCACTTAAGGTTCTAAAGGTAAGGAGGAGTCCTTGACCGAACTCGCTGAGGGTAGCAACGTTATTCGAGCCCCTGAGCTCGAATATGTACACGCTATCTACAACGAAAAAGTAAATAACTTTTATCGTGTGTTTGCCGGCTATTTTCGCCGAAAGCGTCAGCAGCGGTTTATTGCGAAATTTGAGGGTTGCGCCAGCGTGATCGATCTCGGTGGGACAGTGGATACATGGGAAAACGTGACGTTTGCGAAGCAGATTACTCTTCTGAACGTCGGCGAACCGCCGGAACACCTGCCAGCTAAGTTTAAATACATCAAGGGGGACGGAAGAGATACTGGCATTGTGAATACCTTTGATCTGGCGTTTTCGAACTCAGCAATAGAACATGTGGGTACCTTCGACGATCAACGCCGCTTCGCTGGCGAAATGTTGCGTCTGGGACGGCGCATTTACTGTCAGACTCCGAACAAGTGGTTTCCAATTGAGCCGCATTTCCTGGGTCTCTTTGTCCACTGGCTGCCTCTGAAGTGGTTTACACCGGTCATGTACCGCTATTTCACACTGAATGGCTGGGTGGCTAAGCCTGATCGAAGAAACTGCTCTGAATTGATTGCATCGGTTCGTCTGTTAACGCGAAAGGAATTAATGCGACTATTCCCAGGGTGCGAACTGAAAGTGGAACGCTTTTTGGGGTTACCCAAATCCTTCATTGTGATCAAGTGACTGGGCTATTCGAAGATGTGTGGGCGGCGAGGGAAGGGAAAGACGAAGAGTTCTGAGGAAATCGTAGTTTAGAAAAGTTATGATTTTTTATTTTGCGTTAGCAGGTGTTTTGCTTCTGACAATTTTGTTAGCGGTCAAGTTAAAAGAACGCTCACTTTATGTGCTTTTCTGGGCAGCTTACACACAAAACTTTGTGGTTCCATTTCTGCTTACAAAAGGCTTCATTAATGTGGATGTTGCGCGTGCCTTGGTTCTTCTGAAGGACTTCCTTCTCGTCGAACTTTTTGCGTGGTGCCTAGTAGTTCTATTGACAAGGTTCCGCTCACATTGGCCCAGGCCTCTTATTCCCCTCTGTCTCCTTACTGCGTATTGCAGTCTGCGTATTGTCGTCGCGTTGCTCGTTTTTGATGATGTCTGGAGTTCTGGCCTCCACAGATTCAAGGAGATCTGGTTTCCGCTAGAGATCGTTGTGGTAGTTATGGTATCAACAGCGTCCAATCCAGACTTCGGAAAGCGTTTTCTGCGACACATAACATATGCGCTATCCGTTCTTGCGGTCGTAGCGTTAGCGATCCTCGTCTGGGCTCCCCCGGATTTCTGGATCGACAATGCGAACATCGCCCAATTACAGGCAGACGTGAAAGGAGACTTGGAGAATGATCTCAGCTTCGATACGGGTCTTCCCTTAGCAGGAACGATGCAGGGAAGGGACACATTTACCTTTTTGTCGTTCTTCCGCGCGGTCGGCACATTCGGGGAGGCACTTGCTTTAAGCTTTTCGATGGCCGTGCCCGTTTTATTGCTCTCACTGCATTATCCGAAGAGCCTCATTTCTATGATCGCATTTGCTGCGGCCGCAACCGCACTAATATTCGGTCTTACTCGGTCAGCTTGGATGTTCTGCGTTTTGGTTGGCGTCTACGTCATGATCCGACGCAAGAAATATTTCACCTTAGTCCTCGTTGGTTGCGTGATAATCGGTTTTATACTTCTGTGGGCGCCCATGAGGGAGTTTGTCACTCTTACCATGTCCAATATTTCCCCCGATGCTAGCAATCCCGACAGCGCTCATGCCGAAGGAATTCTGTGGTTTTACAGTCGCGGGTTCTCCGATCCGGGAAATCTCTTAGGGAAGGGAATGACGCCAGAAGCTCAAACAATCGGAGAAAGCGGCTACGCTTACCTACTGGAGCATTTCGGAGCGGTGGCTTACCTTAGTTTTATTTGGCTGTGTTTTTCGCTTTATGGTCAACTTCGAACGACGAACCGACAGGACGGACTTTCCTTCATTGCTCAGGGCATTCCATTAGGCATGCTGGTGATAATGCACTTCTCACAATACCCATTCTCCCTTCCTACCTTCATGTCTCTTTGGTATATTGTTGGTCTATGTTTGGGAGATTGTCTCTTGCTAAAGAGAGAATCAGTTCTCACCGGTGTGCCGACAGTCGACCCCATTTTACGTGTTCAGCCTGCCTAACCGACTTGTTGATATTGTGATGAGATCAGAATCAACGATTGATTCGCCGGCTATATCTTCGGCCATTCAGAGCTACTCAGCCAAACGGTTTCAGACGGCATTAAAGGCTGCCCTGGACTTCCTGGCTGCTGGCACATTAGTAATGTTGCTCAGCCCCCTGCTACTATTGATCGCTTGCATCATTCGATTCCAAGATGGCGGCAAGGTGATATATCGGAGGCGGGTTTTTGGACCAAAGGGTGAGTTTGATGCTTACAAGTTTCGAACCATGCGTATGGGGGCCGATGATGTGCTGGCCGCGGACACTAACTTAAAAGCGATTTTCGAACGGAACTTTAAGCTTGCAGACGACCCGCGCGTTACCAGTGTCGGTTTTGTTTTGAGAAAATACAGCCTTGATGAGCTTCCGCAGCTATTTAATGTCCTCAAGGGGGAGATGAGCTTGGTAGGGCCGCGAATGATCACGGTTGCAGAGCTCAAGAGGTATGGTGAATACGGCGACATTTTTTATAAAATCAAACCAGGATTAACCGGATACTGGCAGGTAAATGGTCGCCAGAGGGTCTCATACGACGAGCGAGTACAGATGGACATGAGGTACGTAGAAAAATGGAGCCTGTTGCTCGATTTGCGTATCCTCTGCAAAACGCCTTTGAAAGTAATAATGGGCGACGGCGCATACTAACTCAACTTTCGGCCAGCGAATGCTGACTCGCGTCTGGCCTTTCGAGGACTAGTAAGGTTTTCTCACATCGGGAGGATGGTACTCCATTATGTCGAATGTTCTCGTCACGGGTGGTGCTGGCTATGTGGGCTCGGTATGCTGTAGGAAATTGTTGGAGGAAGGTCACTCGGTCGTCGTCATCGATGATCTTTCCACTGGGCATCGCCCATCTGTGCCTAAGGAGGCCAAGTTTCGTCAAATGGACCTCGGGGACCGCGTGGCGCTTTCTGACCTACTGCGTCGTTACGAGTTCGATGTCGTATTTCATTTTGCGGCAAAGGCTTTAATCCCTGAGTCAGTATCAAATCCCGGAGTTTTTTTTGATTCAAACGTCGGCTCTGGAATTGCCATGCTGGAAACGCTCCGTCTCGCGGGTGTGAGCAAGTTCGTCTTTTCTTCGTCCGCGGCAGTTTACGGATCGCCTACAGTGCTGCCCATCTTAGAGGATCATCCCAAGAGCCCAGTGAATGCATACGGCGAGAGCAAGCTTATTTTCGAGAGGATTCTTGATTGGTATGCACGAGCCTACGATTGGAGTATTGTCAGTTTTAGGTACTTCAACGCCTGCGGAGCAGCGACCGATATCGGAGAGAATCACACCCCCGAAACGCATTTGATTCCGCTTCTTCTTCAGACTGCCGGCGACGAACGACCTGTCTTCGAAGTGTATGGTGATGACTACCCAACTCCGGACGGGACTTGCTTACGCGACTTTGTTCATGTTCTTGATATTGCAGACGCACACGTCAAAGCGCTGGAAGTGCTCGGAAGTGCACGGTCGAACAACTACAATATAGGCACCGGAACGGCTCACTCCGTCAGAGAAGTTTGTCGTGTCGTGGAAACTGTCACAGGACGAAAGCTCCCAATCAAGATTGGACCGCGTCGCCCCGGAGATCCCGCAGTTCTCTGCGCCAGCCCCTGCAAAATCATCGACGAACTTGGTTGGAGGCCTCACCATTCCAGCCTCACCGAGATCATCGAAAGTGCATGGCGATGGACAAGCCAATCGTCCGGCGCCTGTACTCGGTAAAGCTCTTCCAGGTTGAAATGGGATGGCAATCAATGCAGGCATCTATTCTTCATCTAGACAAATTTGCGGTTCCGGGTGTCAGGTCTGGGCGAGGTGCTCTACGTTGACTCTATATCGAGCTTACGACGTGGTGCGTCCATCACGTTAATACGGCGCGTACCCAGGTTGACTGCGCTGCGTCTGTGTGTCGTTGATGAGTTCGTTCGATCGCTTTCTAAATAAAGCTTTTCCGCAGCAATCTCGTCGGCGTTTGTGGGCTTCGTTCGCTTATACAGCCGTTACGAGACCACATCGACTCCATCGGCGTTTCAACCGGGAGAATTTTTTTCTGCGTCGACATTTTGCAAGAATGACTTTCCTGTGCAATGTTTGTGGTAATGCCGGTACGCCGATCTATGACATGACTGATAAGCAGTCGGCGGCCGATTATGACTATGTGTTGCAGCGAGAAACCTTGCGATGTCTTCGATGTGACTCCACCATGCGACATCGCACGATCGCGAGTGCTCTACTCGAGGAGATCGCGACAAGGACCGGTCGATCAACTGCGACAATCGAGGACCTAGCCAGCGTCGAGGACGGTGAGTTAAAGATTTTGGACACAGACACATTCAGTCCAATTTCAAGCCGCTTGTCGCAAGTGCGCGGTTACGTACGAAGCAAGTTCCTGCCAAATAGACCGTTCGGTGTAGAACTTGAACCTGAGGTCTTTAATATTGATCTGCAGCGTATCGATTTCCCGTCGGAACGATTCGACATCATTCTCACTTCTGATGTCATGGAGCACGTCCGTGACGACAGCCGGGCTCACCAAGAGATTTGGAGATGTTTAAGGGGAAGTGGCATCTATATCTTCACTGTTCCCTTCAGACGAAACATGTTGTATACGAAGAGACTGGTCGATGTGAGCACAAATCGCGACATTTTCCTTTGTCCGCCTCACTTGCACGGTGACCCTCTTACTTCGGGTGTCTTAGCGTATCGAATATATGGTCAGCAGCTGATCGCGGAGTTGCAAGCCTTGGGATTTGTTGTTGAATACAGGCCAACAACTTCCGTGAAGCACGCGATATTCGACGGTGACATTTTTTTGGCGCGGAAACCCGTTGGTAAGGTTCCGCCTGAAACCAGCGAAAAGGAAGCCAAACTTCGACCGGCAGGATTTACAGAGTGAGGATACTTTACGTTGTCCCGAATGTTCCTTCGCCCGTCCGGCCGCGACCGTTCAATTTCATCCGTGGCCTCTGCAATAATCATGAGGTCTCGTTACTATGCCTTGTGACTAATGAGATCGACCGCCACTTTGCTTCACAACTAAGCCAGCTCTGCTCAGATTCGGAAACGGTGCACTTGACTCGTTGGAGGTCATTCTGGAATTGCTTCGTAGCGCTGTTTTCTGGCACACCCTTGCGCTACGCCTATTTCTATTCACCCGCTCTGCGTGACCGCCTTAAACAAAAGATCGGAGGGGGGAAGTTTGATCTTCTGCATGCTGAGCATCTCAAATCTATGCCAATGCTCGACGGGGTGACCGGTCAAGTGGCTAGCGTTCTTGATGCGGTGGATTGTGTCTCGATGTTTGAGAGTAGGCGGCTAGCGCTCGTCAAGAATCCTCTGCTCAGGGGCTTCTTCCGGACGGAAATGAAAAAGATGCAGCGTTGCGAACGAGACGCATGTAAGGATTTTGACCAACTAGTGATTACGTCAGCGGCGGATAAACGCTCGTATCCAGTTCCAGATTCGGTGAAGTCGAAGCTGAATGTAGTTCCCAATGGCGTAGACCTGGAGTATTTCGCCTTTCGGCGGTTCGAACCCGTACGAAATTCAATAATTTTTTGTGCTAAATTGGATTACTTTCCGAATGCTGACGCAGCCTTATATTTTGCCAGAGAGATTTGGCCGCTCTTGAGTGTGCGGCGTCCAGGCCTACGTTTTGAAATCGTGGGTAGCAGACCTCCAAGAATAATCCGTCGGCTGAACGGATTTGGAAATGTACGAGTAATCGGTTCTGTTGAGGACGTTCGACCTTTCCTTGGACGGGCATGGGTGGCCCTTTGCCCGCTGCGTGTGCAGGCCGGAATTCAGAACAAAATACTGGAGGCTATGGCTATGGGTGTACCAGTCATCGCCACCCGGATATCCTGTACCGGTCTTGGAGTTGAACCTGGGAATGAGCTCTTGGTTGCGGAGACACCTGCAGAGTTTGTTAGTGGAATTGAGCTGTTGCTGGACAACGTTAACCTTAGGGATGAACTGATAAAGTCCGGGCGAGAATACGTGGAAAAAAATCACAGTTGGGCTGTTTGCGTGCGGCAGCTAGTTGCAACATACGAGCAAGCCCAATCGCACTTTCAGCGAACGACCAGAGAGCCGGCGTTAGCCTCCTGATGACGCCATGGTCAGAATCTCGCAATGCTTGATGTGTGAGTTCGCTGCCGACAAATAGTCGCTGTCACTGACAATTCAACTTTGAAAATCGGAATCGATCTCACGGGGATCTGGAGGCCCGCTACAGGAATCTTCGTTTATGCAAAAGAGCTTGCGCGGGAGCTTTTGTGCTTAGACGAAGAGAATGATTACACGCTTTTTTTTTCTGGCGAAATACATCCTGATTTCCACCAAGCAAAGAACAAATTTAGGTCGATTGTTCTTCCTACATGTGGCGAAGTAGTTGGCAAGCAGCTGTGCGTTGCAGGTCTCTGCAACTCGCTACCATTGGATTTGATTCATTTTCCAGCGCTTCCCCCGCCGGTGGTGTGTCTCCGACCTTTTGTGTGGACTCTGCATGATGCAACGCCTTGGCTTTATCCGGAAACAATGGATCGGAAAGGGCGTTTATATTTCCGCTGGATCGGAGGCCTGGCAGCAAGGTTCTGCAGTGCGATTATTACTGTGTCTAATGACTCAAAGGAGAGAATCCTCGCGTCTCTCCCGATCTCCGAGAAAAAGGTCAGGGTTATCTACGAAGGAATTGATTCTGCATTCTCCCGGCTCGACGATCACGACGCGCTTTCTTCTGTTCGCTCTCGGTATGGTTTGCCGACGAACTTCATCTTGAGCGTCGGGACGCTCGAGCCACGAAAGAATCTGCTCTTCCTTGTTGAAACCTTCCTACGATTTCGAAAAGCGACCGGTACCAATATCGGGCTTGTCATTGTCGGCAGAAGCGGTTGGAACGCTCCCGTGCTAGAAAAATTTATTTCAGACGGAAATGGCAGCATAATATTGACCGGATTCGTACCGCACGAGGACCTAGTCGTCCTTTACAACTTGGCAAAAGTGTTGGTTATACCCTCCATTTATGAGGGATTTGGATTCCCACCTCTCGAAGCGATGGCTTGTGGATGTCCTGTCATCGTCTCCAATAGAGGATCGCTGCCGGAGGTGGTTGGGGATGCGGCAGTGCTAATCGATCCGGAGCGTCAAGAATCATTGTTTGGAGCCATTAAGTCTGTCCTAGAAACACCATCTTTACGGGCCGCACTTCTTGAAAAAGGGCTTGAGCGTGTTAAGAAATTTTCGTGGAAAACAGCAGCGGTGAAGACTCGGGAGCTATACAGTCAAGTGCTTGCTGAGGCCTAGGTATCAGTGAAGTCAAGGCAAGAAATGTTATCTGAGAAGCGTGCGTCACGTTCTGCTCTAAGGGTGGCTTTGCCGCAACGCGAGTGGGAGGACCTGGCCTGTTTGGATCCGCTTTGGGGAATACTATCTGCACCCAGTAAACAGTTCGGAAAGTGGGATATGGTAGAGTTCTTTGCTTCTGGCAATGCAGAGATCGAAAAGCTGATGATGTCTTGCGCACTAAGCCGGGGGGATAACGGGAAGGTGCTTGATTTCGGTTGTGGAGTAGGCAGACTTTCCAAAGCTCTGGTTCCTTACTTCGGGCAGGTCTATGGTGTCGACATTTCTGCAGAAATGGTGAAGCTAGCTAGAATCTATGCACCAGAAGTGACGTTTCTTCTGAATCAATCAGACAACCTCGAATTGTTTCATGACAATTTTTTCGATTTTATTTATTCGAACATCGTCCTTCAACATCAGCCCACTGGTGAATTAGCAAAAGCATACATGCGCGAGTTTGCAAGAGTGGTAAAGCCCAACGGAACAGTAGTGTTTCAAATGCCGTACAAGTTGGACTTGCGCCAAGCTGCGCAGCCACGGCGAAGGCTATACGGGACTCTTAGGAAGCTCGGCCTGTCTGCTAATTTCATCTATAATAGGCTGCACTTGGATCCGATGCGAACCATATCCTTGCCTTCTAAAGAGATTGAAGCCACAATTTTGGCTGCAGGAGCAAGATTGGTAGGTGTTTATGAAGATGGTTTTAATCATCACAGCAGGACCTACGTGGTTACTAAGCCCTAGAGGTTCTGACTGGGGGTTCGCTATTTCGTGATAGAAACCTCTCTACGGAAACATTTAGAATAAGTTATGAAGGAAAACTGAGGGTATGACAGAGATACACAATATGAGTTGGTATTTCAGCACACTGTCGCGGACCATCGGTAAACTTCCATTGGTTGCTCTCGAGGAAATAGCCGAGACGATTCTCAATGCCTACTACCAAGGCCGTATGATCTTTCTTTTCGGCAATGGTGGTAGTGCGGCGCTGGCTTCACATTTGGCTTGCGATCTAGGTAAAGGCACGATTAATGGTCACAGCAGACGGCTTCGTGTGCTTGCCCTAACGGATAACGTTCCTTTAATAACGGCTTGGGCGAACGATTCGAACTATGAGGATGTTTTCTCTCAACAGTTGTCGAACCTAGTTAATCGCGACGACGTTGTTGTTGCCATTAGCGGGAGCGGCAACTCACCTAACGTATTGCGCGCCTTGAAAGTCGCTCGCGCGGCTGGAGCCGTCACCGTCGGGTTGTCGGGCTTTCAAGGCGGCAAGATGAAGGAGCTATGTGATCAATGTATGATTGTGCCTTGCGACAACATGCAAATCATCGAGGATCTGCACCTCTGCGCCGCTCATGCGTTATTCACTACTGTGCGCCAGAGAATCTACTGTCAAACGGAAGCAGTGGCGGCTGGCACTGATTAGATCCGAGAGAATTTTATGAATACTAGGGTAATCGGTCGTTGGATACTTATTGCCGATTTAGCATGGTGTTTGATAGCCTTCATCGCAGCCGATGCTTTGCGATACGAACACATTTTGGATCCGAGCAGCCGCATTGTAACCGAGTCTCTGCTCCCATTTCTAGTTCTGACTGCAGTCTCATGGGTTCTTCTCTCATCCTGGATGAAATTAGATTGTTTTCGAGGGGGCTGGCGCTTTCCGGCCGTGGTCGCGGAGCTTTTGCTTTCGATAGTGTGTTTAATGTCCATGGTGCTTTCAGCTGGTTATCTCTGGCGCCAATATGTTTCTCGGCTAGCGTTGGTCTACTTTGGACTCCTGCTTTTCATTGGCTTTTTGGGCATTCGCTTCATCGCACGGCTGTTGCTTCTTGCGAGGTATCGAAGCGGTGATGTGCATAGGATGGTCATTGTAGGTACTGATCGGACTGCCCGGGAGCTTGCACTCAAGATTAAGAGGCACCCGGAAATGATTTGCGAGGTTGTCGGATTCCTTTGTCCAGACGAGAGCGGAGGCCTGATTGCGCGTGGCTTGGAAGAAACTGTGACGGTGCCTGCATTTGGGGTGACTCAGTTGTTGCTTGCGAGGCAGGTGACGGACATAATCGTCGCCCTTCCCAGGCCGTCACTGCCCGAAATTCTAAATTTGGTGGGACAGTGTCGCGAGCGTGGAATTAATGTTAGTTTTGTGCCACAGCCTTACGAGCTCTATCTTTCTAAACCGAGCCTCATCGATTTGGATGGTATTCCTATTCTCGAGTTGCGAAAGATATCTCCGCCTGACTTCTATTTGGCGTCGAAGCGTGTGGTCGACCTCGTACTGGGCATCTTCTTTGCGATGATCGCCCTACCGATAGTGTTACCTGTGGCCCTTCGATTACGAACCACGAAATCGCGAGCCTTCCGTATCGAAAAGCGATGCGGTCTTGGCGGTGCGGTTTTCTCCATGCTTCGCTTGAATGTCGACCGCGAGCCCACCGACGCCTCTCAGTTCGAGAGGTTGTTAGTCGCGCTGAGCATTACCGAATTACCACAGCTCTGGAACGTGTTGCAGGGCACCATGAGCTTGGTGGGGCCACGACCCGAGCCGCTGGAGAAAGTTAAGGGCTATTCGGATTGGGAACAGCAACGACTCAGCGTAAAGCCCGGAATGACTGGCCTCGCCCAGATACATGGTTTACGAGATCATCACTCTTCAGAACAGAAAACACGTTTTGACCTCCAATATATTTTGAACCCATCTGCCATGGCAGACGCTTCGATCTTGATCCAGACCTTCTGGACCTTGACGACTCGGTTGCTGGGATATCCTGAATTGGTTCGGTCTGCTTATTCCGAACCTCGATCGCTCACGCAGGTCGAGACACGGTTCCGTGAGGAGACTTTACAAAGTGCTCATAGTTCGCAGTCCAGTGCGGATTAGTTTTGCAGGAGGAGGTACGGACCTACCCGCTTATTTTGAACAGTTTGGAGGAGCCGTCCTCAGTGTTACGATCAACAAGTATTTCTATACGATCATTGGCAAACGCGATGATGGGCGCATTCAAGTGATCTCTTCAGATCTGAGGGTTTTTGAGACATGGCATGATATCGCGGGGATGAGCATCAGGGGAAGTGAACTTGAAATTCCGCTTGCTGTACTCAAGGAGTTAGGACACGATATTTCCGTCGACATGTTTTTAGCGTCAGAAATACCTCCCGGAACCGGTCTGGGATCTTCAGCTAGTGTCTGCGTCGGCATCCTCAAAGCCCTCAGTACTTACGTACGACATCCACTCTCCAAATATGACCTCGCGGAACAGTCGTTTCACATCGCACGCAATGTATTGGGTCGTCACGTTGGCAAACAGGATGAATATGCCACTGCTTTTGGAGGAATGAACTTCATCGTGTTTCACCCCGATGGTAAAGTGCAAGTAGAACCGTTGGAAGTCGGCACCGACGTTGTTCGCGCGCTTCAGAATAATCTGCTCTTGTACTTTACCGGCGCGGCACATCATTCATGGACTATCCTTGAGGACCAAGAACGGTCTACGCGGCGTAACATTGGTAGTACGGTGGAGGCGCTTCACGAAGCACGCGTTTTCGCGGAAAAGCTACGGGTGTCGCTCGGAAGAGGGGAGCTTAGTAGCTTCGGGAAAACGCTAGACAGGGCCTGGCAAGCAAAGAAAAGAATCTCAAGTAAGATTTCGAATTTTCACATCGATGAGCTTTACGAACTTGGACTTCGATATGGCGCATTGGGCGGTAAGATTACAGGCGCAGGTGGGGGGGGATTCCTGCTGCTTTATGTTGAACCGGAGCATCAGGCAGCTGTGCGCAAAGCGATGGCTGACCAACACGTTCAGGAGATGGCCTTCGCGTTCGATTTTCAAGGGGCCCAAGTAATCGTAGACGATCCGTTCATTGATGGCGACGAGCGGGGTGGTATGCACTGGACCTTCCTGCCGACGTCAATAATTGGTGAGCAAACGTAAAAGCATTTCTTTTGCTGCTGGAGGCGGAACTCGCCTGAAGCCATTGACTGACACTATACCAAAGTATGTTATTCCTATTCGTGGCGTCCTAATGCTTCGGTTAGAATTGTCGCGATTGTCAAGTATAACAGAGGCTCTCATCGATCTGTATGCGCAAGCCGAGGTCGTCAAAAGAGCCCTTGACATTATATAAGCCGGAGGTTGCGATCTCCGGAGAGCCGCATTGCTGGGGTCGGCTGCGACCGTGGTCTCCGATGTCAGCACTGGGTGGCTGGGGAGTCTGACTTTTGGGGCCTATGTGTGGGAATTTCTTTACTACCGCCGATTTCACTGATATGTGAACGTTCAATGGCAGCCGCGGGTCATTGGCCACTGTTGGCTTGTATCAGCTGAGCCATCCCGGAGGGGTGCGGGCTGGTGTCGTTCGATGAATATTTTGGGGTACGGGGTTTGTGGAAAAACCGGTAAATCCAAGAAGCAAATGCGCGTGCTCCAGAGTGATGATTACTGCTCCGGAGTTACTTCGCTGGAAACGATACCCCGTTGATTTTGGATTCCGCATGTTGGCCGAGCTACTTCGGCGAACCGTGGCTTCCTCCGGGCGAGTTTCTCACCGATGTCCGAGCAATGGGGAATGTCAGCGCTCCGCAAGAGACGTGGCCTGGGCTTTTCATCCGGAAGCGCTGCTACCTACCAACGGATAATCATGGGGAGCAAAATGCTAAAGGCTGTTATTTTCGACATGGACGGCGTCATTATTGACAGCCACCCCGTGCACCGGGAAGCATGGCGAGTCTTTCTTAACACCATCGGCAGGCCCGTGTCCGATGCACAATTAGATTTTGTCTTGGATGGGCGGAAGCGAAGGGAAATCCTGACTTATTTTCTCGGTGAGCTATCTGAGGACGAGATCCGGCAATACGGAGAACTGAAGGACAGGTTTTATAGGGAGCAGCTGTTGCAAATCACATTGATCCCTGGGTTTGTTCAAATGCTGTCCTCGCTGCGAAAGGCCGGCATCGCGACGGCTGTAGCTACGTCGGCAAGCGAAAGCCGTGCCCTGCACGTGTTTGAGCAACTCCAACTGGGAGGTAGTTTTGATGTTGTCATCACCGGCAACGACGTGGAATTTGGGAAACCCGATCCTTCCATCTATGCCCTTACCTGCCAACGACTGAAAACTGGTCCCGGAACCTCAATTGCGTTCGAGGACGCGGTGTCAGGTGTCAAGGCAGCAAGAGCTGCAGGGCTTAGTTGTGTCGGGGTTGCCAGCCATGAAAAATCCGACAAGTTGCTCGCAGCGGGAGCGGCCTGCGTGGTGGATAACTTTCTGAACCTTTCCTTGTGGGAACTAGAAGGGTTGATATCACATTAAGATTGTCAACACGAGACTAGCGTCGGCCGAACCGAATGACTAAGAATACATTTGCTGCAGAAGACGCTACTACGAATAATGCGCATCACTCTAAACAGGACTTATGTTCAGATTTCTTTGGTAGCGAGGAAGCTCAGGAGAAACTCAAGTGAAAACAGGGATGAATCCACGTTTCCATGTGCTATTTGTCATCGGGTGCGTTCTAGTAGTAGCAGTTCCTGCGTTTGCCTATGGGGATCCAACGGGCGGGGCGCTGTTTCAGATTCTGACTCCCATATTGGCAATGATCTGGGGAGTGTGGTTGATTGTCGCGAATAGCGTCCGCGAACATGTGTCCAACCTCTTACGCAAATGGCGCGGTGAAAAAGGAGAAGAGTGACTGCTGTAGCAGCTGTGATATGGCCCATCTTCGATTCATATACCTAATTTTCGGGATACGACGACTATGATGCTACGCTAAGCCTCTCGCTTGGCCAGTCGTAACCTTTCCTATCTATCAACGTGCCCCACTTTTCCTCCACGCGGGCTTTCTGACACAACGACAGACTAAGATGATTGCGGGTATGTCCCGCCACCTTGGCTAGGTGCCGCTCAATTTCAGGGCGTATACGTTCGAACTCACCCAGACCTAGCTCCCGATAAATTCGGGTAATCTGTGCAACTGGGTCAGCGACCAAATCCTCAAACAGTACACGTGTCAAAAGTTGTTCGTCGATGCCACTTACTCCTTCAGCCAAGGCGTGTTCGTGAAGCAGATAAGCAGCCAGCACGAAATCCTCAATCTCGTCGGGCGAGAAATCCTCAAGGCTGTATAACCCAAGGAGTACGTTCCACAGCTTGAGATTAGACGCAAATACCTCGTACGGATTGCGTTCGATAATGATGAAGCGTGCCCGAGGAAATAACGTTCGTAGTTGTGAGATACGGAACCCGTGCGACGGCGACTTCAGCACGATGGTCTTCTTCGCCTGTTGCACAGTCAGTAGTTGTAGAAAATACTGCAACGAAGAGCACCAAAAGTTTTGGTCGTCAACTGAACGCGTACCGAGGTCCAGTACCGACACCGGATCGCGCATTAGCGAAGGCAACAGCAGAACCTCATAGGGGGAAGGTGCTCCAAGCGCTAGTAGCGCGAATTCGTCCTCTTGGGGTGATGCCCAAGAATACAACATGTTGTCCATGGGCCGCTTTTCTAGTTCGAGCCGTCGGCCGCGAAACCATTTCTCACTCAGAAGGAAGTCGAAAGGATGTAGGCATGCGTACGTACTGGGAAATCCGAACCTCGGGTCGCAGCAGATCAATTCATGCAAGAATGTGGTGCCTGACCGCCAGAACCCGAGAAGAAAGATTGGCGTCAAAGGATTGCACTTCTGAAGTGCAGCAGCATGACTCTTGTTCTGAATGGAGCCGAGTAAAGAATAGGCTGGACTTGAAACCCAATAAAGGAGTTTAGTTCGCCAAACACCTACTGTTCTTTGACGATCAAGTTTGTGTGCAATGTTTCGCCAAGAACGAAACGACAAACAAAGCCTTGATTTGGTTTTCACTTGGGCCCTGTCTTTCACGCGCTTGAATGTTACTTGGACGGGAATTTGAGGTTTATACCGCCGATTTGTTTTAGCAACTGCGCGCGCATGTGCTGCCCGACGCCTGATTCGGATCCGAGCAAGTCGTTTTGCTCCACCTCGTCCTGATTGTACCGGTATAGGTCCTGGGCTCCCGTGTCAAGACTCAGTATGTATTTGAACTCATCATCCATGATTGCGAGCGTACCCCTAGAGATCTTTGCATCGGTTCGATCCTCCTCTAATGCCATGCTGTAAATATAGCGTTCGGTCATCGTTCCGCCCTGCAAAAGCGGCTTGAGCGAGATGCCGTCAGTCCAGCTTGGAATCGGGGTACCGACCAGATCGAGAATGGTGGGCAGAAGGTCGACTTGTTGAGCCGGCTGCGTGATCTCAACGCCTTGTCGCTGGCCGGGCAGGTGGATCAAGAGTGGAATGTGGATGAGGCCGCTACTAAGATAAGGGCCAGAATGCTGAAACCAGCCATGTTCAAATGATTCACCGTGGTCTGCTGTGATGATTACAATGGCTTTATCAAGTCTACCTGTTTGCTGCAACCAACCTACGAAATCTCCGATCTCGTTGTCTGCATACAAGATCATCTCGTCGTACTGGGCCCGAAGCTCTGAAACGGTAACACCCGAAGGCAAGCGGTTCGATCGGATTCTTGCTAAGTTTTCCGTATTCGAGAACTTTCTTCGGTACGCTGCCGGTGGCCAATAAGGATCGTGGGGTGGAAATATGTGTGTCCAGAGAAAAATTGGTTGCGCTTGGTGAGATTGAGCGAGGTGACGTGCTAAGTTGAATGCATCCTCGGCAGGGTAGGGGTATCGGTGGTGAAAAACTACAGTGTCCCAGAACTCACTGAGCCCTACTAAGCGACGAAAAAAAGAATAGAAAAGCGTGGCTTGACCATTCACGCCCTGTAGATTTGTGTAATGTAACCCTATCCCTGTTATGCCTAAGGGAGCGGCGTACCGTACCGCGTCGTAGCTCTCTGCGGTCTGGTGACAAAAAGGACTTGCCATCAGATTGGAGGAAACCATTGCGGTGTAGTACCCATTGCTGCGCAAGATCTCTGCTACATTTTGCTTCTTATCCTTTCGAAGAAAACCTCCCAGGTGAAATACGCGGTGTGACCAAGGCAACTTTCCAGTTTCGATCGATACGGTTGCCGGGGTGGTGAAATTGGAGTTGGCGATGAAGTTCCTGAATACAAAGCTTTGTTCAGCAAAGTGCTGCAAATTCGGCGTGGTCGGACGCGCGTATCCATAGATCGACATGTCCTGTGCCCGGAGGGCATCAACGCTAATCAAGTAGATGTCGGGCAGATTGCTGGCCGCAAGCGGTTTACCGACGCTCTCGAAGTCGTGGTAGGGGTGCACACCCCGTGCCATCAGAAGCACTAATGCAAGAACCCCAAGCGCAACATGTACCCAGCCAACGGGTGCCAATCGAGCGCGACAGAACTCTTGGATCCGGGGAACGCCAAGAAAACGGACCCCCACCAAACCGATCAGAATGAAGCTGCAGCCTAATAACAAGGATGCCCAGGACGACGGATTCCACGTGGGTAGCCATCGCCGCCGAAAGAGTGCCACCGCGTCGACCGTGAAGTAGGAAAATGGAATCGCGATCCAAACGTACCAGCATAGGGAGGAAAAATGACCCCGTGTCCAGCGGATGCGACTCAAGATTCTTGACAGAAGCAACCCGAACGACCACCACAGCAAACTAAGCACTAGCAGCGCCACGAGCACGGCTCCTGTCTCCAACACGATCTCCCAAGCTGTCATGTAGAGCAAAAGTTCGTCGATATGCTCGAGTAACGAGATTTCCAACGTGGCACAGAACAGTGCCGCAATGCTCGCAAACGCCAACATCGGATGCAGAGATACAACGTCGGTGCGAAGGGGAGCTATTTCAACTTGAGTTGTTGCCATTTGGTTCGTTTAGTCGTAACGGGCATACACATAGACTTGAGCTGCTTCTGCTCAAGAAAATTTGGAAGCAGTCTATCATGGGCGTTGGGCGTTGCGTAACAATTCAAGATGTGAATTGTTTCCGAATAAATTATTAAGAATCGTCCGATCCATGGTGGAGACCTGCGCGTCTGGTGAGATGCCACGAGGTGATAAAATCAGCCTTGCCACACCTCTGACGGGGTTGAAAATGAAACGCTGGGCGCTCTTGTGCGTATTAACAGCAATGGCATGGGGACAAAGCACCACCCTAGTGAATGCTGGCAGCTATGCCGGCCGGGACTGCGGAGCGAAGATAACCGCCGCGGAAGCCGCTTTGGCTTCGACGAGTGCCGAAATCGACGTGGACGGATCCTGTGGATCTTCCACATGGTCACCGGTCAATATCGACCACGACTACCACATTTTGCGCTTTCTAAGCTCTGGCCCGTTTAGCGTCAACAGCATCACGATTTCTGGTCGCTACGACGCTATCATAGGTCCCGCAACGGTCAAGCAGGTGGGCGGGGTCGATCAGAACACCGTTGTAGTGGACGGAAGCGACAGTCGTGTGGAGAAGATAACCTGCGATGGCAGTGCGCCCCAGCCCTCCAAGCAAGGTACGAAAGACGATTGTTTTGAGATTACTGGCAGCCGGAACTACATCATAGAAAACACGGTCACTGCCACGCAGGCCAGTGGCATAGCAGTACTGGGATCCTCTCCTTCGCACGCTGGCGCCGAAAATGTCATTAAAGATAACAGAATCTATAACGCCACAGCGTCACAGTATGGAGAAGGAATTGTGGTCGGCCAGCGCGGGTACGACCGTGGCTCCCTTGCCAATCGCAATGTGCTGGAAGGTAACCTCATTGATAACGTCAATGGCGACTGCATCTACGTGACAGCGGACATCGCGACCAGACAGTTGCCGACCAATGGAACACAGACAAACTACACGCAGATTTTGAATAACACAGTTTCACGCTGCCACGATTCGCCCATAGAAGCGTCAGACATGGTGTTCCATAGTCTGATACAGGGCAACATCGTCGACTGCAGCAACAACGCCTGCATTCTCAGCCGAGATGGTATTTCTACAACCATCGTAGGAAACAGCATCTATATGGAGTCTTCAAGCCAGCAATCAGGCATATCCATTGGTCCGCCTGCCTTCCAGTCGACAAAGTTCGATTCCCACGCCTTGGTGGCAAACAATACGATCCGCGGGTTCATTTCTCACTTTGGTATCAATCTCGCACAGAGCGGCGCCCACGTGACGGGCAACGATATCGAGGATACTTACCGCCAAGTCGGCGGCGACGGGAGTGGTTTGGCAGGGGAAGGCATCAGCTGCAGCGGAGTTGACATTTGTTTTATCGAGGGCAATCGGATTGCGAGGGTACAGGTCGGCATTGATTTCAACTATGGTGCGGTGAACAATCTGGCCGCACGCAACTTGGTCGCGACAGATAACTGGATCAACGAAGTAGGGACCGGGATCAATATCTACCAATTGCGCTGCACCAACTGCAATTTCAGCAAGAATTACATCAGTCAAGTTCTGCGTGTCGCCATCCAGGATAATGGCAGCAATGCGAGCGGAACCGGCACATCATTTGCGATTGGGAACATGTTCAGCCTTTCCGGTTGGGACGGTGCGTCCCCGAAGTTAACGGTGCAAAACCTGCCCGGATATCGTCAACAGTGATTTCATCTTTCGACTTGTCTTTGAGTGTCCGAGTACAAGGCGAATATTTATGGCTTGGGGCGACGGATCGTTTTTGTCTTACTGCACGATCACGGTCAAAGTGACGTTTTGGCTCGCGTCCCCAGACGTACCTGTCACACTCGCAGTATAAGTCCCTGAAGGTGTGCCCGGGCTACTGTGACTCGACGATCCCCCGCCGCAAGCTAAAATCGACGCAACCACTATCAGCGTCGCCAACAGAGCCAATATCGGGAACCGACGCCGCCTAATAGAGAACAATACTCCTGCAGCGAGGAACGAGCTCAACCAGAAAATCGGTGATGATCCTCCAGGCCGATAAGTGTAGAAGCTCATCGTGCTCGTCGCTGCTGTAGTTGTCACAACGACCTGTGCGGAAGCAGCTTTACCATTTGTCAAGCTTACTGAATTTGAGACTGTGCAGGACGGCGCCGGAGTTACTATAGGAGCGATGGCGCAGCTCAGGCTTACAGAGCCACTGAAGCCTGAGACTGGCGCAACTGAAAGATTGAATGTTGCTTTCTGGCCAGCACTGATGGTTTGTGAGCTCTGTGAGCCAGATGCCATTCCGATCGTAAAGTTGTTCGTGGTTCCAGCCCCGGATAGCGAAACTGTTTGCGGACTGCCTGTTGCGTTATCACTGACGCTCAGAGTTCCGGTAAGCGTTCCGGCCGCCGTCGGCGTAAAGGTAATTGAAATTTGACAGATACCTCCGCCAGGCTGCACTTCCTCGCCACAGCTATTTGTTTCCGTGAAATTCCCGGTTACGGAAATTTTGCTGATGGTCAGGGTGGCGCCTCCCGTGTTGGTCAAGGTCACAGTCATGGGCGAGCTTGTAGTGCCTACAGTTTGTGCCGGGAATGTGACCGTGGTCGGACTAAAGCCCACCTGCGGAGCCGTCCCCGTACCTGAGAGTTGGATGACCTGAGGACTTCCTGGCTGGTCATCGGTAATGGTGAGGGTACCAGTTTGCACTCCGCCTGCGGTTGGAGCAAAGGTAACCTGAACAAGACAACTCGAGGCGGCAACGAGCGCTGACGGACAATTGTTGGTTTGGCTAAAATCGCCCGTTATCGCGATATTGCTGATATTAACCGTTCCCGAACTGCTCGCATTGGCGAGCACCACATCTACTGGATAAGCGGCACTCGTACTTCCCACGGGTACGAGCTCAGTGAACAGGACCGTCGTTGGAAACGCCAGAACGGTTCCGGAAGTCGGTGCAATCTTTAGTGCGAACGACTCGGAAAGCGTTCCAAGGCACGTTTGCTGCGGGGGCGACGTGCAGGCCTGATAATTGAATATGCCGTTGTACGCATTGAGAATAGGGAAAGGATTGCTACTTCCGGAGACGTAGATGTTTTCGGACGAATCCACCGCCACACTCTGAGGAGATCCGCTCCAGAGATAGGTCGAGAAAAACAGCGAAGCACCCGCCGGCGCTAGGGCGGCTACATATCCCGCAAATTCCTGCTGCCCTCCTATTGCAAATTCAAATTGACTGGAGATAGGAGAAACCAGGGGAACGCTCCCGGTCGTCTCGGATATGATGCCAGCGAGATAGGCTTGCCCTGATGGATCAACCGTGATCGTGGGTCCGGCTGTTTCACTTCCCCAGAAGGTCGAGTACACGAGCGCAGAGCCAGCGGAGTTAAACTCGCTTACAAACGCCGATTGCTGCCAGCTGCTTTGAATCGGGTTCATGAGTGGAAAATCGGCTGATAGCGCCGAGCCTGTGACGTAAGCATCACCGTCGCTGTCGGCTGCTATCCCACTGCCTTGCGAACCGGTGCTGCCGCTAAGGTAGGTGGAGTAAACGGGGACCCCTGAAGAAGTCAGCTTGGTCACAAACGCTTCGGCCGTGCCGGCATTGAACATCGACTGAAATGCCGCTACCATCGGGAAGTTACTCGAACTGGTTTCTCCGGTCACGTAAGCATTGCCCGCGCTATCTACGGCAATTGCATTGCCCGAATCGTTACCACTTCCACCAAGATAGGTCGAATAGATTAGAGCGGTCGCCGTTGGATTTAGAACGGCAATGAACGCATCGCTCTCGCCGCCAAGGGTTGCTTGGAAGGGGTTTTTCGTTGGGAAATCGTTGGAATCTGTAGAGCCAGTCAAATAAACGTCGCCGCCGCCATCCACAGCCAAACCCAGCGGCACATCCGTTCCGCTACCTCCGAGATATGTTGCATAGACGATGTTGCCCGTAGGGCCAAACTTCACAACAAATTGTCCTGACTTGGGCTCGCTTTGAAATACGCCGGAAGTCGGTGTTATTTCTCCCACCGCGGCCATATAGCAATTTCCATTCGCATCAATTGCCACTGTCGCAGTGGGGTTCGAATGTGCTTCGGTAGACCTTGGCGCTGGGGGTGAAACGTTGTAAATAAGCGAGCCGTTGGGAGCGAGACTGACAAGCAGCGGGGTCGGGTAGGGTGTCAGTGCACACACGTCGCCGGACGCGTTTGCCGCCATTATCGCCGGACCGTCGCCAGCGAGTTGTCCTGGCTCTCCAATATAGGTCGAGTAGGTTAATACATAAGCCGACGCGCTATTAGAGGTGCCAGACTCAATTCGTGAAGGCGAAATGGTTGAACCGGAGGGGCGTACGTCCGGAGACTGAGCTGCAAGGGGCCGGAGCAATAATGATGAAGATATGCTTAAGCACAGGCAGAAACGATCAAGTGGAGACATCGACTACCTCCACGTTCGAGATGGGATAGAGCGCGCTCCTGGCACTGGGAACACGCTTGCTCATGGCGGGACTATAGCACAAAGCGCGCGTACGGTGCCCGAAAAGCCGATTGTGATTTGCACCACGTCCTATTCGTTTCCTGGAATCGGCCATGCTAGTTCTCAGAGATGGTCGAGTGATGCACCATCGCAAGGAATTGCAATCAATATGCAGTTTGTTGGCACGACGCATTATTGTATTCCGTGCACTTCTGTCGCCGTCTGCGTGGCATGGCCAGTGGGTTCATTGCCGCTTTTTGGGACTAGAGTTTTCCCGTTTACAGACCTGTGGGTTGTTGATCGAACGCGCCGCCCGTAGGCGTCTGCAAGGCCGATGTTGCCGCGATCGAAGCCCAGGTACATCAGGAACTTGCTTTCCAATCTCTATGATCTGGCTCACGTGGCGGATTTTCATAGCTGCGATGGCTACGCGTGTAGTACCATTCTGGCAGGTCGCAGGCCACTGGCCGCGGCAATCCGGGGTTGGGAACGGATTCCGTCGTCGCCGCGCAGGGCCTAGTCAAGCTATGCTGCGCGCTAAGACTGTATTCGGTTCGACCTTTGGCCCTGTTTTCCTTCTTGCGGTTATGGCGATGCCCGCGTCTGGGCAGCTGTCACACTTTGCCAACTCCCCTAGTCGAGCGCGCGCAAGTCAGAAGCCTGAAAGTGACAGCCAGATCTCGGATTGGGCGCTGGGTTACTCGACGTATCTCGGACAGCCTAATTCGGCTATTAGCACATCAAAGGTCCTTGCAGCTGCAGCTAGCGAGTCATATTACTGTTTGGCGCTAGCGCAGAATCTGTTAGCGAAGATAGACATTACGAACGGCTCGGTGCTTTATAGCGCAACGTTGCCCAAGTTCTTGGGCAATGCGCTTCCCCAGCCGCAAGTCGCCGTAGCAATCGACTCGCAGGGTGATTGTTACGTGGCAGGAATCGGTACCATAACGCCCACTCCTGGTGTTTTTCAAAGTAAACTTCACAACACGGCGGACTATGGACAGTTTTTGATGAAGTTTGGTCCAACAGGCAGCGTGCTTTACGCGACTTACCTTGCCAGCAGCGAGGCCGATGCGCCTTCAGGCCTGGCAGTGGATAGCACCGGGGACGCTTATCTTACCGGCTCAACGGATGCTACCGACTTTCCTACAAAGAACGCTTACCAACCTACGTTTGGGGGTGGTAGCTCCGACGCTTACGTGGCTGTTCTGAACACAACTGCAACCGCGCTGATCTATTCGACATATCTGGGGGGATCGCAGCAGGACTCGGGGACTTCTATTGCAGTTGATAGCGGGGGGAATGCCTACGTTACGGGAACAACCTATTCCAGTAATTTTCCAACAGTAGTGCCGTTTCAAGGAGCACTCTCGGGGACCAGCGATGCCTTCGTGACCAAGCTGAATTCCTCTGGAGTGCCGAGTTACTCAACTTACTTGAGCGGGAGCGAAGGCTCACAAGGTTCTGCCATAGCCGTGGACACCTCTGGCAGCGCGTATGTCACGGGCGCGGCAGGCTCTTCGGACTTCCCACTGGCAAACCCGATTCAAAGCAGCTGGCAGCAATCCGCGTTTGTGAGCGAGTTGAACTCCGCTGGCTCGGCGCTGGTATACTCGACGTTCTGGGGAAGCGAGACGGCCGGGTCGACGATCGCGGTTGATTCGTCAGGGCAAACCTTTTTCGCTGGCAGCATCTACGAGACGACCGGGAGCGTTCCTCTCGTCTCCTCCATCGACTCCTACGTCGACCCTATTCTTGGGGCGAGCTTTCTAAGCGTGCTCAGTTCCGGAGGCAACTCGGCTGTCTTTTCTACGTACTTGTATAGCAGCATTCCACTAACGAATGTCGCCACTGACTCGGCTGGAGACATCTTCGGAGTTGGAAATGCGTTTCCGAACCTTCCGATCGTTAGTGCCCAAAACGATGTCTTCTTAGATCCCTTCTCCTGCCAGTTTCCGGATACCAACTGTGACGAATCTTATGAATCTCAAACCTATGTACTAAAAATTACCCAGGCCCCGGGCCCTGTTTTGGCCTTACCCAATAGCCTCGCGTTCAATCCTACTGTTGTGCTAATGCCAAGTGACACTGCGCAGTTAACTCTGGCGAATAGCAGCAGCTCTGGAACTATCAATGTTAGCAATATTGCGGCTGCGGGGGATTTTTCACAGACCAACAACTGCCCGTCGGCCCTCACCGCGGCGGCAACCTGTGCGCTTTACGTAACCTTTAACCCTACCGCGGGTGGGACTAGAAATGGAACGGTGACGATCACAGATGATCAACCGGGCAGTCCTCAAGCGGTTGAGCTTTCGGGAACCGGCCTAAATGGAGAAGACAGTCTTGTTCCTAACCCACTCATTTTCTCCTCCCAAGACGTCGGCACGGCGAGCTCCCCCCAGGCTGTCACCCTGAGCAACACCTCCCGGGGGACAGGGACCTTCGCGTCAGCAGACATTCCGCTGATCTTCACGCAGATCTCCGTTTCCGGCAGTGATTTTTCTGAATTCGCGAACAATTGCGTCTCACCCTTATCGTCCTATGGAAGTTCTTGCGAAATACACATCACTTTTACGCCGACGGCAGCGGGCGTGCGCACAGGCACGGTGACCATTGTCGACAACGCTGCCGGGAGCCCACAAACGGTGCCATTGTCTGGGATCGGCGTCGGCGCGAATGATTTCGTGATTGAGCCGACACCTGGTTCGCCAACTTCTCAGACGTTGACCGCGGGAAAATCTGCGACTTTCAACCTGGGGATTACAGCAGGAGCATCTTTCAGCGGTGCCGCGAGTCTTAGTTGCGGGATCACGCCAGTAGTGACTCCGGCACCGACGTGCACCTTGTCGACTTCGACGGTGCAGCTTACGGGCGGTGGGAGCCAGCCCGTCACAATGACGGTGGGAACAACAGCGCCGATAACTAGTGGGATGATTTTCTCTATAGATTTGCTGCAGCGGGCAATGCCGCTGGCGTGCATGACAGCCTTTTTCGCTTCGGGATTGTTCTTCTTACGCAAGCTAAAAGGACGGATGTCCCCTGCAACCCCCCTCACGGTGCTGGCAATTGCGGTGCTAATGGGTTGCGGCGGAGGTGCCACTTCGCCGTCCGCACACACAACGCCGGGTACGCCACCGGGAACGTACACGGCCACCGTGACTGCTACATCGGGAAGTCTGCAGCATAGCACGGCCCTGACCGTGAGCGTACAATGAGCGTCGAAGCCCAGCTGGTTCCCTAGAGTTTCTGAGTGTGATCGTGTCTTTGGTTGTTTGTTTCAGTAGTAGATTCCCTTCATCGGATTTTCGCGAAAAGATCCGACCGGCATATAGAGAAGAAGATTACTGAACGACTTCACGACCCGGAGCGCTGGAGCCGCTGCCCGATCTGACTAGTGTCACGGCCGTCCGTGACACGGTGATCCGGCTGATCACCGACGTGTATGCTGGCAAGTTACATCCGCGGGTTGCGGCCGGGCTGGCCCCGCTAATCCACCTGCAGTTCAAGGCCCTGAAAAAAACGAACTTGAGCAGTGGGTCGCCAAGGTGGAAAAGCTCTTGGCGTGTACAAACCCGCAAGCGAATCGCAGCCGATGATGCGTATTTCCGGTGTGTTTAGCGGCTGCCAGTCCAGTTCGACAAGAGGCATCAAGCCATCCGGCTATTCTGGTGCGTGGATTCCACGAAGAAGATGGCTTGCAATGGCTTAAGCCGTACATCAATTGACGAGGACTGCGAATCTAACGATCACTCATCAGCTATGCGAATCCTGG
>JASHPL010000221.1 GCA_030038125.1 Candidatus Sulfotelmatobacter sp.
TGGAAGAGGTCGTCGGTTCGATCCCGACCAGGTCCACCAACATCTTCAACCATTTCGTTTTCCGTCGCCTGGCACCAGCTACCTCTTCCAAACTGCACTTAGTGGATTGCTTCTGCGGCGTGCACAACCGCATCCACCAGCCGGTTCCAATTTGGCTCGCCCAAGGCTTGCCTGAGACGCTTCTGGGCCGACTGCCAATAGGGTAAAGCTCGTTCATATTCTTTCTCTCCGGTCTTGGTAAGCGCCAGCCGCAGCGCCCGGCGATCGGTCCCCGGCTCTGCGCTCAGCCACCCCCGCTTGCGAAGGAGAGCGAGCGTGCGGGTAAGGGTTGTGCTGTCGATGCCCAGGAATTCAGCCAACTGTCTTTGTGAGATCGCAGGCGCCAACTTCAGGGTTTGGAGCAATGTGAACTGGGGCGCGGTGATGCCGGCGTTGCGTAATGCTTGCTCATAGAGTTGCGTGACCAGACGTGCCGTCCGGCGCAGATTTGCGCAGGCGCAAGGGAGCTCGACCAGGGTCGTCGCCTTTTTCGTCCGCGAGTGTCGCGATTCTGGATCCATATAAAAAGTGTAGATACATCTTTAACCCATGGGAAGCGTGGGACACTTTTTTTCTTGCATCGTAAATAGATGCATATACATCTATTGTTGGACTGTAGATTTCATCATGGAGGCAGATTATGAATTACTCCGTTCCGGGCTACTTGACGTGGTACGTTCTGACCGGCAGCATCGCTGCCATCGCAACCCTCCTCTTCGGGCTGCATCGCGCGCTCAAGCGTGCGCCCTGGCCACAAAAAGAGCGCGCCAAAGCATTCTGGAGCCTGTCAGCGATTATCGTGGGCTGGTTCATTCTGGCGGTAATGACCTCTTTGGCCGGCTGGTATGGAGGGGCTGCCCACAGAGTTCCTACCATTCAGTATGGGCTTCTTCTTCCCATCCTGGCTGGCGTGCTCCTGTTTTGGAAGTGGCCTCTGCTGTATCGCACTCTGGGAGTGATCTTCCTTATCCTGTACGCGGTTGGACGGCTACCCGGACTTTTTGCACTGCCGGCTGGCCTTGGCGATGTCTCTGTGGGGCTGCTCGCCCCGTTCGTAGCGACTGTGTACGCGCGCTCCTCGCATGGAGCTGCTCGCCGGGTCCGTCTCTGGAATCAATTTGGCATCGCCGATCTCGTAATCGCGGTTACGCTCGGCTTTGTTACCTCGCCTTCCCCCTTGCAGCTGGCGTCGTTTGGCCGGCCTAGCGTTCTTATAGGCATTTTTCCGCTTTCGCTGATTCCGGTTTATATGGTCCCACTATCGATCCTGCTGCACTTCGCTTCCTTGCAACACTTGCGGCACCCGGAAATAAGAAATTCGACGGTACGCGGATTTGCACAAATAACGAAATGAATCATCCGTACGGGTTGCACACCGTCTGTTTCGCTCGCTTCGTTCAGCCCAAAAAAAGCTTCGGCGCCTCAGGCATTCTGAGGCGCTCGCACATATCGACGGCGGACGACTCAGCATTACGTAGAAGCGAAGAATCATGGAGCCGCGACACGAACCGTGTTGGAACTGGCGGATTCCCCACCGGTATTGGTCGCCCGTACACGATAAGCACACAGCTGGCCCTTCTTCAGGTGAGAATCCGTAAAGTCGGTTGCAGCAGAAGGCAACTCCGCAATGCGCTGCCATGAGCCGCGACCGCTGCCCGAATCGTCGCGGCGCTCCACAAGAATATGGCGCGGCTCGCCGCCATGCACCTGCCAGGAAAGCTTCACGGCATCGCCCCTCAATACGGCCTCTAATGAGCTCGGCGCCTCAGGAAGAACCGGCCAATCGAAGTAATCCGCATCGGCTATGGCCTGAATGCTGTCGGTGACCGGCACTGCTTCCAATGTGTCGGACGTGCCACTCTTCCACCGCAGAGGTCGAATGTTTCCTGACACCACGTCAATCAACACGGGGTTTTGAATGCCGGTGTTCTTCAAAGCGAAGGTTGCATAGAACGGTGGGAATGAGTTTCCCGGCAGGCTGTGCGCCGCCATCCAGTAAGCGACAATCGCTTTACCGGTCTTGGAGCGGAATCCATAGCTCAAGAAAGGAAAGCCGCTCTTACGGCGCAACGCCGGAATATCACTGCCGGAAATCTCAATGGATGGATCGAATTTCGTGTCAGCAAACAACGCATTCGTGTTTTGGAGGGCGTAATACACCGGGCGCGGCGTGAAATCGTAATCGTGGTTAGTGAGTCCGTGGATGATGCCAAAGTCATCATACTCATTTCCGTCAGTCCCAGCCGTCAACAACCAGACAAAAGTCTTTACTCCGGCGGCGTGATTGTAGATCAGTCCTCGCGGCACATACTTGGCCTGCACGGATTCATCCGATCCTACCCAGGAGGGGATGGAATTAAACTCGTCGTCGAAGAACGGGATGTCTGGCCCGATGCCCGCGTAATTCCTGACCAGATCGCGTAAGGCCAGCGGCGATTCGTTCAGATAGGCGCCGTAGTCCATGGTCTCGGGGTTCATATTCTGTCCATAGCCGGGGTAGGTGTGGTAGGCATAAACATCGATCCCCGACGCACATTTGCAAGTGTCGAGAGCAACCTGAGTAAATTCGCGGATCGGATCGGCCTGACCGCCATAGATGACTTTGGCCCCGGGAACCTTGTGCACGGTATCAATGAACGACGTAAGGAGACGACCATACTGCTCCGGGTTGCCCCAAGGGTTCCAGTAACCGATGTCCTGCTCGTTCCAGAGCGCCCAATAATGAATGCGGTCTTTGAAATGATCAACCATCCAGGCGACATACCTGTTGAACGCTGCAGTCTGCTCGGGAGTAAGCGGAGGCCAGAACACCGAGTACAAACTGCGGTCATCGTTGTGGAACGATCCGGGCTCGGGCACGCTGATATCGGGCAGCTTGCCGCTGTGAGCGGTATACATCTGGTTGCCGTAGAGCAGCTGTACCTGGATGTTCATTCCGTTATCCACCAGCGAGTCCACCGCATCTTCGAGTTCGAGTGAAGAAGCAAAGATTCCTCGCTTCTGCTCGATCCAGTCCCAACTGGTCCGGTCGGAACTATTTTCATATTGGCCGATACGAATCCATTTGAAGCCGGCGTCGAACATGCGCGTCCACCACCAGCGGTTCCACGGGAGATAGGGATCACGCGGAAGGTCGGAGTTGATGCCGAATCCATCTTGAATTTGCGAAGTCCTCTTGGGAGGGACTTTCTCCGGCAGGTTCATTGTCGTTTGGGCAGCGAGCAAACCTGGCGAGGACAAAACAAGTGCAAGGGTAATGAAGATCGATACATCGCGGTAATGGCTGCTGCGATTGCCAAGCTTCACGGTCGTTTCCCCTCGATGAAATTTCGGCCATTTAGTTCCATATCACGACATCAAATCACTAACTATCTCGTGCGTTACTCTGTGGTTGGAGCACGACCAACGGCGCCACCACGGTGCGAATCCAATCGTCACCATCTCCAGATTCGACATTGCGATAAAGCTTCCAGACCTCCGTGTGACACGAACTCTCCCCAGGCTTCAAATCCACGATTGGGGAGAGAGTCTCTAATTCAAGAAAGTCCGGATTGGTAAAGATTTCAAAGTTGCATCCGAAGTCAGGATAGCGTGCGCCGGAAATCGGCATGGCATACTTGATGAACAGTGTGCCGCCTGAATAGTAAGCACCCCATCCTGCCGAATTGAAAATTCCCGTCATCTGCTCGGCAAAACGGCCTTTCGGTTTCTGTTGCTGCCGCAGTTGAATAAACTCCGTGCCAAGGATCCAGCGAGAGTCGGCCAGATCCGTAAAAGACCACAAGGTAAAAGGTCCCACTGACTGAAAGTGTTCGGTATCCATAGCATGGCGCGGCGGCAAGGGCAGGATCGCGCGCCCCTGTCCGCGCATCATGGTCGGACACCACACGGCAAGCTCAGCGCTGCGGGCATTGTGATTGGTAATGGTATGCACGATACGAACGTGCGCGCCTTCAGGAGCAAGCGTTATGTCGAGCTGCTTTTGCAGGTGAGTACCCGGAGCAAAGTCTTCGATTGGACTCGTGAAGCGTATTGAGTTGCCCGCCTGAGTTACCAACACTGGACGATTGTCAGGGAAGTAGGTCCGCGCTACTTCCGGCCACGCCCATAGGCGATGTCCGCCGTAGAGGCGGAAGTCAGTTCCACCAGTCAATCCTCCCTCGGAAGCGACCTCATGAAAGATATTCTCATCGCCGCAGAATGCATACCGCACCACGCGCGGACCAACGTCGGACAGCACGATAAGTTCAACAGTTCCATTTGACAAGCGCCATGCGTTGTTCCAGCCACGATAGGGGATTTCCTCAATCATGGATAGTTAGCGCGCAATACGCTCCGCCGTTGCGTATGAGGCGTTGGCCACAATGTCTGCCGCATTTTGCTGAATCTTACGGATGGCGGTAGCGATCTCGTTCATATCTTCCTCGTCGCCGAGCAAAGCGAATTGTGGAATCCAAACCGTTTCCCACGCT
>JASHPL010000222.1 GCA_030038125.1 Candidatus Sulfotelmatobacter sp.
TGGCCATTCGATCGCAAAGACATGGAAGTATACGGACAGACCGGCTACGTGATCACGGTCAAGCGTGATGACATTCGCCTGCGGCGCAACGGAGATCAACAAGAGCAGCAGATCGCCGCTAAGGCCATTCAATCGCCCTATGACAACGAGCTTTCCTATTTGCGAACCGTAATTCTCGACGGAGCAAAAGAAGACGCACTCTCATCTCTGGAAACGAACGTTACCGTAACGGAGATCCTCGATGCAGCGCGGCGCTCGGCGGCCGCGGGACGAACGATTTGTCTGCCAGTCTCCAGATGATGCACTGGCCCAGTATGGTTGGGTCGAAGCAATCGGCAACGGCCTAGATGCGAATTTTTAACTCAGCCTTCATCAGCCCCAGCGTACAAATTTTTCCCGCGCGATTTGCTGTGCGTCGGCGAAAGCCTTCGGCAATCCGAGCAATAGATCGGTCGCAACCATCGAATGCTCGCCGACCTCGTTGAGCATTTTGTCGCCAGCGAGTCCATGAAGGTGAACGGCTGCGGAGACCGCAAGCATCACGTCATTCGGATGCTGCGCAATCATGCCGGCAATCATACCGGTCAAAATGTCACCGGTACCGCCGGTAGACATGCCCGGGTTACCGGTGGTATTCACCCAAGCTTCGCCGTTTGGTTGCACGACGAGGGTACGATATCCCTTCAATACGACGATCAGTTCATGATCGCGCGCAAAGCTACGCGCCACCCCCAGCCGATTTTTTTGCACTTCGGGAATCGAACATCCCGCCAGTCGCGCCATTTCGCCAGGATGCGGAGTGATTACCAGGACGCGGCCATTGCCGTTCAATTCAGCTGTTCTGCCTTGAAATGCATTTAAGCCGTCGGCGTCGAGCACCAGCGGAATCTTGCTCCCCCCCACCAGCGCCCGCACAAAATCGGCAGTCTCGTTCACACGCGAAATTCCCGGGCCAAGCGCCAGCACGGACATCCCCTTCGCAATTTCTTGCACGCGCTCGAGGGCCGACCCGGCGATGGTTCCCGCATCGGTTTCCGGCAAAGCATCGGTCATGATCTCGGGATGAAATCCGGCGACGGTCGGCAGCACAGATTTCGGCGTGGTAACGGTGGAGAGTCCCGCACCCGTGCGCAATGCGGAGATTCCAGCCATCGCCGCCGCGCCGGCTTTGCCCAGCGAACCGCCGACCACCAGCACATGACCGTATTTGCCTTTGTTCGAGTCTCGAGGACGCTTCCCAATCAGCCCCGCGAAATCGCGCGCTGTGATGACATTCAAATCCAGCGACGACACAATCGCTTCCTCCGGCGATCCGATGCCAGCCACATAGGTCGGACCGTCCGTGAGTAAACCGAACACATGCGCCGGGCGCGGCGCGGTGAATGTGACAATCGAATCGGCACGTGCGATGATGCCTTGGGAAGAGTCATGCGGCGCCATCGTATCCGCATCGGCGCCGGAAGGAACGTCGACTGCAACCGCTGGTGCGTTCGCCGCGTTCAGAATCGCAATAGCATCGGCATAAAGACCAGTAACAGGCGGCTTGAATCCAGTGCCCAGAATCGCGTCGAGATATACATCGGCGGACAAGGACGGGCGCACGCTATTCAATTCTTCACTGGAATGAACGATGATCGCGTCCACCGGCAGCTTGCTGTACATGGCAGCAGCATCGCCCTTCAATTCCGCTGGATCAGTCAGCAAGATGACCTGAACCACGTTTCCGTTCTGGTGCAGACGCCGGGCCGCAACAAATCCATCGCCGCCGTTGTTGCCTTTGCCGCAAAAAACCACAATGCGCCGCATCGAACTGTAATGCGTGAGCACGTGCTCGGCGACAGCCGCGCCCGCGTTTTCCATCAGCGTTAACGAGGGCACGCCAAAACGCTCGCTGGTAGCGCGATCGATAGCGCGCATTTCGGCCGCACTTACAATTTTCATGGACGTTCGACTTTCATGATGACGCAGCTGTGCGCTCGAGTTGCCGCAATTGTGCAGGCTCGCCCATGGCGATGAGGCAGTCGTTGGGTTCGATTCGCTCATCCGGAGCGGGATTGAAGCGCATTCCTTCGCGCCGTTTGATAGCTAAAACGATGACGCCGCGTTCCTGCCGGATGCGCGAACTCTCGAGAGTTTTCCCCGCGAAGCTTGACTCAGGAGTGATGTGGATCTCGCCGATTTCCAGGTCCATGCCCAGATGCGTGGTCGCGGTATCAAGAAAAGTGACCACGTGCGGACGGAGCAGAGATTGGGCAATGCGTTGCCCCGCGAAAGAATACGGTGAGACGACGGAATCTGCCCCGGCTGTGAGCAGATGCTTTTCCGCTCCGTCTTCGCTGGCGCGCGCGATGATCTTCAAGTGCGGATTCAGTCCGCGCGCCGTGAGGACGATGTAGAGATTGGTGGCGTCAGTCGTAGTAGCGGCGATCAAGCCGCGAGCCCGATCGATCTGCGCCTGGCGCAGCGTCTGCTCCTGAGTGGCGTCTCCGGCGATTACCAGCCAATTCTCGGACAAGAAGCGCTCGCGTTTGGAGTCGGCGTTCTCAATGATTACAAACGGCACGGGCTTGCGGGCCAGCTCGCGGGCAACGCTACGGCCCACGCGTCCCATGCCGCAGATGATGTAGTGGCCGTCGAGGCGTCCGATTTCCCGCTCCATGCGCCGCCTGCCAAAGAAACTTTGCAGCTCGAATTCTAGCAAAGCCTGGCTAAGCGCCCCGACCCCTAGCAGTACGAGCGACACGCCCGCCAGAATAACGAAGACGTTGAACACGCGGCCGGCATGCGAGAGCGGCCGCACTTCCTGATAGCCGATCGTGGTCAGCGTGGTGACGACCATGTAGAAGCCGTCGAACCAGGACCAGCCTTCGATGTAATGAAAGCCAGCAGTACCGCCGGCGACAACAATCAGCAGGAGAAGAAAGATCGCGCGTAGATTGCGGAAGGCTTTCATGATCGGTCGTCGGTCGTCGGCCGTTGGTCGTTGGTCATGTATTTCCGCGCGATGCTGCGGGAGAGCCCCAACGCCTAACGACTATAAAACAAAGAAGCCCTCCGCGCTGTGCGGAGGGCTCATAGAATGATGAGGTCAGTCTGCCATCGACCGCGCGGGAGCGCGTTGCGCACTGTTAGCGAGTTCATGTTGCACTTTGCTGTGCTTGCGTCCATAGCCGAAATAGATCGCCAGCCCGATAATCAGCCACACCACGAGCCGTGCCTGCGTCATCGGCGATAGACCAATGATCAACGCGCTGGAAAACAAAATCGCCAGAATCGGAACAACCGGAACCCATGGCGTTTTGAACGGCCGATTCAACTCAGGATGTTTTCTTCTCATGACCCACACTCCTGCGCTCACCAGAACGAACGCCAGCAGCGTGCCTACGCTGGTCATCTCATCGAGAACGCTCAAGGGAACGAGCGTTGCGAGGATGGCCACAAAAAAACCAACCACCATCGAACTGATATAAGGCGTGCGAAAGCGGGGATGAATCTTGCTGGCCCACGGCCAGAGCAAACCATCTTTGGACATGGAATAAAACACGCGCGACTGTCCCAGCAACATCACCAACATCACGGTCGCGAGACCGGCAATCGCTCCAAGTTCAACCAAGAAGGTGGCCCACAGGTGCCCAGTTACCCGAATTCCCACGACGACAGGATCTGGCACATTGAGTTGCTGATACGGAACCATATGCGTGAGTAATCCTGAAACCAGAATGTACAGGAGGGTGCAGATCACCAGCGATCCGAGGATGCCAAACGGCATATCTTTCTTGGGATTCTTGGCTTCCTGGGCCGCGGTGGAAACGGCGTCAAAACCAATATATGCGAAGAATACGACACCGGCGCCGCGCAAAACTCCCGACCATCCGAAGTGTCCGTTTTCACCGGTGTTCGGCGGAATGAAGGGATGCCAGTAATTCGGCTGACCATGGTGCGCAAACAAGAATGCCCCGGCCATTCCAATAAAAAGGCAAACCACCGCAACTTTCAGAATGACGATCGCCGTGGTGAAATCTGCTGACTCCTTAATTCCGATCACAAGAATGGTCGTAATCGCGGCGATGACCAGGAAGCCAACGTAGTCATACGTTAAATGAATATGAAGGCCAAAAAGGATGAAATCCGAACGCGGCATAGGAGGCAAACCCAGACCGATATCCTGAAGAAACGCCCGCAAATGCCCGCTCCAGCCTACCGCGACTGTTGCCGCGCCAAATGCGTATTCGAGAATCAGGTCCCAACCGATGATCCAGGCCACCAACTCTCCGAGTGTGGCGTAGGAATAGGTGTAAGCGCTGCCGGCGATGGGAATCAAAGAAGCGAATTCGGCATAGCACAATCCGGCGAAAGCGCAGGCGATGCCCGCCAGAATGAATGAAAACAGAATGGCGGGTCCGGCAAATTGCGCGGCGGCCTGGCCAGTAATCACAAAAATTCCGGCGCCGATGATCGCGCCGATACCGAGAGTCAAAAGATTGATAGGTCCCAGAGCACGCTTAAGGCTATGTTCGCCGGTTTCCTGCGCCTCTTGCAGCAGCGTCGCTATGGGTTTGGTTGCTAGAAGTTTAGACATCCGAATGGTTTCTCCTTGGCCAGAGCGCAGGAACTAAACCGAAAAACCGCCGGGTCCCTTGGCTGCGCTTCGCGACCACGCATAATAAACCGGAATCCCCAGCAATACCACAATGAGCCCGGGCCACGTGTATTGCGGCTTATAGCGCAATAGTACGACATCAATGAACAAGGCCAGCACAATATAAATGGCGGGCAAGACGGGATAGCCGATCGCCCGATAGGGCCGCTCAGCGTCAGCGTGGGTTTGCCGCAAAACGAATAGTCCGATAATCGTCAAAATGTAGAAGACCAACACCGCGAAGATGATGTAATCCAGGAGCTGGCTATAGCTACCAGAAATACACAGTACGCAGGTCCAAGTCATCTGCACCATCAGCGAAACCGCTGGTGTCTTATAAGTAGGATGCAAGCGGGAGACGTTGCGAAAAAACAGACCGTCCTTGGCCATTGCGTAATAGACGCGGGCTCCGGAGAGGATCAGCCCGTTCGCGCAGCCAAAGCCGGAAATCATGATGGCAGCAGCCATAAGCAGGCCGCCGATCGGTCCCAGCATCTGGGTCATGACGGCAGTGCCCACGCGATCTTCCGCAGCGTGCTTGATTCCGCGCGACAGCAACGTTGTACCACCAGCAACTCCATCCAGCGGCAGCGCCGATAAATAAATGTAGTTGCAAGCGATGTAGAGCGCGATGACGACTCCGGTACCCAGCGCCAAAGACAGCGGCAGATTGCGGCTGGGATTTCTTACTTCCCCAGCGGTGAAGGTGACGTTGTTCCAGGCGTCAGCGGAGAATAAGGATCCCACCTGGGCCACGGCAAGAATCGTCAGCGTTCCGACCATGACGACCGGTCCGCCCACACCCACCTGAACCGGATGTTGCGCGCCCAATCCCGCGTTGTGCCAGAAATTGTGGCCGAAATTGGCTGCCAGCGCCTGCGCATTTCGGCCAACGGCGATCCCGACTACTGCGAGGCCAAGCAGCGCCGCAACTTTCGCCGCAGTAAACACATTCTGAATTGCGGCCCCGGTTTTCACGCCAAAAATGTTCACCACGGAGAGGAAAATCACCAACAGGATGGCCATCAAGTTCTGTGTGTTAATGCCTACCTCCATGTTGCCCAGCACCATGGGGCCGACGGGAATCGGCGGGACCCTCCAGAGATGGAGGATCCAGTGGGTTGAAGAGATCGTGGGCCAGAAGACGCCGAGAAATTTTCCGAACGCTACGCCCACCGCGGCAATCGTGCCGGTCTGAATGACCAGGAAGAGCGTCCAGCCGTAGAGAAATCCCCATAGCGGGCCGAGGGCTTCGCGCAAGTAAACATATTGTCCACCGGCGCGCGGCATCATCGCCGCCAGTTCGCCGTAGCTGAGCGCGGCCACGATGGTCATGAATCCGGCAACCGCCCAGGCGCCGACGAGCAGAGCGGGCGAATCGACTTCGCGGGCAATTTCTGCGGAAACGATGAAGATGCCGGAGCCGATCATCGAGCCCATCACCAGCATGGTGGCGCTGGTGAGGCCCAGTCCTTTGACCAGTTCCTGATCCTGGTGGCTATGGATTTCCCAGTCGGAGGCTCGCATCGGGCGGGTCGTGGGTGTGCTCAGGGACGGCTCCTCGTCGTCAGTCGTTATTCTTTCGGTTGTTAGTCGTCAGCCGTTACTCGTCGCTCGCTGGCTCACTTTACCTTAATATGCGCAAAAATTCCTCTGCTGATTTGCGTGGATCCGGTAACAAGTCGGATATCAGTGCGACCGAATCCGCTCCAGCCTCGATGACTGACGCCGCATTGCCTCGCGTGATCCCGCCGATCGCGACCAATGGTTTCCGTGTAAGCGCCCGCGCTCGTCGAACTCCTTCGAGGCCGACGATTGGGTCCGGGTTGATCTTGCTGGACGTGACGAAGACTGGTCCGATGGCGAGGTAATCGGCGGAGGTAAGATCCGCCTCACGCAATTGCTCAGGATTGTGGGTCGAGACGCCCAGCCAGCGAGCGTTCCCGTGCTTGCCCCAGCCGATGATCTTACGCACCGCCTCCGGTGATAGATCGTCCTGGCCGACGTGTACGCCGTCGAAGTCGGCCGCGAGGCAGAGGTCGGCGCGATCGTTCATGATGAGGCGGACACGGTTCGCGGGTCTCTCAAGCGCGGCGAGATCTGGGGCACTCAAAGTGGCTTGAGAATGGATATGCCCTACTTCTCGCTGGTTTTGCGCGAAGTGGGAGGCAAGCCGTCTCGTCAACTCTCCCGCCTGTTCCAGCATGATTCGCGCATCGCCGGACTTGTTGCGGTATTGGATCAGGGTCACGCCGGCGGCAGCGAGTTCCTCGGCCGCCACGCACAAAGCATGGGCATTCGGAAAGCAGCCAGCATCGAGAATCGCGTACAACCTGGGAAGCTGCACCATGCGCAGCTAACTATATCTGTTTCATCGCGAGAGTTCGCAGGTCCAATTGACCTCCCAGGTCTTGCCCCCATCGGGTGAAAAAGACTGCTCCATGCGGGCCGATTTAGGAGAAACATTGAACCAGACATAGCGGACCAGAATCGCGCGGCCTTTGTAATCTTCCTGATCGAAAAATTCCCCTCGATTCCCGGTGAACGAACCAACCACGGGAGGCAGGCTCAGGGTGCCGTTGTTGACATCGAGAAGATAAATGCTCCACTGGTGCGAGGTGGGGTTATAGAGGCGCAGGGTCTGTCCCTTGATGTGGAGCTTCTTGTCGGTGCTGGTGACTTCGAACTCTTCGAAGTTCGCGTCGCTGTCGAGAATTTTGTGGTGGTTTGAAATGCCGTCATACTCGATCCAGGTGTTGGAGTTGTTGAGGCGATCGGGAAGCCGGCGGACATGGGCCTTCCAGTCGCCGATCAGGAAGTCAAAGTCGTGAGATCCGTCGCGCTGACGAAGATTGGCGGGATTGTCGCTGGCCTGGGCGCGAACTGAGAAAGCGAGGGTTGCCGCTAGAATAAGCAGGGGCAGAGCGGCTGCCTTGCTGGTCTTCATAGGAGAATACGTCCTTTCAAGATGATTGGATGTGCCGGGTCCAGTTTCGTTAGCGGTTCCCCCCACTCCGGGGCGGCTCACTTTCCGTTCTTAGCCAGAAATCTCTCGATAAACCCTGTATCAATCTTTCCGGCCCGAAAATCCGGATCGGCGAGGATTTTCCGGTGCAGAGGAATGGTGGTGTACACGCCTTCGACAATGAACATATCCAACGCGCGAGCCATGCGGGAAACTGCTTCATTGCGATCTTTGGCGCGGACGATCAGTTTCGCGATCAGCGAATCGTAATACGGCGGAATCACGCCTTCGGCATAGGCCGCCGTGTCGACGCGTACGCCGGTGCCTCCCGCGGGATGAAACGCCGTGATCTTGCCTGCCGAGGGCGTGAATTTTTCCGGATGCTCGGCGTTGATACGGCATTCGATCGAATGTCCGCGATGAACGATTGGTCCCATCAAGACGTCGCTCATCTTCGCGCCAGCCGCAATCATGATCTGGCTCTTCACCAGGTCAACGTCCGTCACCATCTCCGTAACTGGGTGCTCGACCTGAATGCGCGTGTTCATCTCGATGAAATGCAGGTTGCGATTCTGATCCATCAGGAATTCAACCGTGCCAGCGTTCGCGTAGCCGATCGCAGCCAGCGACTTGCACAGGACTTCGCCGACTTGCGCCCGCAGTTCCGGTGTGACTTGCGTTGAAGGAGATTCCTCGAGCAATTTCTGATGGCGCCGCTGGATGGAACACTCGCGCTCGCCCAGGCTCACGACATTGCCGTGCTCATCCGCGAGAACTTGAAATTCGATGTGCCGAGGATGCTCCACATACTTTTCCATGTAGAGATCGCCGTTGCCGAAGGCACCTGCCGCCTCGGACGAAGCTGCCTTGAACAAGCCGGGGAGTTCTTCTTCGTTGCGGGCAATGCGCATGCCCCGTCCGCCGCCTCCGGCGGAAGCTTTAAGGATTACGGGAAAGCCGACTTGCTTCGCCCACTCCAGCGCTTCGCCTTCCGACGCGATGATTCCATCCGACCCCGGCAGGATGGGCACGCCCGCAGCTTTCATGGCGGCGCGGGCCTTTTCCTTTTCGCCCATCAGACGCGTGACTTCCGGCCGCGGACCGATAAACTTGATACCGCTGGTCTCGCAGACCTCGGCAAAGTTCGCGTTCTCAGCCAACAATCCGTACCCGGGATGCACCGCTTCGACGTTGGCGATCTCGGCCGCACTGATCACAGCGGGAATGTTCAAATAACTATGAGCTAATTGGGGCGGGCCGATGCAAATGGCTTCGTCGGCGAAACGAACGGGCAGAGAAAAGCGATCCGCCTCGCTGTAGATTACGACCGTGCGGATGCCCAGCTCTTTGCACGCGCAGATCACGCGCAGGGCAATCTCTCCACGATTAGCAATCAGAATCTTTCTAAACATGAAATCAGGGTCGGTAGGTATCAGGATATCGCTTCAGCGATGCCGCAAGTTTCCAGCGAATGCAACCGGCTTTAGCAGCTGGATCGTCTATGCGGCAGCGGCTAAAGCCGGTTTCATCATCGCCAAATTTCGGTATGCCTCAAGGCATGCCCTGATACGAATCTCACTTCTTCGGCCTTATCGCAAATAATTCCTGTCCATACTCAATGGGCTGGCCGTTGCTTGCCAACTTCTTGACGACTTCCCCTGCCACGTCCGATTCGATCTCATTCAGCAGCTTCATGGCTTCCACAATGCAGAGCACCTGTCCCTCTGTAACCATGTCTCCGATCTTCACAAACGGCGGCGATCCTGGGGATGGCGATTCGTAAAAAGTGCCCACGATCGGCGACTTCACCATGTGCAGGGTTTCTTCGGGAGCCGCTGGCGCGGAGGGCGGTGGCCCAGCAACTGCGGGCGCGGTTCCTGGTACAGGCGCGGGTGGGGGCGCGGCCGGCACCGAGTAGAAGTGTGCATCGCCGTGCCCATGCATGGGAACGTGCTCTCCAGCGCGCTTGATGCGCACTTTGATGTCGCCGCGTTCGAGTTCGAACTCGGCAATGTCTTTCTCGATTAAGAACTCAATGAGTTCCTTCAGTTCTTTCAGGTTCATTCGTATGCGGTGGGACAACCTTGCCACTAGCGCGCGAAGAAGCCGGGCGTGGCTGTAGCCCGGCTCAATGTTTACGCGCGGAATAAAGAAGCAATTCTTATATAGCCAGAAACTCCTTACTCGTGGGCGTCAACACCTGGCAACCGCTGGCAGTGACGACGACCATATCCTCGACCCGCACGCCCCATTTGCCGGGGAAATATACACCCGGCTCGATGGTGATCACCATGCCCGGACGCAGGAGATCCTTTTGACCCTCTGCCACTCGCGGAGCTTCATGGATCTCCAAACCGACGCCGTGCCCGGTTGAGTGCGTGAAATATTGCTTCAGTCCGGCCTGCTGCAGTACCTTTCGCGCGGCGGCGTCGACTTCGCCCAACATACGACCCGGGCGAACCGCGTCGATTGCCGCCTGCTGCGCCTCGCGAACCGCCTGGTAAACCTGACGAGCCTGGTCTGTGACCGGACCGACCCAGACGGTACGGGTCTCGTCCGAACAATAACTTGCGAGTATAACACCGAAGTCGCAGACCACGAATCCGCCTGAAGGAATGCCCTGAGACGAAGCGCGTCCATGCGGCAAGGCCGACCGCTCGCCCGAAGCGATAATCGTGGGAAAGGACATCGCCTCGGCGCCGCTCCGCCGCGCCAGCAATTCCATCTCGGCTGCGACTTCGGATTCTCGGACGCCCTCACGCAAAACCTGCAGTGCACGGTCAAAGAGCCTTGCCCCGAGGTTCACCGCGTCGCGGATGCGCGCGATTTCCTGTTCATCCTTAACCAGGCGAAGCCCCTCGACCATCGACGCAATGTCTTTCAGACGCACGCGGGACGGCAACGACTTTTGCAGACGCTTCCTGTTGGCCACCGTAAAATGTTCCGCTTCGATGCCAACATTCCGGTGCTTTCGGCTGCGACTCAGAAACTCGGCCAATAACTCCAGAGCCGATTTGCGACCGATCACGATCTTCGCGGCCTTGACTTCGTCGTGCACCTGCGTGTCGTACCGGAAATCGGTGAAGAAGACGCTTCGATCCGCTTCGACCAGGAGCAGGCCCGTGCTACCGGAGAAGCCGCAAAGATACCGGATGTTCGGAAGATGGCTGACCAGCAGTGCGTCGATGCGGGACTTAGAAAGACGCTCTCGCAGTTTTCTCTGGCGCGCAAGAAAATCCATTGCTGCGAGTGTAGCAAGAAAAGAGCGAGTTCCAAGTCAATCCATGCCGGTTTCGTACCTGGAGCGAAGCTAATAACCTTTTATGCCAGGCCGCTTTTCCGCGAGGGCTCAAGCCCCCATCTATCTTGCGAGGCGGACGGCGCGGGTGAAGCTGCGCCCTTCCAAAGCGAAGAAAAGTAGCTGGAGTTTCGCTGCTGAGCTTGATACTCGCAGCGTGATATGCGCAAGAACAAAACCGCCGGCTTGGCAGGTTCTCCAAGCCAGCGGTTTTTGCTAAGTACTCGGTACTCCGGACTCGCAGCTCGCTATGTCTGGATGATTCGCGGAGTAATGAAGAAGATCAGCTCCTGCGTCTGGGTGCTCACCTGCGTGTGCTTGAACAAGTTGCCCAGGAGCGGCAGGTCTCCTAGGAGCGGAACCTGCGAGACGTTTATCGAGTTCTGCGACTGGACCACACCGCCAATCACTACCGTTCCGCCATCGGTGACCAGAACCTGCGTGGTCGCCTGTTGCGTGATCAGTTCGGGGTTGCCCTGGACTTCCTGACCGAAGTTGGGAGTGGTGTTTTCCACGTCCACGTTCAGGAAGATGGTGTTCTCCGACGTGATCTGCGGTGTGACCGTCAGGCGGAGAAATGCATCGACGTAGGTCACGGTCGGCGGGCCGCCCAACTGTGCCTGAGTGACGATCGGGATGCGGTAGCCTTGCTTCACCACCGATTGGATGTTGTTCTGGGTTACGACGCGCGGACGGGAAAGTACTTTCAGCAATCCGCGCGATTCGGCCATGGAAAGGATCGCATCAATCCGCACCGTGTTGCTGGCGTTCACGAAGCTGAGGCCGCTCGTCGGTGAAGTCGAACCCAAGTTCGAGAACAACGGGATCGAAGATCCTGTGGTCGAACCGGTTCCCGGTACTGTGACATAACCCGGCGTCAGGCCATTGACGGTAGTCGGAGAGCTTCCGGCGGCCTGGTTGCCGCCGATGGCGCTGTGCCCGTTGCCCCAGGCAAAACCGAGCTGAGTGCCGATGTCGCGAGCATACTGACGAGTCGCGGCCACCACGCGTGCTTCGATTTCAACTTCCTGCGTCTTGCGATCGAGTTGCGTCAACAGGCGATCGATGACTGGGATCACCTTCGGAATGTCGCTGACGATCACGGCATTCGTGCGGTCATCTGCCACCACGTCGCCGCGCTGCGAGAGAAACTTCTTGACCGTCATAAGTACGTCTTTCGCTTTGGCATAGCTTAGGAAGCGAGTGATCGAGACTTTTTCGACGGCCATAGCTTCTGATTCGACCTGGGCCCGCCGGGCGTCCGCCTCATGCTTCAAGGTGTCCACCGTAGCAATGCGTAGAACGTTGCCTTCCAGTTCGCGGGCCAGATCGTTGTTTTTGAGAACGATATCGAGTGCCTGATCCCACGGCACGTCATCGAGAACGATGGTCAGCGTTCCGTGCACATTGGGATCGAGCACGACGTTCAGACCGCTGATTTCGTGGATGAGGCGGAAGAAGTCTTTCAGATCGACATCCTTGAGGTTGACGGAAATTGGCTCGCCCGTATATTTCGGACCTGCAGACGTCGGCTGCTGACCCATCTGGGCTTTCTGCTCTGCGGCCAAATTCACCGCAGGCTGGATTGTCGGGGTCGAGCCTTGGGCCTGGGCGGCATGAACGCTTACCGGGAGCAGTTCGGCCGCAGTCTTGTCGGCAAAGCGCTCGGCTGCTTCCTGCGCGCGCACGGATGGATCGGCCGGTTCGTCATTGTTCGCTGTTTCGGCCTTGGGCGCCTCGGCTTGCGAATCGCTCTTGGCGCGATAGGAGGGCTCAACGAACACGAAATTGTTGGGAACCGTAGAATTCTCCGTCGTGGGCTTGGAGGTCTCCGGTTGCGGCTTGGGGGCCGTTACCGTTCGCACGTCCATCACACGCGGGGAAAACGGCGACATGGGCTTCGAGGCCGGAACCGGCGAAGCGTCGGCTGTGGCCGCAGGAGCAGCTTGCCCCGCGGACTTCGCCAAGCTGGACGAATGCAGAGTCAGGACCAGCTTGCCCGCCGCACCCGGGGTCAGGTCGTAACTGCACGCCTTTTCCAGGTCAACGACGATGCGCGTCGAGGGAGGCGTCCTCCCGTCCATGCCGATGCGCACACCCTTGACTCCATCGGCGTCGACGGCGATGTGGCTCTGCCGGCTAGCCATCACGGTCGCGGGAAGATCGATCACCACGCGGGCCGGTGATTCCAGAGTGCTGAGCTTCGGAGTGATAAGCCCGTTGGAGCTCATCTCGATCCGGACGTCGTCCCCGCCGCGGACCACGTTCACTCGTTGCAACTGGCTCGGTGTCTGAGCGGCCGCAGCCGTCACGGCTCCTACTAAAACCAGCAACGATACCAGCGTTGTCAGTTGTTGCTTTCGCATTTCGCCTCTCCCCCAACCCGCGGGCCGAGCCCGCGTGTCCTTCGTGAAACTCGATTATTCATGCCCGAAATTCCGGGCCGTTCCGATCAACCGGCGCCTAGACCGCCGGGGTAAAGATTCGCTTCACCACTTCGCGAGTGAACGGCTTTCCCAGCTTGTCTTCCACGGTTTCCTGGAACACAACTGAGTCGCCTGTGATCTTGACCACGAAGCCATTGAATACAGGATCGTTTTCGCGCAGGAAATACGCCTTGTTCAGATTGTTCGTGACCACCGCGATGAAGCCGCTGTCAGATTTCACAACGCCCCGCAAGTTGATGTTGCCGATTTCGAGGCACTTTTTCCCGGTCGTGCAACCCGATCCCGACTGCTGTACGACGGGGCTGAAAAATGGATCCCGCTTGCCGGTCATCGCCCACTTCTTATCTTCCGGCTTCGGCTCTTCGGGCTTAGCGAGAGAACTCATGCCCGCCATGGTTTCAGCCGGCTTTGCCGTACTTGCCGGAGTTTCCGATGGCTTCGCAGGAATTGCCTTGGCGGTGATTGTCTTGGCCGCCACTGCCGTCTTCGCTGCGGACGTTGATGGCTTCGGCGCTGGCACGGGTTTGGTCACAGCCGGAGCTGGCGTGTTTTTTGCCACAATCGGAGCTTGCTTTGGCGTGTTCTTTGCTACGACTGGAGCCGGTTTGGGAGCGGGTGCCGCTGCGGTTTTCGCAGCCGATGTCGAGGCATCCCTGGCCACAGTGTCGGTATGCAAGGTCAGCACGAGCTTCCCTTCGGGACCGGCAGTCAGTTCGTAGGCGCACGCCTTCTCCAGATCCACCACAATGCTTGTGGTGGGCGGAGTCTTGCCGTTCGTGCCGATGCGCACACCCTTTACACCGGCGCTGCTGACTTCAATTCGGTTGTGCGGCGTGGCCGCAATGGTTCCCGGCAACTCAACCAGAACGCGGGCGGGTGAGTTGAGCTTACTCACTTTGCCGGTGACCGCCTCACTCGAAATCATCTCGATCTGAACGTTGTCGGCATTCTGGACGACATTCACCTTCTGCAGCCGGTTGCTGGCGCCGGAATCGGCAGCGGTTGTGACTTGGGGCGCTGCGGTTTTCGCGGCAGCGGGAGCCGGCGCAACCGGATTGGAACCCGGGATCACAGCCGGTTTCACAGCCGGAACGGGAGCGCCCGCAGCCGGCTTGCCGCCCGGAACTCCGGCGGCATCCAACGCCTGATTCGTCTGGGTCTCCTGCTTCTGCTCGAGCGATTTGGCCACGCTGCGCGCGTTGTCAATGGCGTCCACGTTCTGCGCCGCAGCTCTGGTGGACCAGGCCGCGCCCGCTGTGATCGTGAGGGTGATTGCCAGAATGTTTGTCGTTAGCTTCATAGTCATTCCTTACTTCGAGCCGGGCTTGCCGGATTTCGTAGCGGCAGACGCTTGATCGTGACTGAAGTAGGTCGTCGCCGTGAAACTCGCCACCACACTCTCATTGGGGGCGTACTGATAGGTGTTCTTCACTTTCGCCCCCGACGGGCTCCTGGTCGTGGAAACTACAAGATTGCCGATGTTTACGATCCGCTCCAGCTTGCTCACCCGATCGAAGAAATTCAGCATGGAGTAGTAGGGTCCGTCCAGATCGAGCTGGAAGGGCACCTCCGAGTAATACTGCTGCGACTTTACGTCCAGGGCTTTATAGCGACGCAGCTCGACTCCCGCCTTGGTCGCCTCCCCGCCCATCATGGTGATGAACTCATCGACCTGCTTCTCGTCCGGCACGATGCGCGCCTCGATCTCGAGTTGCTGCTTCAACTCCGCCACCTGCTGTTCCATCAGCTTGAGCTTGGGGCGGTAGGATTCGAGTTCGTTGTTTTCGCGAATTTTGTCGGCCAAGGCGTGCTGCGCCGCCGCGTTCTGCTCGCTCTGGCTCTTGAACACGGTGAAGTAGAGTGCCGCCGTCAGTACGGCTCCTCCGGCGATCACCGCCCCCCACTGCTTGATGCCCGAAAGTTCGCTGAAATTCGTCGCCATAGCTTCGCCCCTTACGATCTGCCTTTCTCGTTGCCCTTCTCGCAATTCAAAGTGAACTGAAAGGCCTGCATGTCCTTGATTTGGCTGTCCTGATAGGTCTCGTCGATCTCAACCGACCTGAAGAAACCGGTCTTCTGCAGGTTGGCAATCAGATTCGCCACCGCGTCGGTCGAAAGCGCGGTTCCCTCCAGCCTCACCGTCGGGCCGCTATCGTCCATCTTGCTGAGCCACACGGCCTCCGTGTTATTGACGGTCTGGCCGAGCATGGCCAGCAGATTGACGGGACCGGTCTGGTTGGCGCGCAAGCCATCGATCACGTCGACGCGTCGCTTGTAGGCATCGGCCTGTGCCTGGCGCTCCAGGAAGCGGGCTTTTACGTCCGCCAGTTCGCGATTCTTCTGCTCGGCGACTTGCATTTGCCCCGCGATAGACTTGGCCTGATGATCGAGCCGGTACCAATAGCTGAGGTTGAACAAACCGGCGATAACCACAACCGCCAGGACCTTCAGCTTGGGCGACCCCATTTCGCCCATTTCCATCGTGGGCAGGGCTGCGCCGGCTCCACTTCCCCGTTTACCCTTGCCTTTATTGGTTTCCAGCAGATTGATTTTGATCATAGGGATTCAAAGCTCCTCAGGGCCAAGCCCACCGCTACCGCCATCTGGCCCGGATTCTGCTCCACCAGATCAGCTCCTAATCCGTCGGCCGGCGGTGTGACCCTCTGGAACGGATTGAACAGCTCCACGGGCATGGAGAACTCCTGCCGTAACGCTTCCACCAGTCCGGGCACCTTCGAAGAGCCCCCGGCGAGGTAAATCTTCTCGATGTGCTCTCCGGCGGCGCTGGCCCGGAAAAAGTCGAACGTTTTTTGAATTTCCAGCACGATAATTTCGGTCACCTGCTGCAGGATCGGCTGCTTGGCATCTTCGCTGACGGTCCCAACCTTCTTGCCCAGCTTTAGAGCTTCGGCATCGTCGAAGCTCAGATCGAGTTCCTTCTGCAGCGAGTCGGTGTACTGATGGCCGCCGACGCTGACGTCGCGGGGGAACAAGGGGGTCGTGCCCTTCACGATGTTGATGTTCATCACGCTGGCGCCCAGGTTCAGCAGCGCCACCACCTGCCCCGGCGCCGGCTGATAGTTGTATTCATAGCAATTCTGCAGGGCCAGCGCGTCAATATCGACGATAGCCGGCGTGCGGCCTGCCATCGAGAGCACGTTGGTGTAGTTCAGAATCTTGTCCTTCTTCACCGCGACCAGAAGCACATCCATCTGCGGGCTACCCACTTCGTCGGAAAGAATCTGGTAGTCAAGGCTCACATCGGCAAGATCGAAAGGAATGTGCTGTGCTGCCTCTTTCTCGATTGTCTCGGCCAGTTCCTGATCGCTCATCGAGGGTAGTGAGATTTTCTTGACGATGACCGAGTGTCCGCTCACGGCCGTGGCCACGGCTTTGGTCTTGATCTGGTTGTCGAGAAACAGCTTGGAAATCGCGCTGGAGACGGTGCCCGAATCGACGATCATCGAATCGACCACGATGTCGGAAGCCAGCGGCTCAAGTCCGAGGTGCGCGACTTCAATCTGGCCGCCCTTTTTCTTGAGCTCCACCGCTTTAATGCTCGAGGAGCCAACGTCCAGACCAACAATCGACTTCGATCCCAATCCAAACATGTGCCCACCTTTTTTGACGCGGCCCCTTCGACAGGCTCAGGGCCGGGTCTTGTTTTCCTACTGTTGACCCGCGGCTTTCCCGGCTGCTTTCGCTTTCCGTTTCGCCTGCGGTTCTATCTCGCTCGACTTCTCTTCCATCCACTGATCCAGCCGCGATTTCTTAAAGCGCCAGCGGTTGCCCAGCTTGAACGCGGGAATTTTCTGCTCGCCGACGTACTTGTAAAGCGTGTCCGGACTCACGCCCAGATATTGCGACGCTTGGCGAATGTTCATCACTTCTCGCGAGTCGGCCATAGTTTCTTTGCTCTCTGCGCCCTTTTTTGGCGCGACGCCTCGGGTGATACCACACTTCAAATATCGGCAATACCGGCTCCGAGGGCTTTCGGTGTCCTGAGCATATATCAGCCCGGAAAAGCCCCGGGTCGAAGTAAATCTCCGCGTTTTTCGGGCTTTTTTGTAGGTCTTCTGGAATGAGAGAAAATTTAAATTGGAGAGATCGCTATTCGTTGTATAGCGGTTGGTATGATAACCCAATATGTAGTATGCCGTCTGAAGACCACGTGTGGTCACTCTTGGAACGGTAACTGAAGTTCTATAGACGTTACCGAAGTATCAAGGAGCTGAGCAGAATCAATAACTTAACTTCCTGATGCCGCGCTTCATTGGAAGCTTCGATTGCTGAGAAGCTGCTGTGCTCGCGCATTCCTCTCGCTTCTTAAAAACCTCTCGACCTTGGACTCCTCGAATCTCGGCGGTCACCGCTTACGGCAGAATCATCGGCGATCGGTCGATCTGTGAGGGCTTTCCGGAATATTTGTCGCTCTAAGTAGTGAGTGGTAACAGAAACGCCGCGTAAGAATCTTAGGAGAGTTCTATGTCTTTGTTCTGGATTGTGATGATAATCAGCTGGAGCGGTGCGGCCGTAGTGATTGGGTTCTGCGCTGCGAACGAATCGGGCGGTCTTGCCCGCCTGAGAAAGCGGGTGCACGCGGAAGCAGGGGCTTCGGCGACGCTTCGACCAGCTGAGGAACCTGTTTAGAATGACTCAAATCATGGCAGGGCTGTTAAGCATTTGATCACTGAGGGCCGCCTCCGGGCATCGATGGCATTTGCCGGCAGTCGCTCGGGTGGGCGAATAACGACGACGGCGGCGCATCGAAGCTCACGTCTTTATATTGCACCGTGACCGGACCGCGGCTGGACTGAATCTCAACTTTCACCGGAAATTCCTGCAGATCATCCGCCAACCATACTTTCATTTTTGTGGCCGTTCCATTCTGTGGAGTAACCGTTACATTCTCTACCTTGCATGGATGCCCATCGACCGTATCGGTTCCAGCGGGTGTGCGCTCGACGGAACCTTGCTCGGCGAAAGGATTCTGCTGCTGCCCACGTGGAGTCATCTGCATACACATTCCCTGACCCATGACCATATACGTGGTGTGCTGGGTGAGATCGGTGATGGAGTATCCCGTGCTGCCGATGTTCGTCCGCATTTTGTCGTTGAGGCGGTAGATCTTCATATCGCCCTGAGGCGCGTGACTGCCCATGGGAGCTCCGCTCATGACCATCGTGGCGGAAAACTGTTTATGACTGTCAAAAGGATTCTGACCCTGAGCGGCGAGAGCTAAACATACCAGAATCGATCCCATCGTGATTCTTGCAAGAATAGTCACAGCTGTGTCTCCCTATGCAAGCGAGAAGTGGCCGGTTAACGTCCTGAGCCAGATCTCTACTTATCAAGAGCGGGAAAAGTTCGCAGGAACTGGCACATTGTACGAAAAATGAGACCTGCTTTCTCTTGACCACTTAGGCACTTCTCGGTCACTCCCCGTCTGGGTAGTGAAGACCTGGCTTAGCGTTACACTTCAGGATCGCTCGTTTGTCATTTTGCCATTCATGCCCAGACCTACAGCACTGATTGGCTCCGGCAATCGCTGGATCATCGCGATTGCCGTGATGTCGAGCGCAATCATGGAGGTCATCGATACTTCGGTCGTCAACGTAAGTCTGCCGCGGCGCGCGCAGCTTCATCAGGATGTGCTTGCGGCGAACCTCACGCCCGGTAGTCTCCCCATGCAACAAATGCTCCAGGGGATGACGCGCTTCCTGCAATTTCGTGGATACGACCCGGCAACGGCCGCGCAGAAAGCCGACGCCATGCTCTATCAATTGCTGCAACAGCAGGCTTCGCTGTTGAGCTACATGGACCTCTTTCATTTGATGGGCATTCTATTTCTTGTAGTTATACCGTTAATTGTCATCATGCGGCGTACATCAAGAACGCGCCCACCCCTGAAGACCACGCCCGTTCCCGACTGAACTTGTATAACTCGCGCCTGTATAATCAAAGAAGGATTCTAGCCTCATAATTCATCTCTGGAGCGTATCTCTTGAGCGCACACATGCCGCAGCCGCACGGGCCGGCTCAACCGGGACCGCAACCGCTGCCGGGCGTCGATGCCATCGTGGCCGTCGGCTCGGGAAAGGGTGGCGTGGGCAAGACCACGCTCTCGGTCAATCTAGCAGTCGCACTCGCCAGATTGGGCCACAAGGTCGGACTGCTCGATGCTGACGTCTATGGCCCGAATGTGCCGCTGATGCTGGGCGTGAACTCGCAGCCGCGCATGGTTGGCGAGAACCGGATCGAGCCGATCGAGGTATTCGGTCTGAAAGTGATCTCGGTCGGATTTCTAAACCCCGGCGACAAGCCGATTATCTGGCGCGGACCTATGTTGCATCAGATCGTCCGGCAATTCCTCGGGCTGGTGGAATGGGGTCAACTCGACTATCTTGTGGTCGATCTGCCGCCGGGAACCGGCGATGTCGCGCTGTCTCTGGTGCAAACCGTGCCGCTTACGGGCGCGGTTGTGGTCTCTACTCCGTCCGACGTTTCGCTGCAGGATGCGCGCAAGGCGATCGAGATGTTCCGCCAAATGAAGGTCGACCTCGTCGGAGTAGCGGAAAACATGAGCTATTTCGTGTGTCCGCATTGCCAGCACGAAATTGATATCTTCTCCCGTGGCGGAGCGGAGAAAACCGCCCGCCAGTTCGGTGTGCCGTTCTTGGGCAGCATTGCTCTCGACCCTGAAGTCCGCCGCGCCGGAGATACAGGCAAGCCGGTTGTGCTGGAGGGCGAAAACTCGCCACACGCGAAATCGATCTATGAGTTCGCTCACCGAGTCATCGACCGCATTGCTGAAATCAAGGCCAGTGCTCCGGCCGGCGTAATTCAGATTCAGTAGTGGGTCTCTCATCGGCGGAAGAACAAGCGCACGAAACTCCGTCTGCTCTTTCTGCCATTCGTCATATATTCTTGAATCTCTCCAGGCGCCAGATCGCTTCCGGTTCGCGGTCTTTTAGAATCAACTCTGCCATCATCTCTCCGATCGCCGGCCCATGTTTGAAGCCATGGCCTGATCCTCCGCCCAGCAGCCAGACATCCTCGTTTATGGGCAGGCGATCGACGATGAAGTGACTGTCGGGCGTTTGCTCGTATTGACAAACTCGCGTCTCAACCAGGGGCGCCTCCTTCAGCGCGGGAAAGCGGAAGGCTATGTATTCGCGAATTTCTTTCAGCGCCTCAGGATCGACGATGCGCTCGCCCTTGGTGGGATCGAACTCGGGACCGCGCGTGTCGTCTGCGATCTTGAATCCGCGACTGTCCTTACCGGGAATCCCGTAACGAAATTTGCTTTGATGATCGCCCCAGACGGGTAGGTGGGCATCGGTGAAGTAGATCGCGTCACGTGCCGGCGGCCCGAAGAAGTAGACCTCCTGCTTCGTTGATCGAATCAAGTTGCGGAGCATAGGGAACATCGTTCCCATCCATGGTCCACAGGCGAAAACATAGCGGTCAGCTTTCAGCCGGGGCTTATGCTGGTCCAACAGCCGCAGCCCGTTTGAGAGTGGAGTGGCCAATCCGGCGTTCGAAACCTGAACTTGACGGTACTCACCTCCTGCAGCGACAAAAGCCTCTGCGACTGCAGCGCAGCTGGCGCGAGCGTCCAGATAACCGCACTTTGGCTCGAAAATGCCCCACTCGACGCCTTGGAAATTGATCTGCGGCCATCGCTTCCGCATCTGCCCGGGTGAGAGTTGCTGATACTTGATTCCAGCCGCAGCCAGCATGGGGATCGATCCACGCTCGAAAGTATCTTCGTACCCCGAGGCCATCCAGAGCACGCCGCTGCGATGCAGGAACTGCCGCTTCCACTTGTGCTCGTATTTCGCCCATAGCCTCAAAGCCCGGGCCGCCATCTGTGTATAGGGTTGATCGGGACCGTAGGTCCCCCGCATGATTCGTGTCTCGCCGCCGGAAGATGATCGTGAGTTGCCCGGACCCCAAGCATCGAGCAGGGTTACCCGGGCGCCCCGTTCGCGAAGATGCAAGGCGGTCCAGCCACCAAAAGCACCGGCGCCAACCACAGCGACATGAAGCCGAGTTTTCATTGAAAGCAGAGAGGATAACAGCAGGATCAGGTTTCAAAGCTTCAAGGTTTCAGAAATCTTTGTAGCCGAGCGAATCACAAAGGAATTGGACTGTGAGAACCGAGAACCCGCGAATTCGCCCGATCGTTCAGCTTTAAGCTCAAAACCGGGCGAACCCATCTTTTCTTGACAGCCTTCTGCCTCGTTCCTAGAATCCAAGCAGGATTGCCGTCCTTGGTCCAAAAAGATAAGCTTTTGCATCTAATGAAGTTAGGCGGACGTCTCAGAGTGTGATTTCTCCCCGACTCAGCCCCCCGGGTTGAGATAATTGACGAACAAGATGCCAGCTGAGCCCAATATCGGAAACCGTGAGCGGGAGATTCTAACCGCGATCGTGGAGACGTTCATCTCCACCGGCGAACCGGTCGGCTCCCGCACCTTAGCGAGATCGAACCGCGAGGGGTTGAGTCCGGCTTCGATCCGAAACGTCATGGCCGATCTTTCGGACGCGGGTTATCTGGAGCAGCCGCACGCCTCGGCCGGGCGGGTTCCGACGACAGAAGCATATCGTTACTATGTCGAGCAGATCTCGGGGAAAACACGCCTGGCTCCGCAAGAGGAAGCGAAAATCTCGGAATCCCTGGCCGGCATCACTGATGTGCAGGAGTTCATGGAGCGAACCTCGCACGTGCTCTCGCTGATCTCGCGCAATGTAGGGGTTGCGGTGGCCACGAGCGGCCCAAAGAACGCCCTGGAGCACGTTTATTTCTCGCGCCTGGCAGATCAGAAAGTTCTGGCCGTTGTCGTGACCCGCACTGGTTTGGTGCGAGATCGCGTGTTGCGCCTGGATCTGCCACAAGCGGATTTGGACCTGGCAGCGCGCTACATCAACGAGAATTTCCGCGGCTGGACCATGGAAGCAATGCGCGCAGAGATAGCCCGGCGCATCGACCAGGAGCGCAGCGAATACGACCGTCTGATGATTTCGGTCGAGCAACTCTACAAGCAGGGTGCGCTGGCGGCAGAGCAGGGATCGCACGTCTTTGTGGAGGGGGCAGCCAATCTCGTTGCCAGCGAAGAAGATCGCGAGCGTCTGCAGGAAATGCTGAAGACGCTCGAGGAGAAAGAAAAAGTCATCCAATTGTTAAGCGCCTATCTCAACGTCAAGCAGGAGGCTGTGCGGGTCGTGATCGGGCTGGATGAGGCTCTGCCTTCGATGCGTAACTTCGTGTTGATTGGCGCTCCCGCGCACGCGGGCAACGAAATGATGGGATCGCTGGCCGTGATTGGGCCGACGCGCATGGATTATCAGCACACCATCACCGCAGTTTCCTACATTGCGCGCCTCTTCGATAAAATCTTGAATGAATCGGAGTAAGTACAGCCAGTATGGGAAAATCGAACGGAAAAACAGACGTACAAAACGTAGGAATTGATTTGGAACGCGAACTCCCACCCGCAGAGAAGAACGAAAGAGCGGAAGCCTCAACCGATATGAGCAGGCAAACATCTGCAGGTACGATAGCCGACGGTACTTCGGAAATAACCACCGAATTGCAAAAGATCACGGCGGAACGAGATTCCCTGCTCGACCGGCTGGCGAGGGTGCAGGCGGAGTTTGAAAACGCTCGCAAGCGCGCCGCGAAAGAACAGCAGGAATATCGCGACTTCGCAACCGCCGATGCCATCAAAGCTCTGTTGCCGGTCATTGATAGCTTCGAACGCGCCCTCGCAATCAAATCCGGTTCCAATGATTTTCGCAACGGCATTGATTTGATCTATAAGCAATTGCAGGATGCGTTAGGCAAGCTGGGTGTTCGCGTCATCCCTGCCAAAGGGGAGCCTTTCGATCCGCACTATCATGAGGCGATCGAAATGGTGGAAACATCCGATGCACCCGACCATCAGGTCATCGAAGAGTTGCAACGGGGCTATAAATTGAAAGATCGTTTGCTGCGTCCGGCGATGGTCAAGGTAGCTAAGAATCCCGGAAAATAAAACGGAGAAAGATTTCAACTTTGAGAATTCAGATCGAAATCGAATTCCGGGTATTTTGGATGTTCCGGCGACATTCAATCGACAATTTTAGATCTGCAGTTGGAACTGCAATTCTACTGCGATAGGGAAAGGTTCTTATTCTGACCACAAAAGCAAAACGTGATTATTACGAAGTGCTCGGCGTAACCCGCACGTGCTCGGAAGCGGAGCTCAAGAGTGCATACAGGAAACTGGCGCTGCAGTATCATCCCGACCGCAATCCTAACAATCCGGATGCCGAGGAAAAATTTAAGGAAGTGAGCGAAGCTTACGCCGTGCTCGCTGACACCGAGAAACGTGCCGTCTACGATCGCTATGGCCATTCCGGTCTTGGTGGGGGTACAGGATCGGGTTTCGATCCCACAATTTTCCAGGATTTCAGCGACATCTTCGGCGACCTGTTTGGCTTCGGCGATTTATTCGGAGGAGGCAGCGGTGGGCGGCGGCGCAGTCGGGTGCAGCGCGGTGCGGACCTGCGCGAAGACCTCACACTGGAATTCGAACAAGCTTTCTTCGGCACGGAGACCAAAGTCACGGTTCGACGGCATGAGGCATGCGAAGAATGCCGCGGCTCTGGCGCAGCTGCGGGCAAAGGGCCGACGACCTGCCGCTCCTGCGGAGGTCGCGGACAGGTTCGGTATCAGCAAGGCTTTTTCAGTATCGCGCGCACTTGTCCTACCTGCCAGGGAACGGGTAGCGTGATCACCGATCCTTGCCCGAAGTGCAAGGGAGAAGGCCGCATCCTTCGCCAGCGCACGGTGGACGCTAAAGTTCCCGCAGGAGTGGAAGATGGAACTCGCATCCGTTTTGCGGGCGCGGGCGAAGTGGGTCAATTCGGTGGTCCGGCGGGCGATTTATACGTTGTGCTGCACGTGAAGGAGCACCCGTTTTTCGTTCGCGAAGGGAATGATTTGCATTGCGTGGTTCCGATCTCTGTTGCGCAAGCGG
>JASHPL010000223.1 GCA_030038125.1 Candidatus Sulfotelmatobacter sp.
GGTTCTCCACCAGTTCCCACGGCCGCTTCCTTCATGTCTTCGGCGGCTGCCAGTACCTCCTGGCTACAGAAGCCCAGGCCGTTCACTTTGCGCGCCTTGGACGCACGGCTCTCATAGTGCTCGAACGTAACATCGATGCCGCGAAGTACCGCCTGGAGGGGAATTCCAGCATCTTTCCAGGTTTCGATGAGGACCCAATCGATGGGAGATAGCCGCAGAATCCCTCCCCAACGTCGCTGGAAGTGCTCCTCAATTTCCGTGAAGTAGTTGAAGTAGTTTTCCACGGCAGGTCAGCGAGCAGAATGCGGAAGCGAAGCCGATCGCACACCACGACCATTCCTTCCTTCAGGCTGCGAGTCCGATTTTGCCGGCTCCGCGGGCGAACTTGGCTGGGCTGATTTGGGCACTTTCGCTCGTGCCTTGGTCGTACCCTGCGCTCCCGGCTCCCGGCGCGCATTTCGCTCCCAAATAATGCGCAACCCTTCCAGAGTAAGGAAATCATCGACGTTCTTGATGTACTTTGATCCGGTACCGATCATCGGGCCCAAGCCTCCGGTTGCAACCACCCGGGTATCGGCTCCCAGTTCAGCGAGCAAGAGTTCGAGAATGCCGTCAACCAGTCCCAGATATCCATAGTACAAACCGGATTGCAGGCTGCCCACGGTGTTGGTGCCGATTACTCGCGTCGGCTTGCGAATTTCGACACGGGGCAGACGAGCAGTGCGTTCAAACAGCGCATCGGCCGAAATTCCAATTCCCGGGCAGATCACGCCTCCCAGGTATTCACCCTTGGCGGAGACACAGTCGAAGGTGGTGGCCGTTCCGAAGTCGACGATCACGCATGGCCCACCATATTTTTCGAAAGCCGCGACCGCATTCACGATGCGATCCGCTCCAACTTCAGCGGGATTGTCGTATTGCACCGGCATGCCCGTCTTAACTCCGGGCTCGATAAAGAGCGGACGCAGGCCGAAGTAGCGCTCGCAAACTTGCCGCAAAACCGGATCTAGAGGCGGAACGACGGAGGAGATTACAATCCCATGAATACCTTTCGACTCCAGTTCCGCCATCGAAAACAAATTTCGGAACAACACCCCATACTCGTCGACTGTGCTGGTGCGGGAGGTGGCAACGCGCCAGTTTGCCAAAAGCCGGTCATAATGGCGAGTTTCGTCACTCTGCCCGCCAGGATGATCCGCCCCCGCAAACACGCCCAGCACCGTATTCGTGTTTCCGACATCAAGAACAAAAAGCATAGCGTGAACCGCCGTCAGCATGCAGAACGCTCATTTTGCTCGCACCGTCCCGCTGAGGACCGTTTGCAATCCATGGCCCGTCCTTAGCCGGAGAAACCCTCGTTCGTCCAATCCCTCTGTAATCCCGGCGAGCGGCGAACCGCTCTCGTCGATACGAACGGCCTTACCGCGAACCCACGACGAATTCTCCGCGAACCGGCGCAGAATGGATTCCCTCGCTCCCCCGCTCTGCAGCAAGCTCTGATACTCGCGGTCGAGTGATTTTAGCAAAGCTGCCACCAGTTCGACCCGCGACCACTCGCTGCCTGTCGCCTGGCGAAGCGAAATCGCACCCAACTCCTCCGGGAAACTCGTTTGATTCACGTTAATGCCAATTCCCACGACGATGAACCGCACCTGCGTCGCTTCCGCGTTCATCTCGGTAAGAATACCGCAGACTTTCTTGCCCTCGATGAGTACATCGTTCGGCCATTTGAGATCGGCATTGACTCGCCCGTCGATTTGACGAATTGACGCTTGCACAGCCAGGCCCGCAGCCAGCGACAGCACCAGAACGTCTGAGGGCGCTAGAGGTGGTCGTAATATTACGGAGCAATAGATCCCGGTGGATCGCGGCGATTCCCACGTATTTGCGCCACGCCCTCGGCCCGCCGTCTGCTCCTCGGCCAGAAAAACAGTTCCCTCAGGTGTGCCTTCAGCAGCGGCCGTCAGGGCTGCTGTGTTGGTTGAGCCAATCTTGTAGAAGTGGTGTAGATGCGCGTCGAAAACCGTTCCGCGCAACAGTGGACTAAGAATATCCGGCAAAAGCAAATCCGGCACCGAACGGAGTTGATATCCAGTAGCGGGATGTCCGGCTATATCCACTCCCATACCGCGCAGCTGTTGAATCAGCCGCCACACTTCCGAACGGCTGCAGGAAATCTCCTCGGCAATCTTGGTGCCGCTAACCACGACCGTGGCGTGTTCCATCAGCAGGCGCACGATCCGGCCCAGGCGAAAATCAGTAGGTGGATGTGACGAGGCCGAAACTTTCTTCCCGTTTCTCAATCGCGAAGAGGACTGCCGGATTTTCGCTATCTTGCCTATGCGCAAATTATGCGCGAATCCCCTGGAAACGACAATTGCCCCATGCCGTCTCGCAGGACATGCTGCGCCAAGTTCACACCGGGACAACCCGCAGGCTCATATCCACCGCGTGCGTGGAATGCGTGAGCAGGCCGACGGAAATGAAGTCGACACCCGTTTCGGCATAGGCACGAACGTTTTCCAGCCGAATTCCGCCTGAGCATTCGATCGGAATCCGCGCTCCCTTTTCCTGACCTTGCTTCGAACAGCGCTCTACCGCCAGCCTCACGTCTTCTGGCGACATGTTATCGAGAAGCACGGTTTCGGCGCCATTTTTGAGCGCCTGTTCCAATTCGTCGAGCGTGCGCACTTCGACCTCGATGATCTGCGAACCACGGCGGTTGCGGTGCACACGCTCCAGCGCGGGCACAATTCCACCGGCCAGCGCAATGTGATTGTTCTTGATAAGAATACCGTCGGAAAGGTCGAGACGGTGGTTCTGTCCGCCACCGCAGCGAACCGCGTATTTGTCGATGACGCGCAGGCCAGGCGCGGTTTTGCGAGTATCGAGAATACGCGCATGGGTGCCAGCGACGGCTTCGACAAACTTGCGCGTAAAGGTAGCAATCCCGCTCATTCGCTGAAGAAAATTCAGGATCACCCGTTCGCAGGAAAGAATCACGCGTGCGTTGTGACGCACTACCGCGACCGACTGTCCGTTATGCAGACGCACACCATCGAAGATTTCGGGATGAGTGGTGACTTCGTAGTGCGAGGTTACAGCGCCATCGAGTGCCGCGAATACATCAAGAATCCGTGCTACGCAGCCGATTCCGGCCAGAATGCAATCCTGTTTCGCCAGAATGGTAGCCGAGGCGCGCTGGTTCGGGTCAACACAGGCGTAGCTGGTGGCGTCGCGCGTGGCCCGATCTTCGAGCAGCGCGTTCTCCAAAATGGCAGTGATACGTCGCGAGTTCCAATCCATCGAATCAGTTGCCGCCTCGGGGCCTGATTCCCCAGTCTCGCAAATGCGGCGACACAGGGGGCAACCGCGAGAACTGCGGCACGCCATTTTTTCCAGGCGCTCTTCAGTTATAAAGCATGACGGCAGCAACTGACCAATGGGATTACGCGCCTACGGCCCGGATGCACTCTTCGAGCACATCAACCGCGACATCAGCTTCCTCTTTCGAGACCACCAGTGGCGGGCAGATGCGGATCGTGCTCGGCCCGCAGCCGAGGAACAACAGGCCACGTTCGAAGGCGAGTTCTGCAATGCGATCCCGCTCCACGTTGCCATATTCCTTGGTCACTTTGTCGTTTACGATCTCAACCCCGATCATCAACCCGCGGCCGCGTATGTCGCCTACGAGCTTCATCTTGGAAGGCCAACCCGCCATACGCTTGAGCATGTGGTCGCCGACTGCGGCCGAGTTCTCCAGCAGGTGCTCTTTCTCGATCACGTCCAGCGTTGCTAGAGCTGCGGCGATCGCTACGGGGTTGCCTCCGAACGTGGAAGCGTGCGAACCGGGAACCCAATCCATGACCTCGGCGCGCGTCAGCGTCACGCCCAACGGCATCCCCGATGCAATGCCCTTCGCGATGCAGACCATGTCTGGCTCAACCCCCGAGTGCTCGACTGCGAACCATTTTCCTGTACGGCCCATGCCGCTCTGCACCTCGTCGACCACCAGCATGATTCCGTGGCGATCGCAGATGCGTCGCAACTCCTGCATAAAGATGGTCGGAGCGACGACATAGCCACCTTCGCCCTGGATCGGTTCGACAAAAATCGCGGCAACTTCTTCCGGTGCAAGCGTCGTCTTGAACAACTTTTCTTCGATAAAGCGGGCGCATCCCAGGGCAAACTTCTCCGCTTCCTGCGGACCGCCAACACATCCCCGATAGACGTCGGGATAGCGCACGTGCGTCACGCCCGGCACCAGCGGAGCAAATCGCCGCCGTTGCTGCGGTTTCGACGCCGTCAGCGAGAGGGCTCCCATGGTGCGCCCGTGAAAAGCTCCAAAGAACGCGATAACGTGTTGCCGCTTCGTGTGATAGCGCGCCAGCTTCAGCGCGCACTCGATCGCCTCCGCACCGGAGTTGCCGTAATAAACACGATGTGGACCGCGCATGGGGGCGATCTTCGACAAGCGCTCTGCGAGGTCCACCATGTTTTTGTAGTAGAAATCGGTGCCCGACATGTGGATCAACTCGCCCGCCTGCTTCTGAATGGCGGCGACCACCTCAGGATGGCAATGGCCGGTCGAGGTCACGGCAATTCCGGCGGAGAAATCGAAAAACTCGTTGCCGTCTACATCAGTTACGACAATTCCTTTACCACTCTTGGCCACCAACGGATAGGACCGAGTGTACGAAGGCGAAATGTACTGCTGATCTCCCTCCAGCACTCGCTTTGCGTTCGGTCCAGGCAGAGCGGTTCGAATTTTGGGACCGAATTTTGCGGTCGTAGTTTTGGTCATCGTTTCGACTGTCATGGCGTCCTCCGCATGCATTGGCCACTGGTTCATGGCCTTAGTTTGTGAGTGGATGGGAACCCCGGTCGCAACGCTCAAGTTCGAGCCCGCATGCTTTTAGCAGAAATTCGGCCGAGGCACTTCAGGAGGGGCAATAACTAATCGCTACCGAATAGATTGGGACGAAGCCGCGAAGGTAAATTGGCGCGATAGCGCCGCGGACAGACCAGGCACTCCAGCCAGCATTCCGCGAGGTGGGAATGAAGGAGACCGGAATTGGCGTTCTTGCGCAGCATGGTAATCGTCCAACATCTTTCTTCAATTATAGCGCTCTATTCCTGCGTGCCGGAACCCCCTTTGGTAACTGGTCCCCAGTGGCCCGTGGAGTTTTCGAGTCCAGGCGACCGTTTAGCGAGTCTGATACGTTGTATTCCTTCATCGGTCTGATTGTCATGCATTCTGCTCCGCGTCCAAGTCGGTGGATGGTTTGCCTCGCCTTCGGGCTGGTTTATCTGTTCTGGGGATCGACCTATCTCGCGATCGATATCGCCGTTCAAACCATTCCGCCACCGCTGATGTGTGCTCTGCGCTATGCGCTTGCCGGGCCAATTATGCTGGCTGTATGTGCCCTAACCGGCCGCAAGATCTTTTATTCGGCCCGGCAGATCGCGCTCGCCGGCGTGGTCGGCTTGCTCCTACTGATGGGCGGGAACCTAACCCTTTCTTATGCCGAACTCTCAGTCTCGACTGGGCTAGCGGCGCTGCTCATCGCTATCACACCGCTGTGGTTTCTGGTGCTCGATTCCCTTCTGCTGGGTGATCATCACATTTCCGCACGCGGCAAAGCCGGTCTCTCCCTCGGCATCGTCGGTCTTTTCATTTTGTTTTGGCCGCAGTTGCGTGAAGGCGCTCTGGGCCGTCGGGAATTCTGGGCCTCTCTCAGCCTCCTCGGCGGTTCGTTCAGTTGGGCGCTCGGATCGGTTCTTTCCAAACGATGGCAGTCTGGCATGGATGTCTTCAGCGCCACGGGATGGCAAATCACAGCTGCTGCGGCTGCTAACCTGATTCTGTCGCTGTTGACGGGCGATCTTTCCCACGCGAGTTGGAGCGTACGCAGCCTCGGCGCCGTCGCGTATCTTGTGGTCTGCGGTTCCTGGATCGGTTACACGTCTTACATCTGGCTGCTGAAGCACGTGCCGACCTCGAAAGTTTCGACGTATGCGTATGTAAATCCGGTAATCGCGGTTTTTCTGGGCTGGCTCATTCTCCACGAACACGTCGATCGTTTCATTGTTGCTGGCAGCGCCATCGTTGTGTTGTCCGTCATTCTTGTCACCAGCGCCAAAGTGAAGGAAAAGACGGTTGCAGAAGAACTGCCGGCGGTTGAAACAGCTGGAGACTGAGGCGAAGTGATTTTAGGTCCAACGGTCGAACCCGACGCAATGCGACGAACCCCTGCGCGAGTTTTTCATCGCGTAACCGGCAACACCCTTACCCTGCGCTGCAATTTTCCTGACAACGATTTTCCCAAACGACTCCCAACGCGTGCAAGGTGAGTCGATCGACGAGCGTCAGCTTGTCCGGATTTAGCACTACTTCATATGCGTACTGCACTGCCGGATCCACCGTAATACACCAACGTTCGTGGCGGACCACCCCTCCACAGTGTTCACAGGCCGAGCTCGCATCGTATCGATTGCTGTGGTACCAACTGGCTGCGGGATTGGCGAACATACACAACACCTCCGGGAACCTATTGCATTCCCCGCGGCTTAACCGGATAGCTCGGTGGAAGCGCGATCTGCTCGCAGCGTAGCCTGCAGCATAAAGCCTTCCTATTTCGACTGTCACTTTTGTATGTGATGAGGATCACAGACAGTAAACGCCATCTCTCCGGCCACCTGTTTTTGGCGGATTCACGATTGCATGATTTATTCTCAGAGTTGCAGCTAGTCGTGAGCTGCGTGTCGGGAGCTGCGAGTCTGGGAGCTTTTTTTGCCCACAGCTCATCACTCATGGCGCATTACCTTAAGAAGCTATTATGAAAACCGGCATCATTGGCCTGCCTCAGGTGGGCAAGACATCTTTATTTCGCATTCTCACCAAGGCGAATCTCTCGGAACACGCCTTTGCCAATCCCCGCGAAGCTCACGTCGGCGTCGCCAAGGTTCCCGACGATCGGCTGGACCGCCTCGCCGCGCTCTACAACCCGAAAAAGCTGAGTCACGCTTCCGTCGAATATGTCGATGTCGGGGCCATCGGCCAGGACGCACTCAAGGAATCCGCCTACATCGGCCATCTTCGTCAAGTCGATGCCCTGGCTCACGTTCTGCGCGCCTTCGAAGATTCAGCCATTCCGCATGTGGGAGAGATCGATCCCTTGCGCGACATCAAGAACGTCGAATTCGATCTCATGGTCAGCGATCTCGGCCAGATCGAAAAGCGTCTCGAGCGCTTGGAAAAGGATTTGAAGAAAGCCAAGACGCCGGACCTCGAAAAAGAGTTCGAATTGCTCAAGCGCGCTAACACCCATCTGAGCGAAGAAAAACCGTTGCGCGAACTGCAGATGGGTGTGGAGGACAAGAAGCGCATCCGCGGCTTCATGTTTCTCAGCGAGAAACCGATTCTCTACGTTCTCAACATCGGTGAGTCGGTAGACCTGGGAAAGGAACTCGAGCAAGCAGTCAGCGAGTACAAATTGACCGAAGTTGCCTCGCGGCCGAATGCCGCCGCCACCGCCATCGGCGGCAAAGTCGAAGCCGAACTTTCGGAGATGAGTGATGCGGATGCCGCCGAATTTCTTTCCAGTTACGGCATGAAAGAAAGCGGCCTCACTCGCCTGATTCGCACCACCTATCAACTACTCGGCCTGATCTCGTTTTTTACCGCCGGCGAAGACGAATGTCGCGCCTGGACCATTCCCGCCCACACCCGCGCGCAGGAAGCCGCCGGAGCGATCCACTCCGATCTGGAAAAGCACTTCATCCGAGCCGAAACCATCCGCTGGGACCAACTGCTCGAAGCCGGTTCGGAATCGAATGCGCGCGCCAAAGGCACGCTGCGCCTGGAGGGCAAGGACTACATTGTCCAGGACGGCGACGTGATGCATATCCGCCATAGCGGCTAGCATCTTCACCACGGGGGCATCAGAGAGAGTCTGCGATTTCTCTTGTGTCTGTGTGGCTCCGTGGTGAATTCCGACGTAGGCTGCTATGATCCGGCTGCGAATGGGAGCAATTCTCACCAGCATTCTTCTCGGCCTCACCGCCGCCGCCGCTAACATTTTCGGCGGTGCCATCATCGTGCAGCGCCACTGGGAGCGCCGCTATCTCCGTTACTTCGTCGCCCTCGGCGCCGGGTTCATGCTCACCACCGCGCTCGTCGAAATGGTTCCCGAAAGTTTCGAACTGCGCGGGCGCTCGGCCGCCTATCTTGTACTTCTTGGTTATCTCATCATTCACTTCTTCGAGCACACCGTCACTCCGCACTTTCATTTCGGCGAAGAAACCCACAAAGACGAGTTCATTCATTCGCACAAGGGATACTCTGTTCTGCTCGGACTCGTCATTCACACGTTCTTTGATGGAATCGCTATCGCTTCCGGCTTTCTCGTCTCCAATGTGCTCGGCTGGTTGATCTTTTTTGCGATTTTCCTGCACAAGGTTCCGGAGGGTTTCACCGTAAGTTCTGTCATGCTGGCCAGCGGACGCAGCCGCGGCACTGCCTGGGGCTCCTCGATCATTTTGGGAGCCTCGACCGTCGCCGGCGTCCTGACCATGGCCCTCTTCCGCCATGACGTCGGCGCCGGACTTCCGCTCTCAGCCGGAGTCACGATCTACGTTGCCGCTTCCGATCTCGTCCCGGAAGTCAACAAAGAACCGGCCGTGAAAATGGCGTTGCTCGTCTTCGTTGGAGCAGGACTTTTTTTCCTTTTGGACCATCTTTTCCATGTCCACTAAAAACCGCGTTCCGAGGTTTGCTCTTATCCAGATAGCTGTCATCGTGACCGAAGGATGTTGTGAGCGAAGCGCACGGCCTTCGCAGGCGAGTAGCCCCGCGTTACTTACCGGCGAAAGTAGTGGCCGAGCCGGCACATTCTTTCACTCGATCACCCCCAAGGGTGATCCAGATCACACAGCCTCGTGCGGGAAATAACCCAAACCGCTGCCACCGCGGCGGCCCATTTCCCGTTTCAGGCCTGCTGTGTCAATTTTTAAGTTACTTGTTTTGTAGGGGATACGATCAATCGCCGCCAACCATCCTTCCCCTCCGACAATTGGCTTACGTATTGCCCTTATCCCTGATGTGGGCAGAACTCAAGCGGCTTCCGGATTCAGACTTGCTGCCCCAGGGGGTTGGCGATGCGTGCTCCTTATGGATTGAACATTCTCGATAATTGCCTTACCTGCCCAAACCGGCAAGACCACATCTTCTGCAACCTGTCGCTGCAAGCGGGGCAGCGTCTCAACGAAATCAAGTCCACTGCCGTTTATCCCAAAGGCGCGATGCTCTTTATCGAGGGGCAGCAGCCGCGAGGCGTCTTCGTTCTTTGTTCGGGCAAGGTCAAGCTGTCGACGACCTCGCGTGAAGGCAAAACCATCATCACCAAGATCTCTGATCCCGGCGACATTCTCGGCCTCAACGCCGTCATCTCCAATCACCCCTACGAGGTCACGTCCGAGATGATGGAGCCCGGCCAAGCGAATTTCATTCCCCGCGATTCGCTGCTGCAGTTGCTCCGCGAGTTTCCCGAAGCCGCCCTGCGCGTCGCCCAGCAGTTGAGCCGCAATTATTACACCGCTTACGAGGAGATACGCACCCTCGGTCTGGCGACCTCGCCTTCGGAGAAGTTCGCTAAACTTCTGCTCTCCTGGTCGACGAAAGCCACGCAAAACGATGGTTCCAGCCAACTGCGGCTCACCCTGACTCACGAGGAAATTGGAGAGATTATCGGCACCACGCGCGAGACTGTCAGCCGACTGTTTTCGGAATTTCGTAAGAAGCAGTTGGTGCAGATCAAGGGAGCAACGCTGGTTATCCGTAGCCGCCCCGCCCTCGAAAAAATCGTTCAGTCGTGATAGTAGCGCTCGACTACGGGCGGGCATCGTGAACCAGCGATGCCCGCCCTTTGTTTTGCACAATCGACTCCAAACCGTTTGCAGGCGATTTCAGAGGGGCCTTGATGTGCTCCTCTTTCGTGCTCCTTCGTGTCCTTTGCGGTTAATGTCAAAATTCTGAAAATTGAAACACAGTGCAGGGGTCATCGCGCCCGCATCAATCTGCTGCAACTTTATTCGCTTCCTCCTGAATCCTCCTCCACGCTCGCTCGACATGACGCCGCTTCGTATTCGTCTGTCCCACGCAGAGCCGAAGTGTCAGCTTGCTGTTCAATTTTGTGTGGGTCAGGAACAAATCTCCGCTGCGGTTCAGCCGATCCATGATTGTCTGATTGGAGTCCGTCTGATTCGCCGGATCTGTGCCTTTGTGCCGGAAGCAAACCAGATTCAGCGGCACCGGCGCGACCAATTCGAATCGATTATCGTTCCGCACCCATTCTGCAAATTCCTGTGCCAAGCGCACATGCTCCCGGATGTGATGCTGCAACCCGTCCACACCATAGTGCCGAATTACGAACCACAATTTCAGTGAACGAAACCGCCGTCCGAGTTGAATGTGCCAATCGCGATAATCAATCACCGCCCCCGATTCGGTCGCCTGATTTTTCAGATACTCCGGCAGAATGCTGAGTGTTTGAATCAGCGCCTTACGATCCGCAACCCAGAAGCAATTGCAATCGAAATTCGTGAACATCCATTTATGCGGATTGAAGTTATAGCTATCCGCCAATTCCACTCCGCCTTGCAGATGTCGAAATTCCGGACACAGCATCGCCGTTCCCGACATGGCCGCGTCGACATGCAGCCACAGATTCCGCTCACGGCAGATTTTCCCAATCTCCGCAATCGGATCCATCGCGTTCGAAGACGTCGTTCCCACCGTCGCACAGACAAAGCACGGAGTCAGTCCCGCCTGCTTATCAGCCTCGATCCGTCGCGCCAATGACTCCGGCCTCATGGCGAACTTCTCATCCACTTCGATCTGCCGCAGATTGTCGGTGCCGATGCCGGAAATCATGGCTGCCTTCTCCAGCGAGGAATGCGTTTGCGTGGAGACATAGGCCACCAGTCTGCCGTTCGCCCCTTTCTTATTGCTCACACAATGGGTCGACCGTTCGCGTCCTGCCAGCAGCGCGCAAAGCGCTGCACTCGAGGCCGTATCCTGAATGACTCCTCCGCCGCTGCTCGAGGAAAGAAACTTGTCCGGCAATCCCAGCATCCCAACCAGCCAATCCATCACGTGCGTTTCCAGTTCCGTGCATGCCGGGCTTGTCGACCACAGCATCCCCTGCACCCCCAGTCCTGAGGAAAGCAGATCTCCCAGAATCCCCGGCCCTGACGCATTACACGGAAAATAGGCAAAAAAATTCGGGGACTGCCAATGGGTGACGCCCGGAAGAATTAGCTGTTCTACATCTTTCAATACCGCTTCAAACGGCTCTCCCTGCGCCGGAGGATTCTTCGGCAACGAAGCCCGAATCTCCTCTGGCTTCACTTGCGACAGCACGGGAAACGACTCAATGCGGGAGTGATAATCGGCGATCCAGTCCACCGCCGCGTGTCCATAGCGGCGGAACTCCTCAGGCGTCATGTGAAACGATTTTTCCTCGGCCAACTGGCCCTCCGATAGAAACCAGTCTCGGCCTGGCTTCAGATTTCGTTAACTTTAAGCTCTCGGCAGTTCCTTTCGTGACCTTCGTGTCCTTTGTCGTTCAGCGAACCTCAGGTCCCGAGCGAATCATGCAATCTGTCCAAGATACATTCGCGTCTTGTAATCGACACCAACTTTTCCATTCACGGCGTGCTTGTCGAAAAGTTGCCGCAACTCCGCAAGCATCGGCCCATGCTGCGGATGCTCCGCCCCTGGCGCATAGGACGACGACAACAATCTTCCTTCCAGTCCCGCATAATCAAACTCCTGGCGCATGGCGAATACACGCTCCTGATACGGCCCTGGATCGAAAAATTCGTTCACCGCTTCAGTCGTCCTCTCATGCCGCACGTCTTTGTAGTCGGTGCCAAATCTCAGCAGCAATTGTTCGTAATCGCGCAAAAACGGCGTCCCATCGACTACGCGCTCATTCCACAACAGGACGAGCCATCCCCCCGGCTTGAGAATCCGGACAAATTCCTGACGGACCGGTTCGCGATTGAACCAGTGCGCTGCCTGTGCCGCTGTAACGAAATCTACGCTTGCATCCGGCAAAGTTGTGTTTTCCGCTGTCCCGGAAACACTGGTAAATCGCGGAAAGTCTGCCAGAATCCGCTCTCCCGCTTGTCGCATATCGGTGTTAGGCTCCACGCCGAAAACACGATTTCCATTTTCCAGCAGCACTCGTGTCCAGATACCGGTGCCGGAAGCGATGTCAGCAATCACGTGCTGGGACGTTAATCCACATTCATCGCGTAGAGTTGCGACGGCCTCTGCCGGATATCCCGGCCGATAGCGAACGTAATTCTCCACGCGATCGGAAAAGCGACTGGTTGCATTCGATGCTGGCATGATCGACCGTCCAGATGCAGTTGATGAAGTAGCTCGCGACCGCGTCATCCCGAAGGCCCGTGCTTCTATAGACCTTCGCCTTTAGCCGGAGGCGCGCAACCGCGGGCCGGAAGCCTGCCCTGAGCAAGGTAGCGCAGCGAGCGCGCCGAACAGGATCTCGGGCGCAGCGAGAATTTTCTTTGGGTCTTAGAAAATTCACAGTTTTACTTGCCAGAAATCCCATTCTAACGGCAGGATGGAAAGGTTGTCTCTTTATCATTCCGAGTGAAACTCGCGTATTCATTGCGTTTGTTGGCATGCTTTGCGGTTTAGCTTCTAATGCGTATTGTCCTCAAAGTCGGCACCAGTCTTATCGCTCCCCGTGGCCACATCGATATCAACGTGCTGCGGGCCATTGTGGATCAGCTCGATCTTTCAAGAGACGAATATCTGATCGTTACCTCGGGCGCAATCGCGGCCGGTATGTCGAGTCTCTCGCTGCGCCGGCGGCCCACCGACGTTCCCCGCATGCAGGCCTGCGCTGCTGTCGGACAGAGCCGGCTCATGCATACTTACGAACGCCTATTCTTCGGTAAGAAGCTCGTCGCACAATTGCTGCTCTCCAGCGACGATTTCACGTCCCCCGTCCGCTATCGCAACCTGCAGAACGCCCTGGCGCAATTGCTTAGTCTCGGCGTGGTCCCCATCGTTAACGAGAACGATAGTGTTTCCGTGCGTGAACTCGAAGGTGCTTTCGGCGATAACGACGAACTCAGTTCTTTGCTGGCTACCGCCGTCAAAGCCGATTGGCTGCTGCTCCTCACCAACGTCGACGGATTCATGGTTCCCAACGGCCGGCGGCAGCCGCGTCTGCAGCGCGTGATTCGCAAGGTCACGCCGGCTCTCGAAGCGCAATGCAACGGCAAGAGCTCTTTGGGACGCGGGGGCATGCTCTCGAAACTGCGGGCGGCCAAGCTGGCCAGCGATGCCGGGGTTCATGTCGCCATCGTGAATGGACGTCATCCAGAGGCGATCACGCTCGCCATGCAACGCTCGATCGGCACGTACTTCCCGCCGGTCCGCAGCGGCAGAAATTCGACCTCGTCAACAGCTCGGCGGTAAAATCTGACATCCATGTCCGCTACTTCGATTACGACTGGGTCGACACGGGAGAAACTGCTGCGGGCTCGCGCCTGTTCGGAGGAACTCCGACATCTATCGACTGATGGAAAGAACGCGATCCTACTCGGGATCGCGAACGCACTCGAAGGTCAGAAATCAGAGATTATGGAGGCGAACCGCGCTGATCTCGACCAGTCCGGCCTCGAAGGCGCCATGCCCGATCGGCTCCTGCTCACATCCGCGCGCATCTGCGAGATGGCTCGTGCAGTCCGCGACGTGGCCGCTTTGCCTGATCCTATCGGCGAAACACTGGATGAGTGGCAACGGCCCAATGGGCTGCGCATCCGGAAAGTGCGCGTGCCGCTCGGCGTCATCGGCATCATCTATGAATCGCGCCCGAACGTCACAGTCGATACTGCCGCGCTCGCGCTCAAGACCGGCAACGGCGTCGTGCTGCGCGGCGGCAAAGAAGCGTGGAACACGAATCAATGTCTGGTCGAAATTATGTCTACGGTTCTGGGCCCGCTTCACCGTGCCATCGCGTTGCTCGATTCTTCGACGCGCGAATCGGTTCACGAATTGGTCAAAGCGCGCGGTTTCGTCGATGTCATCATCCCCCGCGGCGGCGCGGAGCTGATCAGATTCGTCGCTGAAAATTCGGTCGTGCCTGTCATCGAAACTGGAGCCGGGAATTGCCATATCTTCATCGACGAATCCGCTGATTTCGATATGGCCGATCGCATCGTCCTTAATGCGAAAACGCAGCGTCCGTCCGTCTGCAACGCCGCCGAAAAGCTTCTGATCCACGGGCAAATCGCCGCCGAATATGTCCCCCGCATTGTTCAGAAATTAATTGTTGCCGGAGTCGAAGTACGCGGCGACGGCGCGGTCTGCTCGCTCGCCGCTGGATTGCCAGTCACTCCCGCCGCGGAGGGAGATTGGGATGAAGAGTATCTGCGCCTATGTATCGCCGTCGCGATCGTCGGTGACATTTATTGCGCCATGGCTCACATCGATAAGCACTCCACCAAGCATTCCGAGGCGATTATCACCCGCGACGAAGCCAACGCCCGCCGGTTCCTGCGCGAGGTCGATTCCGCTGCCGTCTACTGGAACGCGTCGACCCGCTTTACCGATGGCGGAGAATTCGGCTTCGGTGCGGAAATGGGCATAAGCACGCAAAAGCTGCACTGCCGCGGCCCGTTCGCCCTCGCCGAGCTGACCTCCTCGAAATACGAAATCATCGGAACGGGACAGACGAGACCCTAGTCGACTGGCGTCCCCAGCATTCGGCCAGCTGTGCTACCTTACTGTTTCGCCTCGAATTTCGATGAGACCTCTTTTCGCCGCTTTCCTGTCGTCAATTATTCTTCTCTCCGGTTCGGCGCCTATTGCACGGTCAACTCCAGCTGCACCGAACGCTCAACCCCCGGTTCCCACGTCTGCTATCTTTGGCTTTCGAGACGCGAGCGCTGAACTCGCTGCCGAATCGCGTTTTCTCGCCGTGCCCGATCCAAAACTCGCCGAGGAGCATCTGCGCATCCTCACGCAGGCTCCGCACATGGCCGGCACGCCAGAAGACAAAGCAACCGCAGATTACGTCGCGCAGAAATTCCGCGACGCCGGCCTCGATACGGAAATCGTCGAATATCGGGTCTGGTTCAACTATCCCCAAAAAATCAGTGTTGACATGACCGCGCCTGCCGGAGTTGCAATGCATGGTCCGACCCGCGAGCACGTCGCCGCTGATCCCTACCAGAACGATCCCCGTATCGTCGAGCCTTTCAGCAGCATGTCGCCTTCGGGCGACATCGAAGCCGACGTTGTTTATGCCAACTACTCCACGCCTGAAGATTTCGAAAAGCTCGACAAACTTAAGATCGATGTGCACGGCAAAATCGTCCTTGCTCGCTATGGCCAGAATTTTCGCGGAGTAAAAGTCCTCCTGGCCCAGCAGCACGGCGCTGCCGGCATGCTTCTCTACTCCGATCCCGCCGATGACGGCTGGCGCCGCGGCGATAAATATCCCGATGGCCCTTGGCGTCCTGATACCAGCGTGCAGCGCGGTTCCGTGGGATTCATGTTCGAGTTCCCCGGCGACCCCACGACTCCCGGCATTGCCTCCGTTCCTTCCCTGCCCGATTCGCAGCGCATCTCGCCGGAGCAGTCTGCGCAGCTCCCGAAGATTCCCGTGACACCGCTTTCCTATCACGACGCCTGGCCTCTGCTGCAGCATCTTGGCGGACCCGATTCCCCCCGCGAATGGCAGGGCGCATTGCCCTTCACCTATCACGTCGGACCTGGACCAAGCCGCGTGACGATGCATCTCGTCGAGGACTACCAGTTCCGCACCATTTGGGACGTTATCGGTCGTGTTCGGGGAACTGAATCTCCCGACCAGTGGGTAGTCGCCGGCAATCATCGCGACGCCTGGGTCTATGGTGCGGTCGATCCTAACAGCGGCACCGCCGCCATGCTCGAGGCCGTGCATGGCATCGGCGACCTGCTGAAGTCCGGCTGGCGTCCACGGCGCACATTGGTTTTCTGCAGTTGGGATGGTGAAGAAGAAGGCCTGATGGGTTCCACCGAATGGGCCGAGCAGCATGAATCGGAGATCGCTAATGCGCCGGCGTATTTCAACGTCGATGTCGCTGTTTCCGGACCGAAGTTCGGAGCCTCGGCCGTCCCCAGCCTCAAGCAATTCATTCGCGATGTCGCCAAAGCTGTGCCCA
>JASHPL010000224.1 GCA_030038125.1 Candidatus Sulfotelmatobacter sp.
GATTCGAGTGTGCTGATTCAAGGCGAGACCGGGACTGGGAAAGAGCTTGTGGCGCGGGCGATCCACAATCTGAGTGGCCGACGGGAAGGCCCGTTTGTCAAATTGAATTGCGCGGCGATTCCGCTGGGGCTACTGGAGAGTGAGCTTTTCGGCCATGAACGAGGGGCCTTTACCGGCGCAATTGCGCAAAAGATCGGGCGTTTTGAGCTCGCCAACAAGGGTACGCTCTTCCTAGACGAGGTCGGTGACATCCCTCTGGAGCTGCAAGCAAAACTGCTCCGCGTTTTGCAAGAACAGGAATTCGAGCGACTCGGAAGCAATCGCACACACAAAGTGGACGTCCGCCTGGTTGCCGCTACGCACCGCGACTTGGCTGCTATGGTCAACCAGGGGACATTTCGCCAGGATCTTTACTATCGATTAAAGGTCTTTCCCATCCATGTTCCGACCCTGAGACAGCGAAGCGAGGACATCCCGAAACTGGTCTGGCATTTCACGGCACTTTCGGCCCGGAAAATGAACAAAAGGATCAATGAGATTCCTGCGGAGACGATGGATGCGCTGGTGCGCTATCGCTGGCCTGGAAACGTTCGCGAACTGCAAAACTTTATCGAACGGGCAGTAATCCTTTCGCCGCAGTCAGTATTGCGAGCACCAATTTCAGAGATGGATGGGCTTCGCGCCCATAAGGAATCGCGCGCCCAAATCAGCGGTCTCGCGCACATGGAGCGCGATTATATCCTCGACGCTCTGCAAGCTTGCAATTGGGTCGTCGGTGGTCAGCACGGGGCGGCCAATCGTTTGGAGATGAAACGCACCTCATTGGTCTATCGGATGAAAAAGCTTGGCATCAATCGTCCTCCCTCCTCGCCTCACAAAAACACAATCGACGACCTCGCAAGCCGTGAATGAGTTCGGGTTGCTGGAATACAACCCGTGATAGTTGTAGCGACGGAAATCCGTCAGTGTCGAACCTCCGTCACTGACTCGTCACGCTTGGTCACGGCTTTTTGTTCGCACTCGTAGGTCTCAGCCGCAAAATGGCTAGATCAAATCAAATTTCTTGCTTCGATTCCTCCTTTGGCACGCCGCTTGCCCGATTGTCCTGAATAACTTCTGTCGTCGTCCGAATCTTTAGTTTTTCTATAAAGTCGGATTCGACGGTCCGTTGATCGAAGGCAATACCTTGAGGGGAAGAGTGTTGTAATGCCGCGCCTCATGACGCAGGCCATTCTTGGCCTCATGCTCTTGCCGCTCCTCTGTCCCGCAGTTGCGGGGCTTGACCCTACGCGAAAGATCTCTCAGTACGGCCACAACATGTGGCGAATTCAAGATGGATATTTGCTGGGTTCGCCGGAAGCCATCGCCCAGACTAAGGATGGCTATCTCTGGATCGGCACTCACGCGGGCCTGGTCCGCTTTGATGGAGTGCGTTTCGTCCCTTGGGCATCGCCGCGCGGTGAAAAGCTTCCTAGCGATCAGATCCATTCTCTTCTGGGCACGCGCGATGGGAGTTTGTGGATCGGAACGGCGTATGGGTTGGCCCGTTGGAAGAGTGGAATACTCACGAGGTACAAGAGTTTGCCAAATAGTATTTGGAGCATCGTGGAGGACCACGAGGCAGACATTTGGATCGCGAGGTGGGATAGCGGCGACGGACGTGGTCCGCTGTGCCGGATTCGAGACAGGGATCAGCGTTGTTTTGGCCGGAACGAGGGGATCCCTCTTTCAGTCGCAACCAGATTAGCGCTGGATAGCTCCGGGAACTTCTGGATTTCTGGCAATGAGGGACTTTGCAAGTGGAAGCCCGGAGGTTCGTCGGTGTGCTTCCACCGAGACCTGGCGAAGCGCGGTTACTTGATGGGGGTCGATGCGTTATCTGTGGTGGATCAAAGTCATGTCTGGATTGGGCTGCAGCAGCCCGATGGAAACCTTCAGGTTCAGGAATTCGCTCATGGGAAGTGGACACCTCATCCTCTCCCCAAGGCGCAAGGTCCTCCTCCGAGTACGAATGGGCTTTTTCGTGATCGAGATGGTGCTCTATGGGTTTCAACGCAAAGCGACGGGGTCTATCGGATATTTGGCGGGAAGACCGATCACTTCACAAATGCAGACGGCCTGTCGAGTGACTCCGTGCAAGGATTCTTCTTCCAGGATCGTGAAGGAGTGTTATGGGTCGCGACGACGAAGGGAATCGATAGTTTTCGCGACCTGCCGGTCGTGAGTTATTCGATTAAGGAGGGTCTGGTATCCGATCACGTCAGTACAGTTCTGGCCTCGCACGATGGTGGCTTATGGATTGGTGGCGCCGAAGCACTGGGTTTTCTTAGGCAAGACAAGCTTTCGGCCATCCGCACAAATCATGGTTTGCCCGGACGCGATATCACCACGATGTTTGAGGACCGCCACGGTCGACTCTGGGCGGGAGTGGACAGCAGCTTGTCAGTGCTCGATCACGGACGCTTTCTACCGATTCACAGATCCGACCAAAGCTCGCTCGGAATCGTTCTTGGAATTGCGGAAGATGCAGCAGGCGACGAGTGGGTTCTGACCCGCGATATCCTGTTTCGAATCGAGAACCTTCAGGTGCGGCGGCAAATCAGTCTGCCGCAGCCGTGTTTTTCGATTGCGGGTGATTCCGCGAAAGGTGTGTGGCTGGGCTGCGTGAGCGGCGATCTGGCCCACTACTATGAAGACCGCTCGGAAACGTTCCCTCATATCAGCGCCAACAGCATCCGGCAGTTGCTGCCGGCTTCTGGCGGCGGTCTGTGGGCCGTCGCCGAGGACGCGTTCCTGTGGTGGACCGACAATAAGACCGCCAAGATGACGACCGCGAATGGATTGCCTTGCAACGAGTTGTACGCGGCGGTGAAGGACGATGCGGGTGCACTCTGGCTGTATGCCAGATGCGGACTGTTTTCTGTCGCCGCATCCGAACTGGCTCGATGGCATGAGAATCCATCCGTGCAAGTCAACATCGAGTTGCTGGATGTTTACTGTGGCGCAGAGCCCGGAATGACTCCCTTACAGCCCCAAGCCACCCGCTCACTCGATGGCCGGCTGTGGTTCGCCAACAACAACGTTGTACAAACGTTTGATCCACGCAAGTGGCCCAGGAATGCCCTGCCTCCCAACGTCATAGTGGAAGGACTCGAGGCCAACGGCGTCAGTTATCCCGTGCAGCGCGACTTGCAGTTGCCAGCTCTCATCCGAAATTTGGATATCGAGTACACTGCATTGAGTTTCGTGGTTCCGCAGAAAGTACGATTTCGATACAAACTGCAAGGGTACGACACGAAGTGGAGTCAGTTTGTCTCCCGCCGCGAGGTCAGCTATACCAATCTGCCACCTGGTCACTACGAATTTCGGGTGATTGCATCGAACAACGATGGCGTGTGGAACGAGACCGGCGCGGAGCTTGGGTTTACGATTCCACCGTCTTTCACTCAGGGAGTGTGGTTCAAAGCCATCTGCCTCTTTGGCTTCGTAGTCTTTGTTTATTCCGCATACCGTCTCCGCGTCAGACAGGTGACCGTGCAATTGCGTGGGCGGATGTTCGAGCGGCTTGCGGAACGAGAACGGATCGCAAGGGACTTGCATGACACGTTTTTTCAAGGGATCCAGGGTTTGCTGCTGCGCTTCCATACCGCGACATCTCAGCTTGGCAAAGACGACCCTGCGCGGCAAATCTTCGAAGATACCCTGAAACAATCGGACCAGGTGATGCTTGAAGGGCGGGAACTTGTTTTGGATCTGCGGGCCACGACGTCCGAGCAAAACGAGTTACCCACGGCTTTCGTTCATTTCGGCGAGGGAATGCGGAACGGCCGTTCCTGCGAATTCAAAGTGGTCATCAACGGATCGATTCGTCCTTTGCACCCAGTGGTCTTCGAGGAGTTATTTAAGATTGGAAAAGAAGCGCTGGGCAACGCGTTCCGCCATTCTGGCGCGCACTCGATTGAAGCAGAACTCAACTACGAGCGGAGCGAAATGCGCATCCGGATCCGGGACGACGGCGTGGGGATTGACTCTGCCATTCTGAAGCACGGACATCGAGATGGGCATTTTGGATTGCCTGGAATGCGAGAACGCGCCAAAAAGATTGGTGCGCACTTGGATGTGTGGAGCGGGACCGGAGCCGGCACGGAAGTGGAGGTGAGAATACCTGCCGGCGTTGCCTTCGTTTCAGATCCAAATGCTTCCTGGTTCTGGAAGCTGAAGCGACTGTGGGAGGGTACGAAGCAATAAGAAAGCCTCGTGAATAAGGACATATGCCACCTTAGAAACTTGGCAGACGCACGCGGCCACGAGTTCGTCACGGCGTCGATATCTCACTTCACATATCTCCATTTTACATATCCAGGAAACCGCGCTTGATGGCGATCATGACGGCATGTGTCCGATCACTGGCGTTTAACTTGGAAAGGATGTTCTTCAGATGATTTTTGACCGTGTGCTCAGAAATATTCAGATCGCCGGCGATGATTTTGTTCGAATTACCGTTAGCAACGCCACGGAGCACATCGAGTTCACGACTCGTTATGGAATCATCCGCCGCGTGTTCGGCGATCTGCTGGGCGACTTCCGGGGGGATGCGCTTCTGACCCTTGTGCACCAGACGAATCGTTTCCACTAATTCCCTTCGGAGCAGGTTCTTCAGCAAATAGCCGACAGCTCCAGCCTTGAAGGCCCGAACCGCTTGAACGTCGCCGGCAGACGTAGTCAGGACGATGATGCGGGCATGGGGAAATTGCTCGCGAATCGATGAGATCGCCGCGATGCCGTTGACTTTCGGCATGCGTATATCCATCAATGTGACGTCGGGGCGATGTTTCTGAAAGAGGGCGATGGCTTCATCGCCGTCGGACGCCTCAGCAACCACGCGCATGTCTGCTTGCGCATTGATCTCACCTACGATGCCAGCCATCATCAAAGGGTGATCATCGACTGCCATGACTCGAATGACGCGGGGTTCCGTCATACCAATCCCTCGCTTTCTTGTTCTCGTTATGATATGACCGTCTTTCCAAATCAGTCCCCCTCGAAGGAGCTATTGGCTCCTGCCTCCTTCTGGGATTCCCCGGGCACCCTTCGAGCCTTTACCCTAGACTCGTGCAAAGACTGTTTTCGATGTTTCCTGGTGGTGCGGCTGGCTGCGGACTGCTGCTCTTGCGTGTGTGTGCGGCGGGAATGCTCCTTCGCAACAGCGTCGTCGATGTGGTTTCTGTTCCCACTTGGGAGATCGCGGGAGTAATCCTGCTCGTCACAGCATTCTGTTTTGGAGCCTTCACGCCTGTCAGTTGCGTCCTTTCTGCGCTGATGCAGGTTTTCCTGGTACTGCACGCACATGAATCCGATCCTTATCACATCATCTTCACATTCTGCGTGACCTGCGTTGTTTTCTTTTTGGGGCCGGGAGCATTTTCGTTTGATTCCAGGTTGTTTGGCCGCCGGCTCATTGTCCGCTCAGACTCAAAATGATGCATAAGGCCTTGAGACGATACTCGAACCCCGGTTTTCCTCCTACCTCAGCACTCAGTGGGACCGCATCGTTTACCGAACGAAGCCAGAACATTCTGGCCCGAACGAGTCATGGCGTTCGCGCCCTATTTAGGCTTACCCGATTCTTCAGAAGCCTTTACTGTCTTCATAGATCATTCGAATATGTACCCCCAAGTTTCCTTGGAGAAAGCAGAGGTGAGCCCGTATGACTTGTGCTCCCGTATCTCTTGCCATCGAAAATGCCACAAGCAATTTCAGCCCCGTTCGGAAAGACACGAGGCAGAACTTCTACATGAGCGATGGAATTCGCTCTGAACTCGGAGAGATTGTCGGCAAGAGCCCAGCTTTAAAGAGCGCATTGCAGCTCGTGTCCTTGGTGGCTCCTACCGATTCAAGCGTGCTGATTCTAGGCGAGACGGGAACGGGGAAGGAGCTGATTGCGCGCGCCATTCACAATTCCAGTTGCCGGCGGGGCGGGGCCTTTGTGAAGTTGAACTGCGCGGCCATCCCCCTCGGGCTCCTGGAAAGTGAATTATTTGGTCACGAGAGAGGAGCGTTCACAGGAGCAATCGCTCAAAAGACAGGACGGTTCGAACTCGCGAATCAGGGCACACTTTTTCTGGACGAAGTGGGCGACATCCCCTTGGAACTTCAGGCAAAGCTGTTGCGGGTGTTGCAAGAGCAGGAGTTCGAGAGACTGGGCAGCAATCACACGCGAAAGGTTGACGTACGCCTGGTTGCGGCCACGCATCGCGACCTGGCTGCGATGGTAAAACAGGGGACATTTCGCGAAGACCTCTACTATCGCCTGAAAGTATTTCCCATCCCTGTGCCGGCCTTGCGGCAGCGTACCGAAGACATCCCCGAACTGGTCTGGCATTTCACGGGGTTGTGCGCACGACGAATGAACAAGACCATCGAAGAGATCTCCGCGGAGACGATGGATGCACTTGTGCGCTATCGCTGGCCAGGAAACGTTCGGGAGCTACAAAACTTTATCGAACGGGCGGTGATTCTCTCTCCTCACTTGATACTACGTGCCCCCATATCGGAGTTGGAGTCGTTCAGCCCTGAGCCCTGTGTAAATTTGCCTATCAGTGGTCTCGCTGAAGTCGAGCGAGATCATATCCTCCGGGCTCTCGAAGCAACGAATTGGGTGATCGGCGGGCGGAACGGGGCGGCTGAGCGTCTGGGCATGAAGCGGACCTCGCTGCTGTACAGGATGCGCAAGCTTCGCGTGAGTCGCGCGGCAGCTGCGCACGTAGGAGCAGCGTAGACCGCCCGGTAATTCGTGTGATTTTAAGGGCCACGATATTCCTGCGACGACAGTCCGTCACTGACGGACCTCCATCACAGTTTCGTCAGAATGGTGAAAAGCCGGCCGCAGCTTCGCTTCGTCATCATTAAGCGCCTGAAGGGTTTGACGCTCGAAATCCTACGATGCGTTGACCTTTGTGCGTTGGCGTATCGCTTGCTAACCAAAGTCGCGGGTGCCACCTGACGAAGCGACTCTGTCGGATTCGCCCCGGCAAAATTGTCTACTTCATCTTTGATGACGGCTCGAGTCTTGAGAATGGTGAGGTCTGAACTCGACTTGAAGTATAAAGCGATTCGGTCGGTGACACGCTCTATCGTTGAGTGCCTCTCTGCCGAGGACCAGATGGTGCAGTCGTGTCCTGAAGCCAGTCCAACGAAGTGGCATCAGGTCCAGACAACCTGGTTCTTCGAAACCTTCGTGTTAAGGCCTTTTCTTCCTGGGTACAAGCCCTTTAACCAAGAGTTTCATTGGCTTTTTAGTAGCTACTCCACCTCGCTCGGGCGGGGGATTCGCGAAAAAAGGTTGCGCGATTGCTTCTGCCGTCCCTCTCTTGATGACGTACTAGCCTACCGCCTGCACGTCGACCAAGAGATGGAGAGGTTCCTCTTGGGGTTCGTTAACGAGGAGCCGGCGCGGATCATTCTGCTGGGCCTCAACCACGAGCAACAACACCAGGAACTCGCGCTGACTGATATTAAGCACGCTTTTTTCTTGAATCCGCTCCACCCGTCATACGCTCGGTCCTCTCTGTTCGAAGAGAAGCGGCTCGGGGTCTCCAAACTGAGCTGGCACAGCTTTAAGGGCGGTCTGATAGAAATCGGGTATCCCCTGCAGACAGCGAATCATCTCGACTTCTGCTTTGACAACGAAACCCCTCGCCACAAGGTCTACTTGGAACCCTTCCAGATCGCGAACCGGGCTGTGACGTGCCGCGAGTATTTGGAGTTCATGTCGGACCAGGTCTACACGCGTCCCGAGTATTGGCTTTCGGAGGGCTGGGAGACGGTAACCAAAGCAGGCTGGCAAGCACCGCTTTACTGGGAGCGCGACTCGAACGACGCGACAGGTTGGAGAGTATTTACGCTAAGGGGTTGGCACGGTCTTTCTACTTTGCTGGATACACCCCTGTGCCACATAAGCTTCTTCGAGGCCGATGCGTTCGCACGCTGGCGAGGTTGCCGTCTGCCGACGGAAGCGGAGTGGGAATGCGTCGCGAACCAAGCCCCACTCCACGGAAACCTGCTCGATACAGGCAGACTGCATCCGGCCATGGCGAACGGCGGGGGTGTTGAGCAACTTTTCGGGGACTGTTGGGAGTGGACAGCGAGCGCCTACACCGGTTACCCCGGATACAGGCCGCTTCCCGGAGCTCCTGGGGAATACAACGCGAAGTTCATGTGCGGCCAGATGGTATTGCGCGGTGGGTCTTGCGTCACCGCTGCGAGTCATCTGCGTGCGACCTACCGCAGCTTCTTTCCGCCGCCGACGCGCTGGCAGTTCACGGGAATACGTTTGGCAACCTAATAGGGCTTTCCCCGGCGCATGGCGATTGATTCTGTCCGCCTCGATTTGGGGTGTCCAAACCGGAGATGCCCTGCTGCTCGGGACAGATCTGGGAGAGAACACACGACGCTGGTGGCTTGACGCGTTTGGCGCACGAGCAATTCCCACTCACACGTTTCCAACCGGGAGATTCGCCACTAAATCCTCGAGTCGTGCTCGGCAACCCATGATTGGGACCGAAATCCGTCAGTGTTGGGCATTGGTCACGAATTCGACACGCACCCCATCAACAGATTTGCCTCTTTCACGAAGACATCTTCTAAAGCTGGAAGAACTTATCTCGGTCTGCAAATTCTTCCATTCAACGCTGCCCTTTTTGGCGTGCTGTTTGCATGTGAGGATGGCGTTCGCAGCGAACAAGAAACTTGCCGCAGCGGGCGATTAATCCAAAGGAGGAGATCATGAACAGAAACAGATTCGTGAAGTTCTCAGGGGCCGCGATAGCCATGATCAGTGCCCTTGCACTTATGGCGCAAAGCGGCACGATTGTGGCCACGGGTACTTTTCATGGCGCAGCTCACAGCACCTCGGGTCGGGCCACCGTTTATGCGGGATCCAGCGGACCAGAGACTCTGCGGCTGACACATTTCAAGACTTCCAACGGTCCCAACCTGCATGTGCTGCTCATCGCCGCTTCGGATGCAGACGACAACGAGGACTTTCTCAAGAAAGGCATTGAGCGCGTCGATCTCGGCTCGCTTAAGGGAAACGAGGGCGACCAGAATTACACCATACCAGCAGGGACCGACCTGGCGAAGTACAAAGCGGTGTCCATTTTTTGCGAGCGCTTTAGCGTCAACTTCGGCACAGCCCCATTGGCGAAATAAGAATCATGGCCAGGACATAAACCACCTGGCAACGGAAGATCACCATGTCCAAACCTACGAACAGATTCTCGAAACGACGCGTGGTTTTGTCGGCCCTGGCGTTGGTCGCTGCATTGGGCCTGTGGTACGCCTTTCGGCCCGAGAAACTATTCGTCAACAAAAAGGTCAATGAGCCAGCGCCGGCAACGCTGGGCCAGTTGACACCGCTTTACACGGGCTCGTTTCACACGGATGCACGGGACACGAGTGGGCGCGCGACGGTCTATCGGCAGCCGAACGGTAGCCTCCTGCTCACTCTGTCCAACTTTTCGACTGCAAATGAAGCCGGTGTGACTGTGATCCTCGTGGATGGGAGCAGTATGGGCAATAGCCAACAATTCACCCCGGGCGACTCCAACCATCGGGATATTGGCGAGATCAAGACCGGGCAAGCTGAACAAAACTACGCGTTGCCCGCGGATGTTGATTTCAACCGATTCAACACCGTCGCAGTCTATTCCGCCGGGCTTCACAGTGTTTTCGGAACGGCGAAACTCGATGCCTTTTAGCCTAGGCGTTTTAAGCGGACCCATCATCAGAGTGCGATTCGCTAGTCGCCATCTTTCTCGCACTGAATTAGTTCTCAATCGTGAGGAGCGGATTTTATGACAAAGGCAACTTCCATAAGAAAGCGTGACACGTTGGAGCAGGGACCATCCGGAAAGTTAAGCCGCGGATTTGCATCCGAGGCGGCTGTCCCCTTTATCTCCATCCATAAAGTCGACGCTGACGGCGTTCGCGTTTTTTACCGGACTGGAGGCGACGAGAACGCTCCGGTCGTTCTTTTGCTGCACGGCTTCCCCGCGTCATCGTTTATGTTCCGGGAACTGATACCGCGCCTTGCCAGTGACTATCGTGTCATCGCACCGGACCTTCCCGGTTTTGGATTCACACAGGTGCCGGCCGAGCGACAGTATGCCTACACGTTCGATGGATTGGCGGCCACAATCGAGGCTTTCACCCGAGCGCTCAAACTTGATCGCTATGCAATCTATGTATTCGACTACGGCGCGCCGACGGGCCTCCGCTTGGCCATGGCTCATCCCGAGCGAGTCACGGCGATCATTTCACAGAACGGGAACGCCTATGAAGAAGGCCTCAGCGAAGGTTGGAATCCCATTCAGAAATATTGGAAAGAGCCGACCTCGGCTAATCGAGCCGCGCTTCGGAATTTTCTCAAGCCGGAGACGACAAAATGGCAGTACACCCACGGCGTGACAGATCCGGACAGTGTTCCGCCAGAATCGTACACATTGGATGCGGCCCTGCTCGAGCGTCCGGGGAACGAAGATATTCAACTCGATTTATTTCTCGACTACGCGTCGAATGTGAAGCTCTATCCAAAATTTCAGGAATATTTTCGTAAATCGCAACCGCCTTTGCTTGCGATTTGGGGCAAGAACGACCCGTTTTTCCTCCCTCCGGGAGCGGAGGCATTTCGAAAAGACTTGCCCAAGGCGAAAGTTCAATTCCTCGATACCGGACAT
>JASHPL010000225.1 GCA_030038125.1 Candidatus Sulfotelmatobacter sp.
TTCTTCCGTTACGATCGCCTCAACGTGGCTGATGTATTGCCTTTTGACGTGTCTGGAGCCACCGCCAACTCCGTGCCGGCCCTGAATCTCGCGCTCGGGTGGACGCACGCGTTCAGCGCCTCGCTGTTGATGGAAAATCACATTGGACGAGCGCAACGGCCCTTTTCGCGGGGTCAGACGGATACCGCCGGGATTGCCCCGCTGATCGCGTTGGGATTTACTAGTTCGGGAGGAACCACTATCGATCTGCAGGCTCCTTTCGGCGGCGGACCGCTTAGTGCAAACCCAGGGTACAACAAACCTAATACCATCGAGAGCCCGGTCACCAGCTATTCCAACGGTTTGACTTGGATTCATGGAGTGCACCAGTTCAAATTTGGCTTTCAGTATTTTAAACAGGGTAATAACTCCGGAAGCCCTCCTTACGGCGCATATACTTTTACCAACGATACTACTGGGAATCCCGAGCAGGTCGGAACGACGGGTTCGTCGCTGGCATCTGCGCTGCTCGCGCTCCCTTCGCAGACGGACAACACCAACCTAGTGTCCTTGGGCAACCGGGTCTCAACTTGGGCTGCCTATTTTCAAGATGGGTGGAAGATCCGAAAGAATCTGACGTTGAATTATGGCCTTCGTTTTGAGCATCGTAGGCCCTTCGACCCCGAGGCCGGGACGGTCGTCAGCGGTCCGAATACCGACGGTCACTGGTGGATCGGCGCGGATCAAGTCCCGCCGCCATGTAGCCAGTCCGGAGTAGTGCCGCCTTGTATCCCCGGCGGAGGCACCTTGCCGAGCATTCCTAACGGAAATTTCATTCAACTCTCACCTTATGGTAAGGCTTGGGGTCCGGGTCCCGACTGGAGTGACTGGGGACCGCGGCTCGGCTTGGCATGGCAGGTGGAGGAGAAGACGGTTGTCCGTGCCGGGTATGGAATTGTCTACGACACGCTAATGGGCTTCGAGCAGGACTGGAAGGGCATTGCCAATTCGTGGCCCGCTACTGGAGGCGTATTCAACAATGTCCCCCTCAATCAACTCGGGCAACCTTTGACCACCGTCGAGCAAACCTTCAGTCAAGCACCATCACTTGCCCTGCCCGGTCCCTCTCCCTGGACCCAGGATAACTGGTTCTTCGATCCACACCAGAAGGATCCACGGTCGCAACAGTGGAACCTCGAAATCCAGCGGCAGATGGGGGCAAATCTAGCTCTTTCCGTCGGATACATTGGCAGTCACAACACTCGAGTTTCTTCAACTGGCTTGTGGAACACTGCGACAACCCCTGGCGGGACCCCGCCGTTCCCTTGGTATCAAGGAACCCCTTTCTACAGCACGTCCACCGGGAATGCCGAATACAATGCCTTGCAGGTGAAACTGGAGCACAGGTTCGCCCGGAGCTTTCAGTACTTGGTGTCCTATACCTGGTCGAAATCCATCGATCTGGGCAGTAGCGGCTTTTTCGGCGTGGAGAACGGTTCGTACCCAGGCCCCGGAGGAGATTCGAACCTGCAAAATTACTACGACCCGCGAGGCAGCCGGGGAGTTTCATCCTACAACATTCCTCAGTTTCTTTCCATGACCGGGATTTGGGATCTTCCCTTCGGAAAGGGCCAGCGATTTCTCAACCAAGGTATCGCAAATCAGGTTGTCGGCAATTGGCAGATAAACGGGCTGGTGCAGCTGCGTTCCGGGCAACCCTATAACCTGGCGGTGTCAGGCGACGTTGCCAATATTGGGAATACCAATTCGTTTTGGGACTATGCTCGGCCGAACCTCGTGGGAGATCCAAACCCGGCACACCCCACAGTCGCCGAGTGGTTCAACCCTAATGCCTTTGCGGTACCTGTAGACTCCTATGGAGATTTTGGACGGAACGTATTGCGCTCTCCAGCCGTGTATAACGCGGATTTCTCCGTATTCAAGAATTTCCCGATCGGTGAAAGATATTTCGTCTCTTTCCGAGCGGAATTCTTCAACGCTTTCAACATTCAGAACTACGGCGTACCCAATACGGGGATCGGTGCTGCGGGAGCGGGACAGATTACTTACAACGTGCTTCCACCCCGGGAGATCCAATTCGGCCTTCACTTAAGTTTCTGAGGCCGACTGAACCGCATATCAAAGAACATTGAGTGTGAAAATAGGGACGATATTGAGTGTCGTCCCTTCTTTTGTTATGTAGGTCGGAGACCGTCCTGAGAGCGTCTAACAAAACAGTCATCCAACAAGAGCTGGCGCCTCCATTTCCGATGGTTGGACCACCTATAGCTCACGCCGCTGGAAAACAAACATTCAGGCGCTGCCGGGCCCTTGCCTAGCGTGAGCAAATTGGTGGGGTGAACGGCGCCAAAGCCACCACCCGGGTCGGTATCGGAACCACCAGCCCGAACTCTTAACGCCCCGATACTCTACCGGCTCGTCGATCATTCAGTTGGTGGCAACTAAAGCCCTGTAGTGCGTGAGGCCATCAAACCATCGAACTAGGTTTTTTCGCAGCCTGCTAGGGAACTACGGCGGCCTCGTGCACACCTACCGAGAGAAAGAACCATCCCGGCTATGGTCCAGAGCGATTTACCTACCTGCCGGGTATCGCGACAATTGGTGGTGCACCGACAGAGGTCATCGAGTATGCGAAACAGCACAGCAAGGATCCGCGAGTTCCCCGAGCTTTGCACTTAGCTGTGCGTTCCACCCGCTTTGGATGCACCAACATGGACACCAGTAAGTTTTCTAAAGCCGCGTTTGATTTGAGGATGTCTTTGTGAGCGGCGAGCACCGAACCCGGCCTGATCGGCTCAAAGCGCTTGTTTTTACGGCACAGGCAGAACGTGCGGATATTTGTCTTCCCTCATACAATAGCAATCAAGCTTTTTAGCGCACCCTGCCTGGGCGTGGAGCAATGTGGGGGTTGCGATGGAATCGACACTTTCTCAGCTTATCGAAGCTACCGAGCAGGGGAACCTATCGGTGGCCGAAGTTTTGTTCACAGCGTTATATGCGGAACTGCATCGCGTTGCCAAGCGCGAACTGGCCCGACAGGGAGTACCAGAAAGCCTGAGCGCCAGCACGCTGTTTCATCAGCCATACATCGAGATGGCGGACAAAGATGGGAATTCTTTTCCGGATCGCGCCAGATTCATGGCATATGCCTCGCGCTTAAGGCGAGGGCTGATCATCGATCACGCTCGTAATCGCGGTGCCCAGACGCGTGGGGGCCAATTTCACATACGTCGACGGGATCAGCTCTGGAGCAGGCTGTCGACGAGCGCGAGTTAAGGCAAATTGGAGAGGCTCTCGACGAACCTATGAAAATCGATCCGCCGGTGGCGGAAATTTGTTGACATGAAGTTTTTCTGTAGCTCTACATTCTCCGAAATCGGCGCCATGAGAAACATTTCCGAGCGCACGGCGCAGCGACAGTGGGGACGGCCCCGAATCTATCTCCACCGCAAGATCGCAAAAGATCTGGAGGTCTGAATGCTGACCTTAAGCCCGGAGCGCTGGCAGGAAGTGAGCCCATATCTCGATGAGGCCCTGTCGCTTCCTGAACCGGAGCGGAGCGCGTGGTTCGAATCCTTCCGAACTCAGAAACCTGATCTGGCCGATCTGCTTCACGAATTATTGCGGGAGCACCAGGATCTGGCTCAGCACCGATTCCTGGAGCAGACCGCGCTGCAAGACACGCCCGAGGGCTCAATGCGCGGCCAGCAGATCGGTGCGTACACACTGCTCTCGCCCATCGGTCAAGGCGGCATGGGTACGGTCTGGCTGGCAGAGCGCAGCGATGGAAGATTCGAGCGACGGGTGGCCATCAAGTTCTTGCGTTTTTCCGTGGCCGGACCCAGCAGCGCCGAACGGTTCAAACGAGAGGGTAAAATTCTGGGTCAGCTTGCGCATTCCCATATCGCCGAATTAATCGATGCTGGCGTGACGGCGAATGGCGAGCCTTATCTCGTGCTTGAAAACGTGACCGGAGAACCCGTCGATACCTATTGTGACAACAGAAAACTCGACGCGCTTGCACGGATAAGAATTTTCCTCGATGTGCTCAGCGCCGTCGCTCATGCACATGCCAACCTGATCGTGCATCGTGACATTAAGCCCTCGAACGTGCTCGTCGATGGTAAAGGTCAGGTGAAGCTGCTGGATTTTGGGATTGCTAAGCTTTTGGCAGAGGATACCAGTCTTGCATCCACTACGGCCGTCACGGGCGGAAGCGGCGCACTAACGCCCTTATTCGCTGCTCCCGAACAAATCACTGGTGGAGCGATCACGACGGCCACGGATGTTTACGCCTTGGGTCTGTTGTTGTACTTGCTGCTGACGGGCCATCACCCGGCGGCGGGAGGGGGCTCGCTGTCCCCGGCGGCATTGGTCAAGGCGATCGTTGAGACCGTCCCCGTTCGTGCGTCTCAGGCCGTCGAAGTGGCAAACAAGGCCGTGGCCGAAAAACGCGGCACGACCCCGGAGAAGCTCCAGCGCGAACTGCGTGGAGACTTGGATACGATCATCGCCAAGGCTCTGAAGAAAGCCCCGGCGGAACGCTATTCCTCTGTGACCGAACTCGCCGATGATCTGCAACGCTATCTCAAACACGAGCCCATCCGCGCCCGCCCGGACACTGTCGTCTATCGCCTGCGGAAGTTTGTGCGCCGCAATCGTATCAGTCTTTCTGCTGCGAGCTTGGCGTTTGCGGCAATCCTTGCAGCCTCAGGTTTTGCCATTTACCAGGCGAGAATGGCACAACGTCGGTTTGAGGATGTCCGCAAGCTGGCACACACATTCGTATTCGATCTTCATGATGAAGTTGCGAAACTAGACGGCTCGACCAAGGTACGCGAAATGATGGTCCGCACGGGGCTCGAGTACTTGGACAATCTTGCCGGGAACGCTGGCGGTGATTTGGAGCTGCAAAATGAAATCGCAGCTGCGTATGTGAAGATCGGCGATGCGCAGGGATTTCCTACACGCCCCAATCTGGGTCGCATGACCGAGGCGCTGGCCAGGTACCGAAAGGCCGGCGACATTTATGAACGGATTGCCCAGAAGAACAGCGCCTATCTGCCCGATTTAGCAGATTTCTATCTCGGCTACGGGGGATTGTTTCGTTACGGTCAGGATCCGAAACGGGCAAGGGAGCTGACTGAGGCCGCGATTCAGATTCTTGACCGGCTTCGCCACAACCAGCATCTCGACCCGCATTTACAGAACAGCTATACAACCGCCTGGTGCAAGCTGGGTGATATCGACGAGGACTGGGGCAACTACGACCAGGCCTGGACGGAGTTTTCCCGGTGTAGCGAATTTGCGCATGCGCAGTTGAACCGCAAAAGAGACCAGCAGGCGCTGGCAGCCGTTGCAGAGTCCGCGGAGCGAGTTGGCACCGCCGAAGACGAGCTAGGCCATCTTCGGGAGGCACTTCAGGCATTTGACGAAGAGGAAACCACTCTACGGGAACTTCTCGCCGCCGAACCTTTGAATCCGAGATTTCATCGAAATTTAGCGGTGATGTATCAGTTCCGCGGCCGCGTTTACTTCAACGACGAATATCCGAATTACGGAGACCCGAAGCGGGCTCTGGAAAGCTTGAGGCTGTATCTGCAGACCGCGCAGCAGATGCTTGAGCGCGATCCCAACAACACGGCGGCCCAGTTCAGTGTGGGGATCGCGGAATACAAAGTCTCGTACTGTCTCCAGGCATCTGATCCGCCTGCCGCCAGCCGCTTCGTTCGTGATTCACTGCGAATGTTCGATCAGATGATTGCTTCGAATAAACTTGACCGCCGCAGGGCCGCTGCCTATCGCGCGGAGGCATTGCTGAGACTAGGTGAGGCTCAATTGAAGGCAGGCCGAGTGGCAGAAGCGCGCAGCTCTGCCGACTCAGCGCTCGCGGCCAATCGCGAGATTGCCCAACTCCCGGAGGAGCACACGGAGGTGGTCGAGTCCCTGATTCTGGCGGCGAGGACGAATGCAGCCAGTGGAAATGTGGCGCGCGCCGAAGGCCTGCTGCTCGAGGCCCGCGACGAGGCCCAAAAGATCGTCCGCCCCGACGAACTCACCAGCTTGACTCCACTCGCCACGGCCGAACAAGCCCTTGGGACCTTTTATGTTTCCAGACATCGCACTCGAGAAGCGCGAGCCTGTTACGAACGGCTAGTGAACCTCTGGCACCAGTTTCCCGAATCAAACGAGTATGTGGATCTTCAAAGAACAGTGAGCAAGCGATTGCTGACCTCCATCCGGTAATCCGGAAGCCGAAGCTAACGAGAGTGCTTCGTTCCCAGATTCAGTTTGGATTAGCTTTTCCGCTCTGAAGCATCCCCACCGAAAATTCTTTTTCCTTCCTATCGTCTTTCTCCCCATTTCCGATTTCTTCAGTAGAGAGGCAGGAATTCTCGATGATCCCGGGCATGCCTTCTCCGCAGGGGTACCAACTTTCAAAGGGGACTTACGAATTCTTTATGAACCCTTTATGCCAGTTTGATACCGATGCTCTTCCAATGTCATTTGGCGAGGAAGGTAAATAGGAATTGCCCGATTTGGCTCGACCTCTAGAGAGGAGGTTTCGCCATGAAACTGAGAAGTCTCTTGGGTGCAATTCTCTTGATTACTTTGATGTGCACAGGAGGAACGACTTTCTTTGCGCAGAGATCGTCCGTTCCAAGACAACCGAATATATCCGCAATCGCTACCGACAAAGTGAAAGAACTGCTCGCCCTGATGGACACCGACAAGAACGGCAAGATTTCCAAGCAAGAGTGGATGAAATTCATGGAGGCGGAGTTCGACAGGCTCGACACGAAGAAGACTGGCGAGATCGATCTGAAGGAACTCTTGAAATCGAGTGTGTCGGTGACTCACGTTCACGGATCGGCCCTCGGTAAGTAACGGCTAATGTATCTGACCTTATAAGGAGGCTCACGACGAAAAGCGACGGTTTCAAAAAGGCAGCGCTGGCTTACGATTTTTCTTGTGACTTAACGGAACGTGTGTGATAAGTTCCGACTGGGAAAAGCGCTCCCCCCAAAGCCGCTATTGCATCTGTGCCGCAGTAACGTTGCGATAGTGGCTTTCCTTCTGAATAGGCCAGCACAGACGGTTAAAGCTCAAGGTAAGGGGATAACATGGAGTGCCAGACCAAGGACGAGCTTGAACAGCACCTCTCAGATATTCGTAGGCTTGCAGCACGTCCGGGTCTGACCTCAGAGGACAGAGCGGCGGCTGTTCGGGCCGAGCGGTTCGCGATCGCGCAGTTGAACGATCACATCGAATCAGGGCATAACGGGAAGAGATGCCCATTCGCGACTCGGGTTTAGAGATTTCTTTAAGGAGCTAGAGGCAGTCTTCGCAGACTTCTTAAAAGATTTAAACTTGGGCGTCGACATATGCTTTCGCGTCATCCAGTGAACGGAAGTACGCTACTTCTAGGCTACGCGCGCCGGGCATGAATACCCGGAGGGTGTAAGAATACCTTTGCGAGGTCCCGACGAACTCAATCAAAGCCTTTATATCGTCGTTTTCAAAAAGGCGAGCAATCCCGATATACGACGGTATCGCGGGCATGCCGTGTGAAATCCAGTCGTATTCCCACCTTCTAACCATGGCGGCATCTCTCCCGGAATGGGCGTGTTCTTCCACTAACGCAGCACACGCTGCTTGCACGCGATGCGTTGCATGCGCGACATCCTCACGAATTTCTTAGGGACAAGTCACGCGCTGCTGATGATCTCAGCCCTGTTTCTTTCCGCGCTGTTCAATCTTAGCGATTCTTGGGTGATATTCAACGGGCATGACGAACCAAGAGAGTAAACAGCGGTCGTTATCGGCAATTATCCCTTGAGGACAAGGCATTCTTACTTTGGCCGTGGTAGGGTGTGATCGGGGATTCTGCAGGGTAAGAAAAAAAGCTAAGCGCTCCGGCTTAGCCTTTTCCCGTGTGAGATGCCCGCGTGCTGCCGCCACGAATTTCATTCCCCGCTGCATTGCTCTTATTCTGATGCGCGAAAGCTCCTTGAAGGAGGTTACGGTTGTGCACGAACCGTCACACTAATCCCTTCTCAGGGCAAGTTGAGGGTAGCTAATCATAATTTTCCGCAGTCTGCACAGAACGGTAGTGCGTCAAAGTCGTCGGTTGCAATTTTATTCCAGCGCACCGCTCGGCGGACGCGCTAGAGTGGTAGAGTTTTTCCCGCCACTTTTGTCCCAGTTAAGGACGCGTATTTCTTCCGCGACTTTTAGGGCGTCGAGGAGATTCCATGCTAGGTCTCTGGGAGCCGGGGACTGGGCCACAACGAATGAACCTGCACGTGGCGTTCACCGTCGATCTTGACAACCTGTTGCAGGCTGCCGCTCGGCTTCGCGAGTCTAATATCATTCCACTCGATTTCGCGGGCAAGCCCACCGACGAGCCAGTAGTGTGTTTGCGTGGATGCCCGCTGCTTCTCTCTTTTTCCATGACCCTGACGGCAACCTATTGGAATTTTTTTCAATGCTGCCTGATGCACCCCAATGCGACCTCGGAGTCGTCGGATGGAGTTTGTGGAAGTCGGCTCAAGCGAACGAAGCTCGCACGTGAGTGCCAATGGTCATTAGTCTGGAGACTTCCGCAGGTGAGAATAGAGCGAAAGCTGGTGGAACAATGACGGTGCCACCGGATGTTCCAATGGAGCTGAGCATCACTGGTACAGTCCTCCGAAAATCGTTTGTCTTGGAGATCCATGATTCCTCTCAACCCCCGGGGTACGCCTTCGCAATGGAAGCCGACAGGCACATGTAGTCAGTAACTCCGAGGCCATTTGTTCGGGCTCCAGAACTGCCGGCCGAAGGCGGGCTATCACGACCGAATGGCTATGACAGCGACCCAAAATCTACGCGTAGCGATCTGCGATAATTCTTGCCCATGTGTGGTCGCCAGGCTCGCACCTCTGTCGCTCCATCAAAAGTGCTGTTGCATCCGCGATTCCGCTCACAACAATGAGCAGAAACTGATGACGCTATCGCTAGATGAGTTCCTGCGACAATCGAAGTGTGCCGATCACAGCAGCAAGAGCAGCAGGTTGATTCCGACGGCTTGGATAGTACAAAACGTATCCGGGGAATGAGGGGCACCCGTCTTTCAGGACCTGAATCGAGCATCCCTCGGCAATCAAATCTCTGCGGGTGTCTTCCATTGCTGTCCCGATCCCTACTGCGTCCCGCACCGCCTGGATAACGAGGTCTGGATCGTCGAAGGATGCTGGGCCTTGAGGGCTGACCGTGAGCGCCTTGCGGCCTTTTTCGAACCACCACCGATAGGGGCTGTTGCTGAAAGACAGTGGCTTGTCGGACCTTCGAGGCCGCCCGAACGGAATATACTTTAAAGATGCAGGACTCCTAGCTAGACTGATAAACCTTCGTTTATAGAGAACTGAGTTTCTTGCTCGATTAGGCGATGATGGGTTTCCATCGTCAACAAATGACAGAGCCCCCGAGGAACAATCTCAGGGGTTGATTTCTTTGCCAAGAGGCTACGCGGTCTTGGCAGATTTCTTGCCCTTCATCTTCGCCCATCGTGCTCTTTGGGCAGCGGCAATCTTCCTGCGAGCGGCGGCCGACATTGTTTTCTTCTTGGGCATGCTGACGACTTTCTGCTTCTGCCCTTCATTCGCACGCACTTTAGCCCATCGCGCCCTCTGAGCTGCGCCTATTCGTGCTCTTGCGGCTGCGCTCAGTGTAGGCCGTTTGCTAGCGGATGGTTGTATGCCTATGCTGCCACCGAGGGCTTTAATTGCAGCGTTCAGCTTATTTAGCTCCTTCTGCGCCCTGTCCCGCTCAGACCTTTAACGCCTGCAATAGGTCCATGTCTTTCTCCCGCACTAGATTTTACGAATCGCTGGGAGTGTAGCACGGTTAAGGACCTGGAAGTCGCCTTACGCGGACTTTCTTCGTTGGTAGTGAGCAACGATCTGCAAGTGCTGGCGCGAGACTTCGTTAGCGACCTGGGACAAGCAACGCGCATGCACAAAGAACGTGACCTTCCTACCATTCACCATTGCGCACATCTCGATCAATGGTGATGTTTGCCTAGCATGCTCGTCACACTGGCAGCACATAATCACCGGACCGGAAAGAACTGCGCGAGCACCAAGTGTGATTCGCGAAATATTCATAGTCGTTTGGACCAACAAAAACGCCCCAAGGCTCGGGGCGGCAATCGGAGGCTAATCTTTGTTCTTTGCCAAGAGACGCAGTGTAGGGTAGCGAACATAACAGCCTACGGACTATACAGCGGATTCCGTAGAGAAGCCTCGCGTACATCTCCTGAGAGGAGCCCCTTGCTTCACCCCTTCACTACGGCATGACGCGGGAATAGAGGCAAGGGGCGACGATCTCTATGGTCGAATCGACTTCGCCCGATTCATGAAATCGGATGACGCGCAATATCGAGCAACAACTTCTCCGACTCCTCCATTTCTGTTCGGATACCACGTCGCGAATTCCACCACTGGTCGGGGTCGAATTCCGAATAGTGGGCGGAGCGAACCGTTACTGTCGTTTGGTGGCCCTTCATCGAGCGATCAAGTACTCGTCGCAGGCGGCGTGAGTGATCGGGATAACCAACCACCACAACGGACCGAATCTGTTGCTCATCGCACCAGCGAGCAAGCACAGAGCCTTCATCCTCGCTGCCGGTTACGTATGTGGGAATTTGTTCCACGCCCACAAGCCCGAGCGCCCTCAGTTCTCGAACAAGTCGAGCGGTCCGACCTTCGTAAGGTGCACCGCGACGATTGAACTCGCGTTCCGCGTCACTCGGAGCATAGGCGAAGACTGCCACGCGGGTGGCTACCCCGCTGTGTACGAGATCGGCAGCTTCAAGTGGTCCCGCTCCGTCAGCTTCGCCCGAAACGACGATAACATCAGCGGGCGCGATGGGCTCATTCACAACAAGCATGTGTCCGGCGACCCGCAGAATCGTATGTCGAATCCCAGGCACTCCAATGCCGACAACGAGCAATAGCACAAGGATCGATGCGATCACACGTGGCATCCGACCAGCAATCGGCTCACCGTTTTTGAGTTCAACGAGCATGTCCCTTCAGATCTGACGCGCCTCGAACACGGACCGGTGCGTTACGTCACTTTTCAACGCCCGACTTGCCCTTTTGCTTCGCCCATCTTGCCTGAACTGCCCTACGTGCCGATTCGCGGCGCTCTTCCTCGGTAAGCTTTGCTGCACGGGCTTTACCTCCGATCTTCCCACCCTTGCGCCCCATTCTCACAAAAAACGCCCTCACATCATGTGGCAATTTCGGCATGAGCTCACTATACGTAACCCCATCACGAAAGGTCGATGGTTTTCCGTTCGTAGAGATGACAAACCTTAATTAGTGCCGACTTGGCGCATTAGAACACTATCGAAGAGGCTTACTATGGTTTCTTGCTTCCCCCCAAGGCAAGCTAAATCCTTCCACAGGGCTTGAGAAGTGATCCTCTCAGGTGAATTTCTTTGCTAACTCAACTTCGTGAGAATCAAGGCTGTCACTTTGCCCATCGACGGCAAGTTGATATTGCAGAATGATGGCTGAGAATTTCAAGCAGGCTACATGCACG
>JASHPL010000226.1 GCA_030038125.1 Candidatus Sulfotelmatobacter sp.
GCAGAGAATTGTGCACGGAGACTGCTTGACCATGGAATTCGCCATGTAGTGATTACTCTCGGGTCGAATGGATCGTTCTTAGCGAGTTCGAGTGGAGTTCATCACATTCGTCCTTTTCCCGTTGCGACGATCGACACGGCGGGAGCCGGAGACGCCTTCATTGGAAGCTTCTCTGTTTTTCTTAGCGAAGGTTTTTCAGAAGTTGATGCAGCCAATCGCGCTAATTTCTATGCTGCACTCTCCACCACCGGCATTGGCACACAAAAGTCGTTTTGGACTCGAGCGCGTTTCGAGAGCGAATGGGCAGCCCGGCTAGCCAACTGTTTCTGACATCAAACCGAGAAGACCATGTTTACTCCACCAAACCTAACCGCTGCACTGCTGATGATGATCGTAAGCGCGGTTTGTTGGGGTTCATGGGCAAACACCTACAAGGGCGTCAAGAACTACCGCTTCGAGCTTTTTTATTGGGATTATGCGGTCGGAATATTTGTCGTTTCTGTCGTGCTCGCTCTTACTCTAGGCAGCAACGGCCACGACTCGGCCAGCTTTCTCAACAATCTCCAGCAAGCGGATGCGGCGAACATTGGCAACGCGCTACTGGGAGGGGCGTTATTTAATCTCGCCAATCTGCTTCTGGTCGCCGCCATAGAAATGGCGGGACTGGCGGTTGCATTTCCGATCTCGATCGGCATTGCGTTGGTAGTTGGGGTTGTGCTGAGTTACGCGCTTCAACCCAAGGGGAATGCCGGATTCCTGGCATTGGGAGTGTTCTGCGCGCTCATCGCAGTAATTTTGGATGGCTGCGCCTACGGCAGTCTCGCCTCGGCAGAACGGGCGCTTTCGAGAAAAAGCATGGTGGTTTGTGTCGTCTCGGGCATTTTGATGGGACTGTGGGCGCCGTTTGTGACTCACGCCATGACCCGCGGTAACACGTTGGGGCCATATAGCGCGGGCGTATTTCTGACGCTAGGAGCTCTGCTTTCGTGTTTCGTGTGGAACATCTACTTCATGAAGCATCCACTGGGCGGCGCACCGGTGAGCTTGGGCAGTCTTTTTCGCGGTCCCATGCGAGGGCATGCGCTAGGACTACTTGGTGGATGCATCTGGGGGCTAGGGACGATATTCAATCTGGTCGCGGCGAGCTTCACGGGTGTCGCAATCTCTTATGCGATCGGACAATCGGCGCCGATGGTGGCAGCGCTGTGGGGAATCGTCGCCTGGAGAGAATTCGACAATTCGGCGCCGCGCGCGAAGATCTACCTAATACTCATGTTCGTCGCTTACGGGCTCGCGATTTTCCTCGTCGCGAGAGCCAACCGCTGAGCACAGGCTCTCATTTTCGCGAGGAGCTTAGCCCGTACGTGCAGGTCATCTTCGGCAGACCAGCTAACTCGATAGTCGTGCAATCAATAAATCAAAGAATCGTGAAGAATCGAGGTTTACTGCAACTCGCGCATTCGGGACCCACCTGTCGCGAATCACCGGAGAATCTTTTGTGCCGGCCAGCGTGGGCGCAGATCCACGTACAACCATTCTTGATTCAGCCTGCTTCTGCTTCTCTGGCGTTCGCCGCAAATCACCGCTAGTGGGACTATAGCCAAGCGTCTGACCGGCTGTGAGTTCGCCCTTTACCTCGACATCTACATAGTAGTTCTCGAAGGTCAGAATCGACGGGTCGAGGAACGCGGTGACAGCCAAAGAATCGTGCATGTTTGGCCCGACCAGAAAGCCCAGCGATCGAGTGTGATCAATGGCATTGCGGGCGATTTTCGCCGCTGCCTGGCTAACCGCGCTTTTCCCAGAACTCAATTGCTTGAAATGCTCTTCGGTGAGGGTAGTCTTGCGCGTGACATCGAGTCCCACCATCGTTATCGGAATTCCGGATTGAAAAACCATTCTGCCGGCCTCAGGATCGACATAAATGTTGAATTCCGCGGCCGGAGTGATATTGCCACCGGAGAGCGACCCGCCCATCATTACCAGTCCGCGAATATTGCCGGCCAAATTCGAATCGACTGCCAGCGCCGCCGCAATATTGGTGAGGGGTCCAATCGTAATCAAAGTCACTTCGCCGGGATATTTTCGAGCGATGCGGCAAATAAGCTCCGCAGCTGGTTCATCGACAGGCTTGGTTTTGGGTTCAGGGAAGACAGCTCCTCCCAGGCCGTTTTCCCCATGCGCGTACGCTGCCGTAACCAGGCGGCGGGTCAGTGGAGTTTTGGCGCCGGCCGCGACGGGAATGTCGGTGCGCCCGGCGATCTCGACCATTCTCAAAGCGTTCGGCAACGTCAAGTCCAGGGGAACATTTCCGGCCACCGGGGTGATCGCTTCGATCTTCAATTCTGGGGAGCGCATTGCCAGGAGCAACGCAAACGCGTCGTCGACGCCAGGGTCGGTATCGATAATGACACGCGATTGGGCAGCTGCACCGTTGCGCGCCGGAAGCTGGGGAAAAGACAAGATACCCGCTAAATTCGATACAAAAACAGCCGCGGTGGAAGTGTTGACAAATTGGCGACGAGTAAATGAGTTTGATGGTGACATATTTCCTTGTGATCTGGACTTTTTGGCAAAATGCTAAGCCAGATGGACATCTCTCTCCGCAAACTTTCCCGACAGCAGCGAATGATACAAGAAATTAAACGGATTTTTTTCGGATTTCCTACCTTGAGTAGACACCGATGTCGTTAATCCGCCGGACACTCGAGCACAACTATCGACTATTACGCCCTCAAGCAAGTGCGGTGGCAGTGGCCCTGAGAGTTGGAAAAGGGCCGTACCGGAACAGGGACCGGTACGGCTCACACTCCAAATGAAAAAACCAGAAGACGGTTCGATTTTTCAGTGGGCGGACGACTCATATCAAACTCGTCAGGTAGCGGGTACCCTGAAAGGTCTCGTTCCGGGAAATACGGGAAACAAATTGATCAACATCGTCTACCCTACGGAGACTGCCTTTCTGGGCGTTGAAGTAACAGTGAAGAATCGAATGCTTTCTCTGGTGATGAGTACCGGACGGTGACGGATAGTACGGGTGCGTTCATCGTCCCCGACGTGCCCGAGGGTATTTACGTACTGACCATTGCTGGTGGGATGAAATCCATTACTGGAATCGCAGAAGTTACGAAACATGTCATCGATGTGGTGGGGACTGCGGAGAAAACATCGTTTCCGTTACGTCTGCGAGACACTGGATGCTACCGAACAGAATTTCAGTCGAGCGACTGCCAGATCGAAGGAATCATTTACGAGAACGGCATACCGATTCGCTTTTGCACGAAAGGCTAGAGCAACCCAGAACCGATGATTGACGTTAAAATCGCCATTAAACTCACCATCGGGACAACGAGCAGAATCGCCTGAACAGTGACAGTCGCCTTCCGACAGTGAATTGCTGCATGCCTCATGAAAGCCTTCATTGGGGCGATTCTTGGACGGAGGTCAGGGGACGGCGAGTATAAAACAGACTGATCGCGGTTGCACCATATTTATCGCGCTCACATTCATCGATGAGCACAATATCCGACACCTCATTCCTCCAGTGGGTCTCCTTGCCTTTGCAGCCGTCGTGTCCGGTATAGCCGTCAATCTTCTCTTCTGTAGGTCCACCTAAGCGCTCGCGTAACGCACTCTCTACTGCCGAGAAATGCTTGCGGCGCAAATCATAGAAAATCGCCACGACGTGATCGGAGGATATTACCGTAGATTTTCTCCGCACTCGGAATCCGAGCAAATGAGGTCGTTCATCCCTAACCGAAGTCACTTGGCAATCGAAATTATTCTCACCGAGGTTATCCCGATAGCGGGACACTCTGTAGTTCGAGGGGATGCTTTCTCTGGGTAAAAAGCAGTTCGGATGCTGGGCCATGTATTCGGCGGTCGAGTCGTACAGTTTGTCCCCGCCTAATCCCAGTGGCTGCGGTTCCGCCCCTTGTGCGGAAAGTGCAGTCGTCGCCAAAATTGAAAAGAGCAGCGAATTCGTTAGCCGTCCACCTACGATTCGCACACGCCTCCTAACTCGATGGAGAACTCAACCCCACAGGTCTGCGATGCGTGCTGATGGCAACGGGGTTTGTCTCGAGTTCGCTGCTCCTTTTATTTGGATCTTTAGAAACGGATACACGAATTTGTTCAGCCCGGTTGCTAGCAGGGCGTAGATCACAGGTTGGCAGAACGAGCAAGAACTCCTCGCCCCCATACCGCCCCACCAGGTCGTAGGGCCTCAACTCGCATCGCAATCGGTGCGCTAGTTTCAAAACCTTCAGAAGCAAACGCACGGTCGCTAGTTTACGCCCGAGTGATGCCAAAACACAGGCTGTACTTTGGCTGAGAACCTTTTC
>JASHPL010000227.1 GCA_030038125.1 Candidatus Sulfotelmatobacter sp.
GCGATTCTGCGGGTGATGAATGAACTGTGAGATCTTGGCTCGTCTCAGCTTGAGACAACAGTCTCACGATTGTTAGGGAGATTCTCTCACTGCAGCGTCTGGCTCGAAGATTCCAATGACCGCACGGTGATGTTGTAGCGCTTCAGCTTGCGATAGAGCGTGGCGCGGCTGATGCCCAGCATGCGTCCAGCGAGCGCTTTGTCGCCTTTTACCTGCTCAAATACGCGCTGGATCGTCGCACGCTCGATATCTTCCAGATCCGTGGTAGGAGGCATGGCGCTGCGTGGTTCCGGCACATTCATCTCGGAATTGAGATCGGGATCCAGCACGTCCGAAACCTCCGTGCGAACGGGAGCCATCGAGGATCCTGCGGCGATCGCCGGTGGCAGATCGCCGAGATCGATGATGCGTCCATTGCCCAGCGCGACCGCTCGTTCGATGCAGTTCTCCAGTTCGCGGACGTTTCCCGGCCAGTCGTATTGCATCAGCGACTTCATGGCGGAGCTTGACACCTGTATTCCCGCGCCCGGCGCGTAGCGCTCCAGGAACCAGTGCACCAGCATGGGAATGTCGCTGCGCCGCTCGCGCAGCGCGGGCACGTGCACGGCGACAACATTGAGACGGAAGAACAGGTCCTTGCGGAACGATCCGGTCTTGTACGCAGTCTCCAGATCGCGGTTGGTGGCGGCGATTACGCGTACGTCGACTTTCACTCGATGATTGCTGCCAACCGGCCGGACCTCTTTTTCCTGCAAGACACGCAACAGTTTCGCCTGCAGTTCCAGCGGCAATTCACCGACTTCGTCGAGAAAAACCGTGCCCCCGTCGGCAGACTGAAATAGCCCTTGCTTGGATTTCAAGGCTCCGGTGAAGGCTCCCTTTTCATAGCCGAACAATTCGCTTTCTATCAGCGTGGGAACCAGCGATCCGCAATCGACAGCGACAAAGGGCCGGCCGGCGAAGGCGCCGCGGAAGTGCATGGCGCGCGCCACCAACTCTTTCCCGGTGCCGCTTTCGCCATAGATCAGTACCGGGGTTCGCGTGTCTTTTAGGCGTGAGACCATGCGCAGCACTTCCTGAATTTTGGCCGACGATCCCACGATGCCGTGCACCGCCGTTTCCGAATCCATGCGCTGGCGCAGGAACTCGTTTTCTTCCACCAGGCGCACTTTTTCCGCCATGCGCCGCAGAAATAGCCGCAATTCCTCCAAAGGCGAAAACGGCTTAGTGATGTAGTCGTACGCCCCCAATTTCATCGCCTGTACCGCGGTTTCGATCGATCCATGCCCGGTCATGACCGCGACTTCCGTCCGCGGCAAGAGCTTTTTGACTCTCTCAAGAAACTCCAACCCCGACATGCGCGGCATGACCATATCGGTCAGGATCATGTGCGCCGACTGTTCTTCCAGAAGGGCTAGGGCCGATTCGCCGCTGTCCGCTTCCAGGCAGACAAAGCCGAGCGCTTCTCCCACCGTAACGCAAAGCTTGCGGATGCTCTGCTCGTCGTCGACGATCAGTAACCGGATACCGAGGTGGTCTTTTGCGGCCGAGGAATTCACTTCGCCTTCCCCATCGTGCTGGCGATGACATCGATCAACTGCTGTACGCGAAACGGTTTCTCCACGCAGGGCGCGCCGGTCTGGCGCAGCGTAGCCACGGTCTCCTCATTGGCGATGTCGCCAGTAATGAAAACCACGCGCGAAGCCAGGTCGGGCCGGTGCTGCGCGAGCCAGGCGTGAACCTGCCCGCCATCGACGCCGCCGGGGGTGCGCATATCGGAAACGACGCCTAGGTAAGCGCCGTCTTCCAGCAACCGAAGCGCTTCCACGCCCGAATCGCAGCAGACCACGGGATATCCGCTGCGCTCAAGCGCCGCTTGCACGTACGACATCACGGCAGGCTCATCTTCGATCAGCAAGACCGGCAGGGTCGAAGGCTTCACTGCGGTAAGGCTCATGTTCGCTTTACTCCTGCGGCCACACCCAGCGAGGCGGTGTGGGAGATTGCGGGCAGGCGCACCACAAAAGTTGCGCCCGGCGGGGCCAGATTGTTGTGACAAAGAATTTCGCCGCCGTGCTCTTTGACGATGCCATAGCAGATGCTCAGGCCCAGGCCGGTGCCTTTGCCCACTTCTTTCGTGGTGAAGAACGGGTCAAAGATTTTGTCGGGGTGGCTGATCCCGTTGCCGTTGTCGCGGAAGGAAACTTCCACCATGTCGTCGGCTTTGGTGGACATGATTTCGATCCGCGCGGGACGGCCGACTTCGTGCACCGCATCATACGCGTTATTGAGAATGTTGAGGAAGACCTGCTGCAACTGGTGGGCATCCGCCAGGACCTCGGGCAGGTTTTCGTCGAGATTCTCGATGACCTCAACCCCATGACTGGTGAAATCGTAGGAGCGCAGTTGAATGGTGCGGCGCAGAATCGAATTCAACTGCACCTGTGTGCGCTGCGGCGGCATCTGCCGGGCAAAGCTGAGCAGGTTCTGCACGATCTGCTTGGTGCGCTGCGCTTCCTGCAGAATTACGCGCAGATCCTTTCGCGCACCTTCGGTCAGATCCGGATTCTCCATCAGAAGATCGGCGAATCCGAGAATCGCGGTCAGCGGATTGTTCACTTCGTGGGCTACGCCTGAGACCAATTGTCCCACCGCAGCCATCTTCTCCGCATGCACCAACTTGTCGCGAAGAACTGCGGAGTCAGTGATATCGGTGAGCACGACCACGATGCAGGTGACCGAACCCTTTTCGTCCCGCATGGGACTGAGGTTGGCGGAAAAATTTCCCGCGATTCCCCCGCCGCGCACGATCTGCAACTCCAGATTGTCCACCTGCTGCCCGCTTAACGTGCTTTGCAAAGCTTCCGCCAGCGGACGCACAAACGCACGCGCAGCCAGTTCGAGCAACGGACGCCCAATCAACTTCTGCTGCTCGACCCCCGCCTCGATCCAGCGGCGGTTGGCATAAGTGATCAGTCCGGCGGTGTCCGCAACCAGGATCAGGCTCTGCGTATTGTCGAGGATCTTGGCAGAGAAATCGCGTTCCCGATGCAGTTCGGATTCGTACTCGCGCAGGCCGGTCACGTCCAGCATCAAGCCGCGAATCTGCAGCAAGCGCCCGGAATTGTCGTGCAAACCGAAGGCATTGATCAGGACGTGAATTGGCGAACCATCTTTGCGCCGGAAGGTCGCTTCGAAATTGCGCAGGCTGCCCTGCTCCTTCATCATTTCGGCGTGATGCTCGCGTTGCTGGGGAGAAAAATAGAGCTGCGTGGGGATGTCGATCTGCAGTAACTCTTCCCGGCTGTCGTAGCCCAGCATGCGTACCATGGCGTCATTGACTTCGACAAAGCGGCCGTCGGGCGTGCTGAAAAAAAGTCCCTCTTGAATATTGTCGAAGAGTTCGCGATAGCGGCGTTCAGCCTCACGCCGGTCGGTGATGTCCTTCAGCACGTGAATGGTCTGCAGGTCTTCGTCGGACGGGCCGTGCACGCGCGAGGTGGAAATCAGGAAGGTGCGGTCGAACACCGAGTGTACAAACTCGTCGGTGTCTTCAGCCATGGCGCGGCAGAATGGGCAGGAATAGTGGGAGACTTCGCTGCTCATGGCCAGCAGAGCTCGAATATTCAGCCCGACCAACTCCGCCGGCGGCACGCCAATCATCGTCGCCAGCGAGCGATTGACGCGCAGAACTTTTCCCGATTGGTCGTGCACCAGGATGAAATCGGCAATGGCATCGAAAATCTCCATCCAATGCCGGTTCGCCCGTTCCATCCGTGTAAACAGCCGCGCATTTTCCAGAGCCATCGCCGCATGGCCAGCCACAGTTTCAAGAAATACGCGATCCTCCTGGCTTCGCGCGTGCGAACCGCCGGAGAGGGCGAGCAGTCCCGCCAATTCCCCACTCGGACCCGGCAGGCGCACCATTGTGCAATCGGTCCAGATCAGGGCCTGCGCGGAATCGCGCCCCAGCAATTCTTCCGCCGAACCGGAGATCACCTTCTCCTGATGCTTGCTGGCAAATTCAGTCAGAGCCGCGCCCAGCGCCGGTTTCAGCTTTGCATCCAACTTCGTGGAGGAAGCCGGTTCTGGACCGGGACCGGCCGCATTCTTGCCGGTCGTGTTCTCGCTTCCACTATGAGGCTCTGTGCGTTGGCCTGTTTCGACGTGACCCGCAGCAGCACTCGCTGGCGATGTCCGCGAATACACGGCCACGATCTGGAAACTTCCTTCCTGCGGAATCGCGAGGAAACCGCCGTGGGAATTCGTGAGTGCTGCCACACGGCATACGAAACGACGCGAGAAATCCGGCAGACGAAGGCTGCCGTCGATTTCGCGGGCCAGCTCGGTGAGGGCCTCGGCGCGGCGCCTATGTTGTTCTGATAAGTGGAGATTATGTGCGACTTCCAGCACCACCGCGGCCTGGTTCGACAATGCCTGCGCCCGTCGGACGTCCTCTTTTGAAATACCAGTGCCGTCCAGCTTGTCGAGAACCCCAAACATCCCCAGGATGTGACCGCCTGTGCCCAGCAGCGGAACCGCCAGGAACTGGTGGACTTTGTATTTCGCGACTGCTTCCAGATTGGTGCCTGGAGTGCGGCTGGCTTCATCGGTCCAGAAGACTTCTTTCTTTCGCAGAGCGCGAGTGGCAACGCCTTCCGGAAATGGCGTCTCCAGGCGGCGCGGTTCTCCACTTTCGGCGCCGTAGCGGACCAGAAACTGTTCCTCTTCCAGCAGCGCAATAAAGGAACGGCCAAAGCCCAGGAAATCGGCGGCGTGAATGACAAAAGCTTGCAGGAATTGATCGAGGTCGCCGCTGGAACTCAACTGCGATGAAATCTCCAGAAGCTGATGCAGTTCGTGAGCTTGTGCGTGAGCGATGGAATAGAGTTCTGCGTTGGCGAGGGCGACCGCTCCAAATCCTGCAATTGCCGAAACCAGAGCTTTCTCTTCCGCCGTGAAAACCCCGTCCTCGCGGGGATAAACCAGAATCGCTCCCTGGGTTCGCGAGGTGCGCAGCGGAGCGGCGATCAGAATTCCCGGAGAGACCAGATTGCCCAGCGAGTGCGCTTCCGCGCCGATCGAGAGCGTGATGGGTTCTCCCGCCGAGACCGCGCGTTGCGCCAATTCCGCCGCGAAGCGCAGCGTCTGACGGTCATGGCGAGCCCGGGCCGAATTGGCCAGTTGCGGAGTTTCCGCCGAAACGGCCCGCAATTCAAACGGTCCCTCGCGCTTCAGCAGCACGCAAACCAGTCGGGTGCGCAGCAGCAAACGCAATCGATCTGCAAGCGCTTCGATTACGGCGGAGACGTCGGGTTTGCCGTGCAGAGCATGTGCGACGTCAGCCAGAATCTCCGCCCGGCTATATTCCTCCCCCAAAGCTTCGCTGAGCGCCGATGGTAGCTTCTGCATGACCTCCTCAGAGCCAGAATTTGTCGCCGCTTCCGACAGAATGGAGCCGTTCGCGACCCTCTGCTCTACTCCAACGCTCTGAGGATAAGCTTCGTGATTCACAAGTGATTGAAATCTAATGGGAAACTACGCGTCATCTCAATTTGAGTCAAGAGAATTGCAGGACGGGGGTGCCTGCGTGTGAAATCCCGAGACGACAATGAGACTTTCGTCTCACCCTGAGATGGCAGTGTAGACCACGAATCATGAGACCGGCACAATTTGTCTTCGGTCGTTCTCCAGATTTCGCTACGGCACCAGTTAAGCTTCCGCTTTACAAACACATACAGCTCATTACTTCGGTTTTTCATGAATGGTACGGGTGGCCCAACCCTTGCAGATTTACGTGACAAGCTGGTTTCAGATCCAAGGAGGAATTGTGTCCCGACGAACCACCGCGGTCGTGCTGGCCGCCTTGAGTCTCGCTGTGACATTTCGACCGATTCACCTGGGAGCGCAAGCCGCCGCCCAGGGTAGTAGCGGAGCGCAAAACGGACAAGGCAGTGAGCTGACCCGCCGCGCCAAGACTAAAGTGCAACCGGAATATCCCGATCTCGCACGCAAGATGAACATTACCGGAACCGTGAAGGTGGAGGTGGTAGTGGCTCCGAACGGAACGGTGAAAGAAGCACGCGTTTTAGGCGGACATCCGGTCTTGGCCAGTGCGGCGGTCGATGCGGCGCGAAAGTGGCGCTTCGAGCCCGCTGCCACCGAGAGCACGGGCGTAATCGACTTCAAGTTCCAGCCGCAGTAGAGGTATGAGCCGGCTCAACTGCAGGAGATAGGCATGACCATTGGCAAAAAGCTGTACATGAGTTTCGCCTTCATTCTGGGCATGGTGTTGTTGCTGTTCGTGGTGAACTGGGTGGCAGTGCAGCGCGAGCACGCGGCCAAAGCAGCTGCCGCCGCCTCGCTGGAACTCGCCGACGCCACCAATGCCATCCGCTTCCAGATGATGCAGAACCGTCTCTATCTCAGCAATTATCTGCTCAGCGGCGATACTCGCGAAGTCGACCGCATGAATGATGGTCTGCGCGTGCTCACGGAGAAGCTGGAAACCGGCAAAACACTGGCGAACTCCGACCAGGTCAAAAGCTCACTCAGCCGGGTCGAACAACTGGAGCAGTCCTGGGCCAAGGAATTTGCCGAGCCGCTGATCGAAAAGCGCAAAGATGTGGACGCCGGCAACGCCACGGTTGCCGAACTGCAGATTTATTACCTGCAGAAGGACGCTTCCTCCTGGGTCAAGAACTCCACCGACGCTTTGGATGGAGCTGAAGTCGAGAACCGCAAGCTGGTGGACGAACGGCGCAAGTCCGATGAAGCTGCGGCTACCGGAACCATCTTCGTTTCCCTGCTATTTACCATAGTCGCCCTTTCTGTCGGGCTGGTGGTGGCCTACCGCACCGCCAAGTCCATTACCGATCCGCTGTCTGATCTCATGAATGTGGCGCGCGGCATCGGCAACACCGGCGACCTCGAACACAACATCGATGTCGCTCGCCAGGATGAAATTGGCGAACTGGCTCGTACCTTCGCCAAGATGGTGACTTACCTCAAGGAGATGGCCGGAGTTTCCGAAGCCATCGCCGGCGGCGATCTGCGCCTGGACGTGAAGCCCCGCTCCTCGCATGACACTCTGGGCAATGCTTTCGCGCGCATGGTCGAGGGTTTGGCAGGCCTGGTACGCAGCGTGCGCGACGCTTCTTCCCAGGTGGCCAGCGCCTCCAGCCAGGTTGCCGGGGCCAGCGAAGATTCCGCCAAGATCGGCCTGCAGGCCTCCTCCGCCATTGATGAAGTCACCTCGACCATGCACGAAATGAGCGTCAACGTGCAGAACATGGTGAAGTCCACGCAGGTGCAGGCCTCGAGCGTGAGTGAAACCTCCGCCTCCATCGATCAGATGGTGGCTTCGATCCAGCGCGTCGCCGACACCGCCAAAGTTCTGCTCGATATTTCCAACCGCTCGCGCGAGGAAGTGCACTCGGGCATCGCCACTATGGACAAGGCCACCGACGGCCTGACCCGCATCAACACCACCATCACATCCTCGGGCGAGATCATCGGAGCCCTGGGGCAGCGCGCCGACGATATCGGCAAGATTATCGAAGTCATCGACGACCTGGCCGAGCAGACCAACCTGCTCGCGCTCAACGCCGCCATCGAGGCGGCCCGCGCCGGCGAGCACGGCCTGGGATTTGCCGTGGTCGCCGATGAAGTCCGCAAGCTGGCGGAAAAGTCGGCGCAGTCCACCAAAGAAATCTCCGAACTCATTCAAAGCATTCAGAAAGAAGCCCGCAAAGCGGTGGAGAACATGGACCGCTCGACTTCGATCGTCAACGAAGGTCTGGAGCTGGGAACCGAGTTGAACTCGGCGCTGAAGAAGATTTCGAACGTGGTCACGGAAGTGTACAAATTCGCCCAGGAAATCGGCGCGGCCACCAACGAGCAGTCGCACGGCTCGTCGCAGATCGCCCGCGCCACCACCCGGTTGAACGAAATCACGCACGAGATCAACTCGGCGGTGGAGGAGCAGGCCTCGGGAGCGCAGGCCGTGGTGAAAGCCATGGAGCGCATGCGGGAGCTGGTGCAGCAATCGACTTCCGGCTCGACCGAACTGGCAGCCTCCTCGGAGCAGATGTCGAAGATGTCGCGCGGCCTGCTCGAGTCGCTCGATCGTTTCTCGCTGGACGAAGCCGCTGCGCGCAACAATGGCGCCGACGCGCCCAAATCCGCACGGCGGGCTGCGGCGGGAACGCAATTCTAAGGCGACCAGCGGCAGAAGCATGCGGGCGGCAAGGTCAAGAAGTGCTGTGGAGCGGGGTCCAAGAAGATGAGCCGGGAACTCCATATCGTGGGCTTTCAGGTCGGACGTGAAACCTATGGCGTACCGATCACTTCCCTGCACGAGATCGTGCGTGTGCCGGAAATCACCGCCGTGCCCGACGCTCCCGACTATCTCGAAGGCGTGATCAATCTGCGGGGAAAAATCGTCTCGGTCATGGACCTGCGCAAGCGCTTTGGCGAAAAGCAGGCGTCGCTGAAAAAGCAGAATCGCATTCTGGTGGTCGAGCACGGAGGCCGTCTGGCCGGGCTGATTGTCGATTCTGCCAGCGAAGTTTTGAAAATTCCCGCGGACGCGGTCGAGCCTCCTCCGGCGGTGTTTCAGGAAGGCGGGCTGAATTGCGTCACCGGTTTGGGTAAGGTCGGCGGACGGCTGGTGGTGCTGCTCGATATGAGCAAGCTGCTGGCTCCAGCGTCGCTGCAAGCCGATCCGGTGGAGAAGAAGAACGCGAAGCAGGAAGCACGAGCCGCAGGAAGATAAAACAGGTTTCAAAGTTTCGAGTTTCACGGTTTCAAAAGCTTCGAAGTTTTAGAAACAGCTAAGTGTGAAACTTTAATTCTTAAGTTTTGCGGAAGACAGCGAGCAACGACGCATGAGCACAACTGGAGCAGCCCCTGCTCCTATATTGACGGAAGCGGAACTGAAGTTGCTGCAGGCGCTCATTTATCAGGAGTGCGGCATGCACTTCGACGAGCGCCGCACCCACTTTCTCCAGGACCGGCTGCTGCGCCGGCTGAAGGAATGCCGCGCCGACTCGTTCTACGCCTACTACCGTCTGCTGATCAGCCATCAGGGCAAAGACGAACTGGCCAAGCTGCTGGAAAACCTGACGGTCAACGAAACCAGCTTCTTTCGCCACAAGGCCCAGCTCGATCTGTTCCAGAAAACCGTGCTCGAAGAACTGTTCAAGCAGAAAAGCCAGCGGCGCGAGTATTCGATCCGCATATGGAGCGCGGGCTGCTCCACCGGCCAGGAGCCGTACACGCTGGCCATGCTGGTGACCGACGCTCTGGCCTACTACTACCTGCGCAATCCTCTGCCCATGGAATTGCCGCTGCCCAAGCCGCTGGTGCCGCCGCCGTGGCGGGTCGAGATTCTGGCCAGCGATATCAGTTACTCCGTGCTGCGCGCCGGGCAGGAGGGCGCCTACACCGAGCACCAGATGTCGATGGTCGACTACGGCTACCGCCTGCGCTACTTCGACAAAATCGGCGATCGCTACGCCGTCAAAAAACCGCTCAAAGAGATGGTTCACTTCGACTTTCACAATCTGAAAACCGAGTACCTGCCGCAGCGCAATGATGTGATCTTCTGCCGCAACGTGATGATGTACTTCGACGAAGCCGAGCAGAAGCGGCTGATCGAAAAGTTCTATCGCTGTCTGAATGCCACTGGATTTCTCTTTGTCGGCCATGCCGAAAGTCTGCTCGGGCTGACCAAGAAATTTCAGATGGTGCACAAAGACAGCGGCACCGCCTATCAGCGCGTGGAGGTGAGGGACTAATCCATGACTCAATCCCCCGATGAGCGTGGCCTGGAACTGCGGGAGCTCTTTTACGAGACCTCGCAGGAACTGCTGCAGGCCCTGAACGACCAGGCCCTCGAACTGGAAAAGCAGCCCGGCGATGAAGAGATTGTGCGCGGCATCCGGCGCACCGTGCATACGCTGAAAGGCGACGCCGCGGCCTGCGGTCTGCGCGAATTGAGCGAACTGGCGCACCAGCTTGAAGATGCTTTGTCGGTGGAAGGCGCGGCGGCGCACTCGGCCGTGGCGGAAATTGCTTTTGCCATCGCCGATGCGTTTGTGGAGATGATTGCTGCCTATCGTCGCGGCGGGAAGCTGCCTTCCACCAAGGCTCTCAGCAAGAGGATTCAAGACCTCACCGCGGCTCCGGAGGCGAAAAAGATCCGCCGCGGGAGGAAAGCCAACGCAGCGGCAACCAGCAAAACTGCGGCGGCAAAATCGTCAGCCCCGAAAAGTCCCCCCCTCGGAACTTCTGCCAAGCCCAGCTCGGATTGGACCGAGCCGGAACGGCTGGCCATGACCCGGGCCCAGTCCGAAGGGCAAGACGTGGTGCAGGTCACGGTGAAAATGGATCCGCACTGCGCCATGCCCATTGCCGGCCGCCAACTGGTTCACAACGCCATCAGCACCATGGGGCCGGTGATTGCGGTGCGGCCCGACGTCAAGTCTGCGGCCGCTTCGAAGTATGTCGAGTTTGTGCTGGCTACGATGCAAACCGCCGAGCAGATTGCGGCTAAATGCAAGATTCCAACCATTGTCGACGAAGTCACCGTGGAATTGCTGCTTGCCCCGGATCCCGCCGCCAAGAAGGCGGAACAGATTGCCGAGCAGCCTCCAGTTTCTGATCTTCCTCAGGCATCGGAAGCGCCCTCGGCCGAACCCGTTCCGCCGGCGCGGACCGAATCGCCGGCGACGCAGGCCATCCAGGAAAACATTCTGCGGGTGGAAGCCGGGCGCATCGACAATGTGCTCAACCTGGTCGGCGAGCTAATCATTGGCAAGTCGATGCTGCAGCAAGCCATCAGCGAATTCTCCCGGCGCTATCCCAAAGAACTGCTGCGCGGCAAGTTTGCCGATGCCATGACCTTCCAGTCGCGGGTGCTGAACGATCTGCAGCGGTCGGTGATGAAAATCCGCATGGTGCCCGTCGATCAGCTGTTTCGCCGCTTTCCCCGCCTGGTGCGCGATGTCGCGCGGCAATGCGGACGCGAAGTGGAACTGGCGGTCAGCGGCGAAGATACCGATCTCGATAAAGGCATTCTCGACGCCATCGCCGAACCCCTTACCCACCTGGTGCGCAATGCCGTGAGCCACGGCATCGAATCGGCGGACGAGCGCCGCAAGGCGGGCAAACCTCCGCAAGGGACGGTCCGGCTCAACGCCTACCACCAGGGAAATCACGTCATCCTCGAAGTCGGCGACGATGGGCGCGGCATTGATGCGCCGAAAATTCGCGCCAAAGCGCTCGAGCTTGGGCTCACGACTCCGGAAGATGCCGCGCGGCTCACCGAATCCGATACTCTCGATTTTATCTTCCGCCCCGGCTTCTCGACCGCCGAGCAGGTCACGGAAATCTCCGGGCGGGGCGTCGGCATGGACGTTGTGCAAAGCGTGCTGCACCGGCTCAAGGCGTCGATCAATGTCGAAACTCGCTCCGGCGAAGGCACGACCTTCCGCCTGAAGTTGCCTTTGACCTTGGCCATCATTCGCGCGCTTTTGTTCTGGGTGGAGCAGCGGCTTTACGCGATCCCGCTCAACGCGGTGGTGGAGATTGCGCGCACCTTCGAATCGGAAGTCCATCAAGTCGATAACTACGAAGTTCTGCAGCTGCGCAATCAGGTGCTGCCGCTGTTGCGCCTGGGACGGCCTGCGCCGGAACAGGATCGCAGGGCCAAACTCTTTGTGCTCGTCATTCTGGTCGGGGAACGCAAGTACGGATTGATCGTGGATGCGCTTGAAGGCGAAGAAGAGCTGGTCATCAAGGCGCTGGACGATCAGACTTTCTCCACCGATCTGGTTTCGGGTGCCTCGATCCTGGGCGATGGCCGCGTGGTGCTGATTCTCAATCTTCCTGCAGTGGTCGAGCATGTGGCGCAAGCCCGGCCCGAAGAAGCCGGACACGCGGCTTCCGGCCTGCTGCTGAGCCATACCGACCGCATGCGGCTGGCGATGACTACGGGCGCGGGAGGCCAGGCGTGAGCCTTCAGAAGAAAATACGCGTGCTGGTGGTCGATGATTCCGCGCTGATGCGCAAGCTGATCCCGCAGATGCTTGCGGTCGACACCTCCATCGACGTCGTCGGCACGGCCATGGACGGCTCGTTCTGCCTGAAGAAAATCGACGAGCTGAAACCGAATGTGGTTACGCTCGATCTCGAAATGCCGGGCATGAACGGCATCGACACGCTCAAGGAAATCATGCGGCGCGATCCGCTGCCCGTCATCGTCTTCAGTTCGCACTCGACCGAAGGGGCTACGGTCACCATGAAAGCCCTCGGCCTCGGCGCTTTCGATTTCGTTCCCAAGCCGCGGGACGCGTCGGCCCACATGGCTGAAACCTCTCGCGAACTGATCGCCAAGATCAAAGCGGCGGCGGATTGCAAACTGAAGCCGCGCATCCTGATCGGTCTTCCCCCGAAGCCGCAAAAAGCTGCGGTGCTTAAGGGACCCGCGAGCAAGGTGGTCGCCATTGGGGTTTCGACTGGTGGTCCGCAGGCCCTCGAATATCTGCTGACGCAGTTGCCGGCGGACTTTCCCGGAACGATCGTGGTGGTGCAGCACATGCCCGACGGCTTCACCGACATGTTTGCGCGCCGGTTGGACGAACTCAGCCCGCTGCGCGTGAAAGAAGCGCAATCGGGCGATGTGCTTCAGCCCGGGCGGGTGCTGATCTGTCCCGGAAGCCGCCATATGCGGGTCAAGCGACTGCCCCTGGGCGATATCGTTGTGCTTACCGATGACGCGCGCGTGAATGGCCACCGTCCTAGTGCCGACGTGCTCCTGAACAGCGTGGCCGAAGAATTTCATGTGCAGTCGATCGGTGTGCTGATGACCGGCATGGGCGACGACGGCGCGGAGGGTTTGGGCGCGATCAAGAAACATGGGGGCATGACCATCGCTCAGAGCGAAGAATCCTGCGTGGTCTTTGGCATGCCCAAGGCAGCCATTGAACGCGGCTACGCGATTCGCGTGGTCGGATTGGATGTCATGGGAGCGACTTTACAGGCATTGTGCGGCCGCACAACCAGCGAAATCGGTTCCAGCGGCCGGGCAGTGCGCGCTGGAAACTAGCTTTGTAACTGCTAGGTTCGGCACAAGTTATGGCCTGGAGCGTCGGTAACCAGGGTGATCTGGTCGGGCGAGTCCGGGCATGATATGCATGTGAAAGGGGAGGTCTGTATGGAGCAGTTCGCACCAGTGAAACGCAGCAAAGACGGCCAGGCGGTCCGCTACCTGATCGTGGACGACTCCGTCTTCGCCCGCAAGAACCTGGCCCGCATGATCGAAACCTTCGGCGGGCAGGTGGCGGCTGAGGCCGGCGACGGCTTGACCGCCATCAGCGAGTTCGACCGCACGCATCCCGACATCGTGCTCATGGATATCACCATGCCGCAGATGGAAGGCATTGAAGCGGCTGAACGCATCGTGCAGCAGCATCCGGAAGCGCGCATCGTCATGGTTCCCTCGGTGGGATACCAGGAAAACATCGTCGCCGCTTTGCAGCGCGGAGCGCGCCATTTCGTGCAGAAGCCGGTGAAGCCGGAAGTGCTCTACGAAGTCATCAAATATGTTCTCGGCGAAGATGGTCTGGTCGCCAGCGCAGCGGGCGCGGGAGCGGGAGCCTAATTGCGATGAAGATGGAATTGATCCAGCCTTTCATCAACGCGGCTGATGCCGTGTTGTCGCAAGGATTGCAAGGCTCGACCAAGGTGGGCAATCTCACCATGGAAGAGGAGGCTTATCGCCGCAAAGGCGTGGCCGGCATGATTGCGCTGACCGGTGACATCGAGGGTCGAATCATTCTCGACCTCGATCCGCAGACCGCCGTCAAAGTCGCCAGCCACTATGCGGGCGCCGAATTGCCCGAGTCCGACGCCCTGGTCAAGGAAACCATCTTCGAACTGGCCAACCAGGTAGTGGGCAACGCCATCTCTGCGCTTAA
>JASHPL010000228.1 GCA_030038125.1 Candidatus Sulfotelmatobacter sp.
CACCGATCCACAGGTCGTGCAGAAGATGCTTCGTCATAGCAAGCTGGAGACGACGATGATCTACACGCACATGGACTCGGAGAGAATCGGCGCACAGGGACGGCTGCTTGAACAGATGATGACGCCAACCGCGTCAGCGTAGCATCAAAGACACTGCGGGAGTAGATGCGGGAGTAAGTAGATTGACAGGAATCGGCGAACTCGTTAAGCTGTAACGGTTTAGCGGGAGTAGTTCAGCGGTAGAACGCCAGCTTCCCAAGCTGGATGTCGCCGGTTCGATCCCGGTCTCCCGCTCCATTTCTTCTCAATACCTCATCAGAAGATTTGAAAAGTTAGCGCTGGTGCACCGTACTGCGTCGAGGCGAGAGGAAACCGGCCTGCCGTTGCCAGAGTTCTATTGCCGTTCAAACACGCGGATGTTCGGCTCACTCTCTCCCACGATGAGCCTGGTCACGGTCAAAGTCTTGAGATCGGGAGAAAGCTCGATCTGCTGCGTATATAGAGTCTTGCCTTTGATTTTGTAGGTCATCTCTAGAGCATGCTCGTTCACTCGGTGTATCGAGGAGGTAGAGTCAGGGGTCGCGTTCGGACCAGCGTTCGGATAATCTTTGCCGTCAAATTTCACACTTCTGGTCACGTCGATTGCTGGCTCGATGAAGGAAAGACCGCCCCCTTCGTAAGGCCGAACCTGAAGCATCACGACCGAGTTCACCGTCTCGGTGGTGCTTATCCATTCGCCCGCGAAACCTGATCCCGCCCCCTTCCGCTTATATACATACTTCAGGCTGTAGCTTGACCCGTTGGCATTGAACCCCGTGAAATGATCTGTGAGTGAACTGCCGTCTTCAGAGAGACTCCAGATCGCTGAGATCAGCATGCGGCCGTCCCGTTTGCGAATAACCTTCCAGGTGTCGCGCTCGATGCCGACGGACAGGGTGCCCCCGTAAAGGCCGGGCTGATCCGTACCATCAAGCACGATTGTTTCAGGGCCGCTGCCAAAATTAAAGGTGTACCTGTTGCCGCCGAGGCTCTCAACCTTCATCACGTCGGTGAGTTTGCTTCGGGACGGGTTGAGCTTCCAATTGCCGACAAAAGGGTTGTCGGCGGCCCACAACGCGGAGGCTCCGAAGGAAATCGAAATCGCCGCTAGGCTGATCGCTAGAAACGTCCGAGAGCTGAAGTTCATGTTGGGCGGTTCTTTCAGCAGGGGACAAAGTATGCAAATCGTCGGTGTACTTTGACGTGTGCCGAGGAGACTTGTTAGCCCTCTGGCCGATCTGAGCAAAACCCTCCAGCCGCTCGGCTTGTTCTTGTTAAAAGTCTGGTATCCTTAACTTCTGTGACAGACCCAACCAAACAGTCTTCACGACCATGGCAGTTGATCGCTGTGGAGTTGTCCAGCGCCACCGATCCCGAGAAAATTCGCGAACTCAGGCAGGAACTCCATCTGGCTCTCTGCGAGCAAGATGTAAACCGCTCACCCCTGCACGATTGTAGGGACGAAATAGCCTAGGCCAGTTCGCTCCGATCATTGCTGAAATTTCCTGCCCATTCTGGCCTCTACTGGCGCTGGTCAGTTGATTCGAACGCGGGTGATTCGGGAGCCTATCCCGCTCGTTACCTTCGTTCTTCTCAAATTCCAAAATCGTGATTCAGATCACGAAGAACCGTGATGTGGGCCATTTGCCTTCCATCCCCTACAGATGAAGATAGCTGCGGACAGGGTGAGATGTGGCCTTGAAGCCACGTCGCGCGGACCCGCCGCCGAGCTGCGGCGGACGGCGCAAGTCCGGGAGGCCGCAATGAAGGGCACGATCGATATCCACGAACCGGCAGTGAAAGGGATAACCGCATCCCCGGCTGGCGCGGCGGTTTTGCCGCGATCAGAACTGGTCATGGGAGCGGCATTTGCGTCCCGGCCGATGTTTTCCGATAGCCTGTTGGATTTTGGGGTACAGCGGAAGCGGAAGGCCTTTGCCACCACGACGTCTTTTATTTTGAACTGCTTCGCGCTAGGTGTGCTGTTGGTTCTACCTCTGGTCTTTACCGAGCAGTTGCCGAAAGCGCAGTTGTTGACGTTCCTGGTAGCACCCCCGCCGCCGCCCCCCCCACCCCCGCCGGCAGCCGCCGAGCAGATTCAGAGGGTGGTCCACCAAATCCAAACCGACATGCTCTCCACCGGCCAACTGCGCACGCCAACCAAGATTCCACAGAAAGTCGAGATGATTAAGGAAGAAGAAGCTCCGCCCCCGATGTCAACTTCAGGCGTCATGGGAGGAGTGCCGGGTGGAATCCCTGGTGGGCAGCTGGGCGGCGTTATTGGCGGTATTGTCAGCTCCACGTCCAGTCTTGCGGCTGTGCCGAAGTTTGTGCCAGTCGCCCCACAGCGTGTGCGTATCTCGCAAGGAGTAACCAAAGGTTTGCTGGTTCATCGCGTCGAGCCGACTTATCCGCCCCTGGCCCGAGCTGCTAGGGTGCAGGGCGAAGTGGTCCTGACCGCGATCATTAGCACTACTGGAGAGATTCAGAACCTGCAGTTAGTCAGCGGTCACCCGATGCTGGTGCCAGCGGCGATCACTGCCGTCAGGGAGTGGCGTTACAAACCGTACCTGCTGAACGGGCAACCGGTCGAGGTGGAGACCACCATTACCGTGATCTTCTCGCTGAGTTCGTAGGTTTTAGAAGAAGCGCGTTGGGGAGCGCGCTGGGAGTCGAGAATATGCCGGCAGAATATACCTATCGCGTTTCGGCCTGGTGGACCTCAGGCCGCACCGGACTGGCCAAGTGCGAGTCTTCCCCCAACACGATCCATTTTTCCGAAGCTGCGGAACTGGGAGGCTTGCAGGGCCGTTGGACTCCGGAGCAATTGCTGCTCTGCGCTCTGGCTGGATGCTTCACGACCACGTTTCACGATGTAGCTCGCGCTGCCAAATTCGATTACACCGATCTGGAAGTTGAAATTGAAGGATCGGTACGGCGCAATCGAACCACGGGATGTAATTTCGAGGAAATCCTGATCCGTCCCCGGCTCACCGTACCGGCCGAGGAGCAGCGCGAGTCGGGCCTGGCGCTGTTGCGCAGAACCAAGTCTCTGTGCCTGATCTCACGCGCCATCACCGCTCCTCAGACTTTGGAACCGGTGGTTGAACCAGGCCGAGTGCCGGTCGAGGGCTGGACCGATCAGGAAGCTGCCGTCAAGCTGGGGGTTTGACGCCGGGGTTGCAGCAAAGGTGGGTGTCTTATGATGTTCTCCTACAGGCTCGTGCGCCTGATTGAATCTCACGCCGATGCGCTCGCCGCCGGACTCGAAGAGCGCGTGCAGGATAACCCGCAAATCATGCACTTTCGCACCATTCCCGCTCACGAACTGAGAGAGCGCGTTTACGAAATCTATCGCCATCTCGGCGAGTGGCTGCTGGGAAAAAACGAACTGGATATCGAGAATCGCTATCGCGAAATTGGATCGCGAAGAGCCAGACAAAAGGTGCCGCTCAGCGAAGTCATCCAGGCTATTGTGCTTACCAAAGAAAATCTTTGGGAATTTCTCAAAAGCGAAGCGGTGATGGATCGCGCGGTCGAGATCATGGGTGAATTGGAACTGCTGCAAATGCTTGAGATGTTCTTCGATCGGGCGATTTACTATGCCGCAGTCGGGTATGAAGAGGAACTGGGCCAAGCCCCGCGCGGAGAAAGCGTGCTGCGCGCGGTTTAGGAGATCCAGCTCGAATGTCAATGTCTTGGGAGATGGAATACAAGAAGCGGCTGAAGACGGCGGACGCAGCGCTCGAATGCGTGAAATCGGGCATGCGGGTCTACATTCAGCCGGGATGCGCCGAGCCGGAAACCCTGGTCGAAGCGCTGATTCGCCGCGCTCCTGAGTTGCACGATGTCGAGATCGTGCACATGATGACCATGGGTTGCGCCCCCTACGTCGCTCCCGAGATGGCCGGCCACTTCCGCCACAATGCCATGTTCATCGGGGCCAATGTGCGCGAAGCCATCAACGATGGGCGCGCGGACTACACCCCCATCTATCTCAGCGAAATTGAGGGGCTGTTCGAAAGTGGCGAGATGGCAATCGATGTTGCCCTGATCGAAGTTTCTCCTCCCGATTCGCACGGCTACTGCAGTTTTGGCATCGGCGTGGATACCACCCTCACCGCCGCCAAGTGTGCTCACTATGTTGTGGCCCAGATCAACGACAACATGCCGCGCACCTACGGCGACAGCTTTATTCATGTCAACGATATCGACGCGTTCGTCGAATCCTCACGGCCGCTGTGCGGGCTGAAGCGGCCGGTCGTAACCGACCTGCAGGTGGCCATCGCCCAAAAGGTCGCTGGACTGATCGATGATGGCGCGGTGATCCAGACCGGAATCGGCGGAATTCCCGACGCTGTTCTTCCCCTGCTGATGGACCGCAAAGATCTCGGTGTGCACAGCGAACTGGTTTCTGACGGCGTCATCCCGTTGATCGAAGCCGGTGTGCTGACAGGAGCCCGTAAGAATTTCAAACCCCGCAAGATCATCCTGGGATTTGCCATCGGTACCGAGCACCTGTTCGAGTTTGTCGATAACAATCCGATTTTCGAGTTTCATCCTACGGCTTACACCAACGATCCCTTGCTGATTGCCCGCAATGACAACATGATCGCGATTAACTCGGCACTCCAGGTAGATCTGACTGGTCAGGTCTGTTCCGATTCGATCGGAAATCTGTTCTACAGCGGAATCGGCGGGCAGGTGGACTTCCTGCGCGGTGCGTCGCGGTCCAAGGGCGGGAAACCCATCATTGCGATTTCCTCGACGGCAAAACACGACATCATTTCGCGCATTGTCCCTGTGCTCGCTCCCGGCGCCGGAGTTGTGACCTCGCGCGGCCTGGTGCGCTACGTCGTGACCGAATACGGCGTGGCCTACCTGCATGGCAAGTCGATTCGCGAGCGGGCGAAAGCGCTGATCGAGATTGCGCACCCCAGATTCCGCCCCGAGCTGTACGAATACTGCGAGAAGACGAAATGGTTGCAGCATCCGCAGGCGGCGCAGGTTGCCGCCTTGAAGTGAAGAGCTAGGAGGTCAGGAGAACATCATGGCCGGTCCAGCACGCGGCAATGTCACGATCGATGTGGAGGAATGCAAAGGCTGCGGGTTGTGCGTTGAGTCCTGCCCGCCCAAATGTCTGCAATTGGCTGCGGAGCTGAGTGCTTACGGAGTACATCCCGCCCGCTATCTCGGCCATGACTGCACCGGATGCGGCATCTGCTTCTATTGCTGTCCCGAGCCGGGCGCAATCACGGTGTCACGTCTGGCCCCGCCTCCGAAGCCGGCCGTTCCGCAGGTGCAAGCTGGAGGCGATCATGCGGCAGCTTTGTAAAGGCAACGTTGCGGTCATTAAAGGCGCCGTGCTGGCTGGCTGCCGCGCTTACTACGGATATCCCATTACGCCAGCCAGCGAAATCGCCGAAGCGGCCGCGCTTTATCTTCCCGAGGTTGGCGGCACATTCGTGCAAGCCGAAAGCGAGACGGCTTCCATCAACATGGTTTACGGCGCCTCCGCCGCCGGGATCCGCGTCATGTCTGCCTCTTCCGGCCCCGGCCTGAGCCTCATGCAGGAAGGAATCTCCTATCTGGCTGGCGCCGAATTGCCTTGCGTCCTCGTCGACGTGATGCGCGGCGGGCCCGGCCTTGGCAACATTGCGCCCGAGCAGAGCGATTACTTTGCCATGGTGAAGGGCGGGGGCCACGGCAATTATCGCAACTTGGTCCTCGCGCCCGCTTCCGTTCAGGAAATGGCCGATCTTACCATCCTGGCTTTCGAGTTGGCCGACAAATACCGCAATCCGGCCATCGTTCTCACTGACGGCTTCGTCGGGCAAATGATGGAGCCGCTCGATCTCGAGTACCGCGTGATCGTCGCGCCTGAAAAGCCCTGGGCCGTCCAGGGAACGGCCGAAACCCGCAAGAACATGGTCAGCTCTATTTTCCTCGAGACCGACGATCTGGAAGAACACCAGCGGCGCATGGAAGCCAAATATATTCGCGCCCAGCAGTTGGAAACGCGGTGCGAACAATATCGCACCGATGACGCCGACGTCGTCGTCGTGGGCTTTGGCATTATCTCGCGCGTGCTGCGCTCCGCCGTCGACGAAGCTCGCCAGCAGGGAATCAAGGCCGGATTGTTCCGGCCCATCACCTTATGGCCATTCCCGTCGAAAGAACTGGCAAAGACCGCGCTGCACGTGCAGAAGATTCTGGTGGTGGAATTGAGCAATGGCCAGATGCTGGAGGACGTGCGGCTTACCATCAACGGCAAACGTCCCGTCGAGTTCTACGGACGCGTTGGCGGCAACGTCCCCTCCGTGGAGGAGTTGTTCGCGAAGATTGAAGAGCAAGTCGCGGTTTCGGCATGATTCTTGGAGTCCCGGACGCCACTCATCCGGGATCATCGGCGGCCTCCGCCACTCCACGAGTCAGAAAAGGAACGACCATGGCAGAGCAGATGATTCTGGAGGAAGCAAAGGTGACGACGGATAACTACGAGGTCGTACACTCCAAGTCGAAACTGTTCTATCCGGAATACGAGCGAAAAACCGATCTCAAGCACCAAACCCACTATTGCCCGGGCTGCGGCCACGGCGTCACCCACAAGCTCATCGCCGAGGCGCTGGAAGACCTTAAAGTACAGGATCAGACCATCCTGGTAAGCCCTGTCGGCTGCTCGGTCTTTGCCTACTATTATTTCGACGTCGGCAATGTGCAGGTCGCTCACGGACGCGCTCCCGCAGCCGCCACCGGCCTGAAACGCGCGTGTCCCGACAAAATCGTCATCGCCTATCAGGGAGATGGCGATCTGGCCGCTATCGGCACCGCCGAAATCGTGCACGCCGCCAATCGCGGCGAAAAAATTGCCGTCTTCTTCGTCAACAACGCGATCTACGGCATGACCGGCGGCCAGATGGCTCCGACCACCCTGGTGGGGCAGCGCAGCACAACATCTCCCTGGGGACGCCGCCCGATCAACGAAGGCTTCCCGCTGCATATGTGTGAACTGCTGGCCTCGCTGGAAGCGCCGGTTTACATCGAACGCGTGGCGCTATCGGACAACAAAAACATCATGAAAGCCCGGCGCGCTATTCGCAAAGCGTTGGAGTTGCAGCGCGATGGCGCGGGCTTTACCTTCGTCGAAATCCTCTCGCCCTGTCCAACGATCTGGGGTAAAGACCCGGTAGATGCGCGGAAGTGGGTCGCCGAGAAGATGATTCCCAATTTCCCCCTGAACGTTTTTCGCGACCGGAAAATCGAAGTTCCCAATAACAATATTCCGCCGCGGAAAACCATCGCTGAGTTGGTGGAAGGCGAGCGCAAAGCTGGAGGCGACGAATCTGTTCCGCATCGCCATCATCGTTTCTCCAATCTCGGGATCAAGGTTGCCGGCTTCGGCGGCCAGGGTGTGCTTCTGCTGGGCCAGCTTCTCGCGGAAATGGGAATGCGCGAGGGTCTCGAAGTCAGCTGGTTGCCGTCCTATGGCCCGGAAATGCGCTCCGGCAGCGCCCACTGCCATGTCCGCCTCTCCAAACAGCGAGTCGGGTCCCCGCTCGTCTCGCGGCCCGATATTCTGATCGCCATGAACGAGTTCTCGCTTCGCAAGTTTGCCGCGCAGGTCCCGCCCGACGGCACTATCCTCTATGCCCGCGAACGTCTGCCGGAAGATTTTGTCGCTCCCCTGGCGCAGGTAATTTGCGTTCCGGCGGCGGAAATCGCCGATAAAATCGGCTCGCCCAAAGTCGCCAACATCGTCATCATGGGCGCCTTGCTGGAAGAAACCGAATGCCTCTCTTCCGCCACGGCGATGAAAGTCCTCGAAGCAAAAGTGAAAAATCCTACGCTGCTCGAACTCGATCGCAAGGCGCTCGATGCTGGCCGCGTTTACATCGACCACACCGTCGCCGTCGGAGCCGTCACCCAAGCCGACGGCTTCGCGCAATAAAAACCTGCCTTTCAGCCACAGGGGCCGCCAGGGCTCGATGTGATTCCAATCACGTCTCCCGGTGACAGCGGACCTACTCCCAGCCCACCCCGCGCATGATCCTACTAGGTGAGTGTTGGAGGTGTTCCATGGCACTCATCGAAGCCAAACTGGAACCGAAGCACCCCGCGATTCCCACCCCGAAACCGGCTTTTGTCTCGCTCAAAAACGTTCTATTCGCCTGCGATTTTTCTACGACGTCCGAAGTGGCTTTGCCTTATGCGACCGCAATCTGCCGCCATTTCGCTGCCACGCTGCACTTAGCTCATGTTATGTCCGATACCGGCATGCTGATGTTAAGCGGAGGCGTCGACTACGTCAGCATGGGTACCATCTACGAAGATGCGCACACCGAAGCCAAAGAAAGGCTGGAACGAATCTCGCTGGGACTGGGAGAAATTCCGCATCACTGCCATGTCCGCCATGGGCAGGTGTGGCAGAACCTCGCCGAGATCGTCCGGCAAAACGAAATCGATCTGATTGTGGTCGGAACGCATGGCCGCACCGGTCTGGGCAAGCTGCTGCTCGGTTCAGTTGCTGAAGACATTCTGCGCCATGCCCCTTGCCCGGTGCTCACTGTGGGACCGAAAGTTGCCGGGCGCGCGAAATTGCCCGCTCTTCAGGCGAGACGACGCGATGTTGCCCCGGTCGATCTCGAGTTGCACGAGATTGTCTTCGCTACCAATTTTGGCCAGGACGCAACCACGGCCGCGAAGACCGCGGTGCTGCTCGCCGAAGAATTTCAGGCGCACCTCACCCTGCTGCACGTGATTGAAAACTACACCGAGCTGGGGAGTCATCCCGGGCCGATTGAAGAAGGTTTGCGTCGCCTGCAAGAATTAGTTCCGGCCGATGCGGTTCTGCAATACATGCCGGAAAGAGCCCTGGAATTCGGTTCCGCCACCGAGTGCATTCTGAGAATCGCTGCTGAGCGGGAAGCCGACATGATCGTGCTCGGAGCGCGGGGAACTCTGGAAGTCGGCACCACGCATTTGCCGTGGTCCACGACGCATCACGTGCTGGCCAACGCGCAGTGCCCGGTGCTGACAGTTCGCGGGGATTGAATAGGCGTAACGAATGTCCCAGGTTGTCATTCCGAGGGCGGCGAGGAATCTGCCTCCTTCGTACCTCATGTAGGACATTTGTTCCGCAGCAATCAAAGATGGGGATAGGTTTCCCACTGCCAAAATGAATTCAGCACCTCGAATGTTTTCGCCGATCGTGTTCCTTCGCCGGCAGCAGAGCTATATTGCCGTCGCGGTCGCCATCTATCTCGCGATGTGGGCGGTGGATCGTCCGGTACCGATCGGCGACACTCTTTTCTACACACTTTCGCTCTGTAATTTGATCGTGCTGATGCAGGATCATCTCGCATCTTTATATACCCGGAAGAGCCTTCAGCTTTCATGGGCGCTTTTCCTGGCGGTCCTGCTGATTGCCTCGATCTCCGGAGTCATGGTCGTCAACCTCATTGAATTTCCTGCGCACCGCGGCCACGCCCAGACGCTGTGGCAATACCTGGGTTCGGGCTGGAAAATGCCATTCATGGCGACCATGATTTTCGGCGTCAGTTCCCATATCTATCGCCGGACACGAGAACGGCTGGAAACCAAGAATCGCGATCTGCAGCGCACACTGGCAGAGGAAGCCGCGGCGCGCGAATTGCAGGGACAGGAACTGCAGCAGGCGCGCGAGATTCAGCAATCTCTGCTTCCAAAACAGATTCCGCAGGTCGCAGGCTTCGAGATTGACGGCGCATGGGAGCCCGCGCGCGTGGTGGGCGGCGATTACTTCGATGTAATCAGGCTCGACGAAAAGAAGCTCGCCATCTGTATTGCCGATGTCGTCGGCAAAAGCGTTTCGGCCGCGTTGCTCATGGCCAATGTGCAGGCCAGCGTGCGAGCCTTCGCGGCGCAAACGAATTCTCCAGCGGTATTATGCAGCCGGGTCAACTCCGTATTATGTTCGACTCTTACCTCGGGGAAATTCGTCACGCTGTTTTATGGCATTCTCGATGCAGAGCGCGCGTCCTTGCGTTACACCAATGCCGGCCACCTCGCTCCAGTCCTTCTGTCCGAAGGCGGTCGCGTGGAGCGATTGGAGAACAACGGCGCTCTGCTTGGCGTATTTCCTGCGTGGAAATATGAGGAATCCGTCGTGCAACTCAGCCACGGCGACCGGCTGCTGCTGTTTACAGATGGCATCACTGAAGCGTCTCTACCCGATGGCGAAGAATTCGGCGAGCAACGACTCATTTCGTGCGCATTGGCTTGCTCCGGCAAAACGGTCGGAGAGTTGAAGCTCCGATTGCTCGAAGCGGTCAAACAGTTCTGCGCGTCCCAGCTTCCCGATGATGCTACGCTCATCATCCTTTCAGTATCAGCGCGCGATGCGATCACCTCTGATTCGAGCAAGCCCACACTTTTCGTAGGTGCGGAGTCGGTATGAAATCTCCGCCAGCACTCATCATTGCCTATGGCAATCCGCAGCGCGGCGACGACGGATTGGCTTGGTATGCAGCCGATGAGCTGGAGAAGGCTCTTTCTCCACCTGAAGTTCAGATTGTGCGCTGCCACCAGCTCGCGCCCGAACTCGCCGAGCATTTCACCGCCTGCGATGCGGTGATTTTTATCGACGCGGCCGCACCACAGGGCAAGAAGCGTCGTCCTGGCGAAATTCATTTCGAGGAAATCGACGCGCACGCGGCTGCTGAACTGGGCACGCCGGCTCTTGGCCACCAATTCTCGCCGGCTGCGCTGGTCGCATTAGCCGATCAGATTTATCACGTCACACCGCGGGCGTTTTGCGTGACTCTAACGGGCGAGAGTTTCGATCACGGCGAATCGCTTTCCGCAACGGTTTCGTCGGCATTACCAGAGTTGATTGTCCGCGTGAAAACATTGATCGAAGAGGTGGCAACCAATTGGGCTGACAAAATCTAGAGCAGTCAGGTTTTGAAAACCACGGCCTTCAAGGCCGTGATTGGTTCCGCATTTTCACGCAAGCATAGAATCAACGGGGGTTCGTTCCATCAGATCATGGCCGTTGAAGCAAAAACCGCGCTACAACGCCTGCGGATTACCCTCCACGGGGCCGTACAGGGAGTCGGCTTTCGCCCCTTTGTTTACCGCCTTGCCACGGAGATGGGACTCACGGGTTGGGTGCTGAATTCCTCGGCTGGTCTCGTCGTCGAAGTCGAGGGCGCCGCCGATCAACTTACTCATTTCGAGCAACGGCTGGAGACTGAGCGCCCGAAAGCTTCCGTTGTGACCGTGCACGAAGCGGAATGGATCGCCGCAGACGGCTCAACGCGATTCGAGATTCATTCCAGCGATACGGATTCTGGCAAGACCGTCAATGTTCTTCCCGATCTCGCGACGTGTTCCGACTGTCGCGAAGAACTTTTTGATCCCGCCAATCGCCGTTTCCAGTATCCCTTCACCAACTGCACGAACTGTGGTCCGCGCTATACGATCGTCGTCGACATTCCCTATGACCGCCCGAATACCACCATGCGCGAATTTGTGCTCTGTCCGGATTGTCGCGAGGAATATGAGAACCCGGCCAACCGCCGCTTTCATGCCCAGCCCAACGCCTGCCCGGTTTGCGGTCCGAAACTGAATGGCACGATCGAAGACGCGGCCGAATCCTTGCTTCAGGGAGAAATCATCGCACTCAAGGGCATTGGCGGGTTTCAGCTTCTTGTAGATGCGCGCCAACCCGCTGCGGTAGCGCGTCTGCGCCAGCGCAAGCATCGCGAGGAAAAACCGTTCGCTCTTATGATGCCCTCGCTCGAGGTTGCTCGCGAATACTGCGAGATTTCACCGGCGGAAGTTCAGTTGCTCGAGTCGCAGGCCGCACCGATCGTCCTCTTGCAACCCAAGCCGGCCACGGACATCGCCTGGAACGTCGCCCATTGTTCGCCTTATCTGGGAGTCATGCTGCCCTATTCGCCGCTGCATCACCTGCTGATGGAAGAATGCCGATTCCCGCTGGTCGCAACCAGCGGCAACCACAGCGACGAGCCGATTGCGATTGCCAACGAAGAAGCGATCGCACGGCTGAAAGACATCGCCGATCGTTTCCTGATGCATAACCGCCCAATCGTCCGTGCATGTGATGACTCTGTCGTACGCTTGACGCGTGGTCGCGCGGGGATCCTGCGCCGCGCCCGCGGTTACGCTCCGCTGGGAATCCGTATCCGCAATCATCTGCCGCCGGTGCTCGCCGTAGGCGGCCACTTGAAGAACACCGTCGCGATTGCAGTTGGCCAGGAGGTTTTTGTCAGTCAGCACATCGGCGATCTCGACACAATCGAGGCTCGCGGAGCATTTGAGCGAGCGATTTCAGATCTTTGCCGCCTCTACAGTTTCCAGCCCGAAATTGTCGCCTGCGATCTGCATCCCGATTATGCCTCGACGCAGTGGGCGGAAAATTCCGGGCTGCCGCTGCTTCGCCTGCAGCATCATCACGCGCATGTAGCCGCGTGTGCCGCCGAAAACAATCTCGACACCCCATATCTCGGCGTTTCCTGGGACGGCACGGGCTATGGCCTCGATGGCACCATCTGGGGCGGCGAATTTTTTCGCGTCGAGGGCAATTACTTCGAGCGCGTTGCGCACTTGCGTCCCTTCGGCTTGCCGGGCGGAGATGTTGCCGTGCGGGAAGGTTGGCGCTCCGCCGCCAGCTTGCTTTTCACAACATTCGGTCCCGATTCACAAATTCCTGAGACAGCCGACGCGGCACAGGAGAAACCTCGATTCGAGAACTCCAGGATTCGTCATATGCTCGAACACGGCATCAACGTAGTTCAGACAACCAGTGTGGGACGATTGTTCGACGCGGTTGCCTGCCTCACCGGTGTGGCCCGCCACAATCGCTTTGAAGGCCAGGCGGCGATGTTGCTTGAAAATGAAATTGGCCGCTTGCGCACAGAAGAGGCGTATCCTTTCTCTGGTGGGGACTGGGAGCCACTGATCCGGGCAGTCATAGCGGATCGGCGCGCGGGGGCGCCAGCTTCGCTGATTGCCGCAAAGTTCCACAATGCGCTGGTAAGTTGGATCCTGGAAATTGCCTCTAGTACGGGTCTCAAGCAAGTCGTTTTCAGCGGCGGCGTTTTTCAAAATCGCTATCTGACCGAACGTGCCGCTGCGATTTTAGAATCGCACGGTTTCACGGTGTATACCCATCGCCAGGTTCCGCCAAATGACGGTGGCATCGCCCTCGGTCAGGCATTCATGGCGGGGAAGTAGATGAGATCCCGATTGATAAAGCGAAAGGCCACGAGTTCACAGGCTGCGGAAAAACTTGCCGGATCCCGTTTTTGAAAGGACGCGGCTTTAGCCACTGAGGTTTCATCATGTGTCTTGCGGTTCCAGGTCGCGTGGTCGAGATCATCGACGGCGGAGACATCGCCTTCCGCCGCGGCAAGGTCGACTTCGGCGGTATTCGCAAAGAGGTCAGTCTCGCCTACACTCCCGAGGCCGAGGTCGGGAAATACGTTCTGGTCCATGTCGGATTCGCGATCAGCGTGATCGACGAAGAGGAAGCGCATCGAGTCTTCAAATATCTCGAAGAGCTCGGTGCCGTCGGAGAGGAACTCGGTGAAATTCCTCAGTGAATATCGCGATCAGAAGGCCGCAGAGCAGCTTTCGCAGGCGATCCGCCAGAAGGTTGCACGCCCGTGGATCATCATGGAAATCTGCGGCGGCCAAACTCACACCATCGTCAAAACCGGCATCGAAGATCTTCTTCCCCGCGAAATCACCCTCGTGCATGGCCCCGGCTGTCCCGTCTGCGTCACTCCGATTGAACTGATCGACAAAGCCGTCGCCATTGCCGGGCGGCCGGATGTCATCTTCTGTTCCTTTGGCGACATGCTCCGCGTGCCAGGCTCCTCCAGGAGTCTGTTCGACGTGAAAGCCGAAGGCGGCGACGTGCGTATCGCCTACTCGCCGCTCGATGCCCTGAAACTGGCGAAGTCCAATCCGGAAAAGCAAGTCGTGTTTTTCGCTGTTGGTTTCGAAACCACCGCGCCGGCCAATGCGATGTCCGCCTGGCAGGCCGATCATGACGGCATTGAGAATTTTTCCCTTCTGGTTTCCCACGTGCTTGTCCCGCCGGCGATGGAGGCGCTGCTTTCTTCCGAAAATTGTGTGGTGCAGGGGTTTCTCGCTGCCGGTCATGTTTGCACGGTCATGGGATACGAAGAGTACCTGCCCATCGCGGAGCGTTACAAGGTTCCCATCGTCGTAACAGGATTTGAGCCGCTCGACATTCTCGAAGGCATCCATATGACGGTGAGCCAGCTCGAACAGGGCCGCTACGAGGTCGAAAACCAATACAGTCGCGCTGTTCGACGGGAGGGGAATCGGCCAGCGCAGCAGCGCATTGCGGAAGTTTTCGAAATCGCGCCGCGGCAATGGCGTGGTCTGGGCGAGATTCCCGCGAGCGGCTTTCAACTACGCGGACGTTTTCAGAAGTACGACGCCAATCGCCGCTTCCCCTTCTCCGGCGAACCTGCACGAGAATCGCCGGAGTGCATCGCCGGGCTCATTCTGCAAGGCATCAAGAAGCCCCATGAATGCCCGGCTTTCGCAGTAAAGTGCACGCCGGAGAACCCGCTCGGCGCGCCAATGGTTTCGTCGGAAGGCGCGTGCGCCGCTTACTATCACTATGGCAGACGCCAAAATCAACCCATTCAACCTCAGCTGTCCAGTCCCGCGAGTCGCTGACGATCGCATCGTGCTCGCGCACGGCGGCGGCGGACGCCTGACGCATCAGCTCATCGAGAAGATTTTCATCCCTGCATTCTCCAACGCCATGCTTGAGCAGCGGCACGACGGCGCTGTCCTGCCTGTGAACGGGGCGCGCCTCGCTTTCACCACCGATTCCTTCGTTGTGCGTCCGCTGATTTTCCCCGGCGGCGATATCGGCGACCTCGCGGTAAACGGAACGGTAAACGATCTCGCCATGTGCGGAGCTCGCCCTCTCTATCTCAGCAGCGGATTCATCCTGGAAGAAGGCCTGCCGATGGAAACGCTGCGCACGATCGTCACTTCGATGCAAAAGGCTGCTGCTGCGGCAGGCGTCAAGCTCGTTACCGGCGATACCAAGGTCGTCGACAAAGGCAAGGGCGATGGCGTTTTTGTCAATACTTCCGGAATTGGCCTCATCGAAGCCAATGTGAAGCACTCCATCGGTCCAGCCGCCGTTCAGCCCGGAGATGCGGTAATCATCAGTGGTGATCTGGGCCGCCACGGAGTCGCCATTCTTTCCGTGCGCGAAGGGCTCGAATTTGAGTCGGAGATTCTGAGCGACACCGCTTCGCTCTGGCCCGCCGTCGAAGCTCTGCTCTGTGCCGGGATCGACATTCACTGTCTGCGCGATCTGACGCGCGGCGGTCTGGCAACAACTTTGAACGAAATCGCTGCGGACCGGAACGTGTGCATCAAGCTGCAAGAAGCCTTGATTCCCGTCAATGAAGTTGTGCAGGGCGCCTGCGAAATTCTCGGCCTCGATCCGCTCTACGTCGCCAATGAAGGGCGCTTTGCCGCAATCGTTCCCGCCGCGCAAGCGGATGCCGCACTCGACATCATGAAAAAAGTTCCCGTTTCATGCGGATCGGCCCGCATCGGCAGCGTCGAAGAAACTCCCGCCCGAACTGTCGTCCTGCAAAGCCGTATCGGTGGCAACCGCGTCGTCGACATGCTGAGCGGCGAACAGTTGCCGCGAATTTGCTGATTCCCTGAGCGCACTTGGCCCCGGACGCTTTCGTCCTGGGTTGCGCCCAAAGCGCGCCATACATTCCAAGCAGGCGATACCTTTGTCATCCTGGGCGACAGTTTTTGCCGAGAAGAACCTATGCATTTTGCCGGCATCGTACAAGCACTTCTCACAAGCGCCCGTTAACGGCCCGCCGGCACGCTCTGATGTGTCGCAACCGATTCCAGTGCGTGTTCCAGATCCCCAACGAGATCGTCCGCATTCTCAATTCCAACCGACAGCCGCACCATCTGCTCGGTCACGCCCATTTTCTCCCGCTGCTCGGCCGAGATCATGGCATGCGACGTCAGCACCGGAATCGAAACCAGCGATTCCACGCCCCCCAGGCTCGTCGCCAGCCGGAAGATGCGCAGGGCTTCGCTCACCCGGCGCGCATCCTCACCCGTGCCCTCGACTTCAAACGTCACCATGCCCCCACCGCCGCTCATTTGCTCACGTGCGATCGCATGCTGCGCATGGCTCTTCAAAAACGGATAGTAAACGCGCCGCACGTTGGCATGCCGCTCCAGAAATTCCGCCACACGCATCGCATTGTCATTTTGCCGAGCGACGCGCACCGCCAGGGTTTTCAGTCCGCGGATCAGCAGCCACGCCGCATGCGGATCCATGCAGTTGCCCAGCGTCGTCCGCGATTCGTTGATCGGTTCGATCAACTCTCGCCGCCCCGCAACCGCACCGCAAATCAAATCGGTATGCCCGCTTAAATACTTCGTTCCCGAATGCATCACAAGATCGAATCCAAACTCCGCCGGATGCTGATTGATCGGCGTACCAAACGTACTGTCGATCATGCTGATCAGTTCGTGTTTTTTCGCCAGCGCAGCAATTTTTCTGAAATCAACGATGCGCAGCGCGGGATTGCTCGGCGACTCCAGATATAGCAAGCGCGTGTTCGAACGGATCGCTCGCTCATACTGGTCGTAATCGGTCGTGTCAACGAGAGTGGTCTCGATTCCCATCCTCGGCAGCCATTCAGAAAAGAATTTCGTCACTCCCCCGTAAATGTCGCGCTGTGCAACGATGTGATCGCCCGAGTTCAGCAACCCGAGGATCGTGGTCGTGATCGCGCCCATGCCCGACGCAAACACGCGCGCTGCATCCACGCCCTCGAGCCCGGCAATCGTCTCTTCCGCGACCGTAATCGTAGGATTGCCCCAACGCGTGTAATAGCGATCCGTTGAGGTCACCCGCTGCTGCTCGTCGTTGTCGGTGACCTCAAAGGTTGAGCTTTGAAATATCGGAGCCGATACCGGAGCGTTCTTCTTCTCGAGATCGGCCGCGCGGTGTACGGCTGCAGTTTCTGGGCGAATGCGTCGCTTCATGATTTCTCACCTCATCAAAGAGTAATCGGCGGATTCAACCGCGGCAAGCGCTTGGCAGCAACCACGGCAAAGCCGCAGCCTCGCCATTTATAATGCCCAATTCGCCATATCGCCATGAATTTGGGATTGAAAGGTCGCATCGCCGTCGTAGCCGCATCGAGCCAGGGGATTGGTTTGGCCACGGCTGAAGCCTTTGCCGCTGAAGGCTGCCGCGTCGCCATGTGCGCGCGCAATGATCGCACTCTGAACGCTGCCGCAGAGAAGATAACCGAGACGCACAAGGTCGAAGTGCTTGCGGAGGCTCTCGATGTTTCGGATGCGGCCGCGGTAAGCGGTTTCGTGTCGAATGTAGTTAGCAAATTTGGCGGCGTCGATATTTGTGTTACGAATGCCGGTGGACCTCCGGCAAAGGGTTTTCTCGCCTGCACTCTTGAGGACTGGCAGCGCGCGCTGGAGTTTAACTTTTTAAGCACGGTCTACTTCGCGCGCGAAGTGATTCCGCACATGCAACGCAAGCGCTGGGGACGCATCGTTACGATTACTTCGATCACTACGAAGCAGCCGGTCGCCGATCTCGTGCTGTCCAACGCCGTACGCGCAGCCGTGGTCGGTCTGGTCAAAAGTTTGGCCAACGAATTTGGCAAAGATGGAATTCTGGTTAACAATGTCGGACCCGGATTCACTGCAACCGATCGGTTAAAAGAATTAGCGCGAGCGCGATCGGTAGCGTCGGGAAAAACTGAGCAGGAGATGTTCGACTCTTGGGCCGCCGACGCTCCGCTGAGACGGCTCGCCGACCCGCGCGAAGTCGCGGAAACGATCGTCTGGCTGGCTTCGGAGCGGGCGTCCTACGTCACCGGTCAAACTGTGCTCGTCGACGGCGGCTTGTACAAGGGGCTTTAATCTCTTGGGAATCAGGCGTAGCCGCGGCGAAGCTCCTCGCGCGGTATGCGCCTGGAGTATTCTGCACCGTATATGCAAATCAGATTTCAACCATTTTTGATCGTGATTGCCGGCTCGATTCTCGCTTCAGCCCAGGCGCGGCCGCTCCCCGGCCCTGACCTGCAACAGATCTATCAGCGGCTGTTGCCGCAGATCGAAAAGATTCCGGCATTCGATCATCACGCCCATCCCGGTTTCTTCGACGATCCTGACGTCGATGCCATGGCCGCTCCGCCCGATGCCAGCGCGCCCTTCCGCACGCGCGATGACAATCCGGAATTGGCCGTCGCTGCGCGGCAGTTGTTCGGATACCCCTACAACGACCTCTCGCCGGAACATGCCAAGTGGCTGCTCGACAAAAAGAACGAATTGAAAAAACAATTGCCCGGCCCCGCCTATTTCGATTCCATTCTCGACAAGCTCAACATCGAGATGTCGGTCGCGAATCGAGCCATGATGGCCGACTATCTCGATCCGCAACGGTTTGCCTGGGTTTTCTTCGTCGATTCGTTCATGTGGCCGTTCAACAACCAGCGCGAAACCGCTCGCAATCCCGACGAAGGCGTGTTCATTCCGCTGCAGGAGAAAATGCTGCATCGCTGGATGCAGCAGGAAAATCTCAACCAGCTCCCGCCCACTTTTTCCGATTACCTGAAGTTCATCAGCCAGGTGCTGGAAGACAATTCCAAACGCGGCGGCATCGCCATGAAATTTGAAGTTGCCTATTTCCGTCCCACGACTTTCAGCGATCCCACGCGGGCGCAGCCCGAAGACATTTATCAGCGGTACGTTGTTGGCGGAATTCCGACCGAAAAGGAATATCGCAGCTTTCAGGATTTCATCTTCCGTTATCTCGTCGCGGAAGGTGGACGCTTGCATCTTCCCGTCCACATTCACACTGCTGTCGGCATCGGCGACTACTTCAATCTTTCGCAAAGCAACATCATGAACCTCGAGACCGTGTTGCGCGATCCACGCTACGCTTCAACCACGTTTGTAATGATTCATGGCGGATATCCGCTGGAGCGTGAGGCCATCTGGCTCGCGGCCATGAAGAACGTTTATCTGGATTCATCTTTCGGCGAGCTGGCGCAATATCCATCCGCTTTCAAAGACACGCTGAAAATGTGGCTCGAAACCTTCCCCGACAAGATCACTTTCGGCACCGATTGTTTCCCTTACAATCAGGTGCTGGGCTCGGAAGAAAGCTACTGGCTGGGTGCGCAGTCTTCACGGGAGGCGTTGGCAGCCGCTTTGAGCGAGATGATCTCCGAAGGAGAAGTCAGCGAAGCGCAAGCGTTGCAGATGGCCCACGCCTATCTGCATGACACGGCCGTGAAGCTCTATGGAGGCAGAGTGCACTGAGATTATGCCGCAGAAGAAAAAAAGACCAGAGCCGAAATCGACGCCGAATTCGAAGCAAAGACCAATGAAGCCTGCCAAAGCGTTGAGCAAATCCCGCTCCAACTCGCGAACCGCTCTTGCTCATACCGTACCCGCGAAAGCGGCTCGAAACCGGCCTGCGCTTCAGTACGCCCCGTGGAGTTCGATTCCATTGGAAGATCTCAATCCCTTGCTGCAAAGGCAATTCGTCGTGGGCCAGGAAATCATGCTGGCGCGCGTGCTGCTCAAGAAGGGCTGTATTGTTCCCGAGCACAGCCACTCCAACGAGCAGCTCACTTATATCCTCGAAGGCGCGCTCAAGTTCTGGATCGACGGTCAGGAAATCGTTGTCCATGCCGGCGAGACTCTCTCGATTCCATCTCATATGCCGCATAAGGCCGAGGCCCTCGAAGACACCGTCGATCTCGATGTTTTTTCTCCTCCGCGCGCCGACTGGATGAACAAGACCGATCAATATTTACGGGAGAAGAAATAGCGCGAGTCCATGCCTTCTTCGCCCACTTCCGCGCTCGATGTGCGTCACGCAGGTTTTCAATTTCGCTGCATCGCCTGTGGTGATCTCACCTCCGAGGCGAATCATGATTTCCGCTGCAGGCACTGTCGAGATCTGCTTGAGATCACTTATCCTCAGTGGAAGGAATCCAACCCCGAAGTTGAGAAACTGAAATCCACCTGGAAGAGCCGTCATCTCTCCGTCAGCCCAATCGATCTCAGCGGCGTTTGGCGATTTCGCGAACTGCTCCCGCCCATTGACGAATCGCTGGTCGTCACGCTTCGCGAAGGGAATACTCCTCTATACGAACTTCCGCATTGTGCGCGGATCGTGGGCATGCATCGCCTGCTCGCCAAGCATCAGGGACTCAATCCCACCGGTTCCTTCAAAGATACCGGCATGACCGTCGCAGCAACATTTGCGCGCCGCGCCGGGGTTCGCTGGGTCGCGTGCGCCTCCACCGGCAATACCTCAGCCTCCATGGCCGCTTACGCGGCACGCGGCGGAATGCGAAGCCTGGTGCTGGTGCCGGAAGGAAAAATCTCCTGGAGCAAGCTTTCGCAGGCTCTCGATTATGGCGCCATCACCTGCCAGTTGCGCACCGATTTTGACGGCTGTCTTTGTTTGCTGCAGGAACTCGTGCGGCGCGCTCCCGTGTATCAGTTGAATTCCATCAATCCCTTTCGTCTGGAAGGTCAGAAAACGATCGCATTCGAAATTTTGGAGCAACTCAGCTGGTCCCCGCCCGACCACATCATTGTTCCCGGCGGAAATCTGGGAAACAGTTCCGCGATTGGCAAGGCTCTGCTCGAGATGCGGGAACTGGGTCTGATTTCGCGCACTCCCACGCTTTCTGTGATCCAGGCCGAGGGCGCGAATGCATTAGTCCGGACTCTCGCGGAGGGTGGCAACCGCCTGGTTAGCGTGCAGCCGGAAACGCGCGCCACCGCGATTCGCATCGGAAGTCCCGCATCGTGGAAAAAAGCCCTTCACGTTCTCGAGGCTACCGGCGGAGCCTGCGAAGCAGTCAGTGAGATCGAAATCGCTCAAGCCAAGGCCGAAATTGGCGCCGAAGGCATCGGCTGCGAGCCTGCCTCCGCCGTGACTTTGGCTGGTTTGAAGAAGCTTATCCAGCAAAATTTCGTGAAGCCGGAGGAAACGGTCGTTCTCGTACTCACCGGCAATTCGTTGAAGGATCCCGAGTACACGATCGACTTCCATCGCGGCGAGTTGTTCAAGGGCGCGAACGAGGAAACAGCAGCAGCATTGAATCCCTTACGCCGTCCTCCAATCGTGTTGGATGCCACCATCGAAGCTGTGCTTCGCATCCTCGATCAGGCGGAAAAATCCCCGGTGGAAAAATCCTGAAGACCCAAGCATGCGCACGAAATCCACTTCAAACCGCAATCGTCCCAGCAATGCCCTCCGGCTCGTTTTGCCCGCGACTTCTGCCAATCTCGGCCCGGCCTTCGATGCCGCCGCACTGGCGATGGATTTCTACATTACGGTCAATGCCCGCCCGGCGAAAGAATTCTCCATCCAGGCCACCGGGCGCGACCAGGAAATCTGCGGTAGGCTCCAAGATCATCTGATCCTGAAAACTTACCGTGAAGTGCTCCAATCCGCAGCCAAGCCGGTCACTCCACTTTCTTTGCGCATCGTCAACCAGATCCCTATTGGCAAGGGCTGCGGATCGTCCGCGGCCGCCAGGCTGGCCGGAGTGGCGCTGGCCGTTCATTTCGCAAAGCTTCATTGGACCGATGCCCAGATCGTCGGCGAGGCTTCCCGCCGCGAAGGTCATCCCGACAACGCCTCGGCCTGCTGGATGGGCGGCATCACGGTCGCGCGCATGTTCGGCGAAGCGGAAGCCGAAGTGATCGACATTCGCCCGAAAGGGAAGTGGCCGCTCTTGCTCGCCGTTCCCGAGCAGAGCCTTGCCACCGAGGAAGCACGCCGCGCGCTGCCCACGCAGCATTCCCACGCCGACACTGTTGCCAATGTACGCAACTCGATGCTGCTGCTGGCCGCGCTCACGCAAGGCCGCCATGAGTTGCTGGCCGCGGCTCTGGAAGATCGCATTCACCAGCCTTATCGGGCCGCGCTCTGTCCTCTGTTGCCCTGCCTGCAGGAGCTGCAAGGAAAGCAAGGAATCACTGGCGCCGCCCTCAGCGGTGCCGGACCTTCAGTGCTGATGTTCCTCGATCCGCAAGCTTCGGTTCAAAAAGTGATCAAATTTGTTTCCGCGCACCTGGCGCAGGATGGTTTATCCGCCGAGCTGATTCCCACCTCGATTACGCTCCACGGTGCCCGGCCTCGTGGAAGGCTTTGAGCGCCACTCCACCGATCGTCTAAAAGGAACTCCCCGCCGGATGTCCAATTCTGGCCGCTTGTGCCAGAAGTGGCGATTTTTGTGCCCGCCCCGCCCATCTCGATTTGCGATCTCGTGCGGCATCGATCCCGCCACAATCCTCCTCCGACTCTTGATACCATCATCCCGTTCATTCCAGGAGGCTCGTTGCCCATGATTACTCGCCGGAGCTTCATCGTCACCACCGGACTGACCGCGCTCGCTTCCACTCGCGTCTTCGGCGCCAATGAAACCATTCGCCTCGGCGTCATCGGCGCGGGTCATCGCATGAACGGACTGCTCGATGCCGCCGACAAAGCTGCTCCCTATCAGATTGTTGCCGCTTGCGATGTCTACGCACCGCATCGCGATGCCATCCAGCAGCGCTCGAACGGCTTGGCCACGACTCACCTGGATTATCGCGAAGTTCTCGACAAAGACATCGATGCTGTAATCATCGCCTCGCCCGACCATTGGCACGTCCCCATGGCGGTCGATGCGCTGAAGGCGGGCAAAGATGTTTATCTGGAAAAACCGGTCACGCACACCATCGAAGAGGGCGCCACGCTTACCCACGCAGTTCGATCGAGCAAGCAGATTCTCGAGTGCGGTATGCAACAGCGCAGTTGGACTCATTTTCGCGATGCCGTCGATCTGATTCAGGGGGGCAGCCTGGGACGCGTCGTGCAGGTCCGCACCTATTGGTGGCAAAACTACGGCCGGAATTGGCCGGCCAAGCCGATCGATCAGCAGGCGCTCGATTGGAAGCGCTGGCTGGGTTCGGCTCCCGATCAGCCCTTCAGCGACGAGAAGTTCAATCGCTGGCGCTGGTTCTGGAATTTCGGCGGTGGCGCTATGACCGATTTGTTCACCCACTGGATCGATGTCGCGCACTGGGCCATGAAGTCCGATCAGCCCCGCCAGGCCTGCATGCTCGGCGACAAATACATCTTCGAAGCGTGGGATTGTCCCGACACCATTCAGGCCGCGTTTCGTTATCCCGCTTTTGACGTGGTGTATGAAGGCATGATGCATTCTTCCATCGACGGCGGGGGACTGGAATTTCGCGGGACCGAAGCCACGTTAAAAATCGATCGCGACCGTTTCACAGTTTTTCGTGAAGGTGTGTCCGACGGCGAGAATCCTGTCCTCACTGAACACACCACACTCGATGGCACCATCTCGCACATGCAGAACTTTTTCGATTGCGTCAAGTCGCGCAAGGAACCCAATGCTCCAGTTGAGACCGGCGTTGCCGCCGCGCGCGCCGGACAGATCGGAAATCTCGCCTATCAGCGCGGAGGACAAATCAGCTGGCCGGCGAAAAGCTGAACTGGATCCGTGCGGAGCGACGCTAGCTGCCCCATGTCTCGCCGGTTTCGCGAGACGTGCGAACCATTCACCGAGGAAAGGTCACGAGCTTTCGAGAGCCCCGCTGCTTTGTAACATGGCATTAACTTTCTTCCGCACGCCAATTGCGCGAATACTTGGCTTCTGCCGAAAAATTGCCGGTCTTAATTCCCGGATCACACCCTGATCGTTACAATACCTGCCATGATCCCCGGGCACAATCGCCAAAGACTGCGTTGGTTCTGGTGGGCCGCCACTTCATGCTGGCTTATTTGTTTCAGCGCGGCTATTAGTTCCGGGCAGACCGATTCTTTGTCCGCGGTAAAAAAATTGTATGTCGGCTCTTTCGGCGAAGGAACGGCTGCTGCCGCGACCAGAACTGACCTGATTCACCGGCTTGAAAAACACCACAGGTTTCAGATCGTCGCAAATCGCGCCGAAGCCGACGCCACGCTCGAGGGCAACGCTCGCATCTGGACGGTGGGTTACGTCTCACTCGATCCCCGTTCTCGCCAGTCGGTCGACCCAGTCGTCGAAGGCTTTCTTTCCGTAGCGCTGACAGGGAAAGACCATCAGGTCCTGTGGTCCTATCTGGTCACCCCCCGCAAGTTTGCCTGGGGCGGTATCAGTAGTGATTTGGCCGGCCAGGTGGCTGAGCGGTTGATTGCCGAAGTGAAGCGGACCGGTCCAGCCGAGACCTCTGTACCCGACGCAGCTTCTGCGCTGCCCACAACCTTGCAAGGTGCCGGCGCTACATTTCCCGCCCCGCTCTATGAGCAATGGTTTCAGTCATTCAACGAGATTCATCCATCGGTACAAATCCACTACGACGCGATTGGTTCGGCGGAGGGAATTCGGGAACTGCAGCAAGGGCAAATTGACTTTGGCGCTTCTGACATGCCGCTTTCGGCAGAAACCACTTCGCAGGGACGCCCCCAGATCACGCAACTTCCCATGGTTCTCGGCGCCGTGGTTCCCATCTATAACCTTAACGGCCTGCGTGGCCGCCTCAATTTCACGCCCGAGATTCTTGCCGCCATTTACCTCGGCAAACTCAGGAGATGGAACGACCCGGAGATGAAACGGGCGAACCCCGGTCTGTCCTTGCCTGATGCAGACATTTCCGTGGTTCATCGATCGGAAGGTAGCGGCACTACGTTTGTGTTCACCGACTATCTGTCAAAGGTCAGTTCGCAGTGGAAAGCTTCAGTCGGATCCGGCGTCAACGTCCGGTGGCCGCTCGGCATTGCCGCGGAACGCAACGAGGGCGTCGCCTCGCTGGTGCAGGCGACCCCGAATTCCATCGGATATGTGGAATTCATCTACGCCATTCAGCATGAACTCAGTTTTGGCGCGGTCCGAAATGCAGCTGGCCAGTTTGTCCGGGCCAACATTTCCAGCGTGATGGCGGCGGCACGGGCCGCGGCGACTCCAGGTTCGAATTTCGGCGTCTCTATTACCAACTCCTCTGCGAAGTCGGCTTATCCGATCACCAGCTACACTTGGCTGCTACTGTCGCACCATCTCGACGCAAGCAAGCGAGCCGTGATGTCCGAACTCCTGCATTGGATGCTGACTTCTGGACAGAAAAGCTGTTCGTCACTCGGCTACGCTCCTTTGCCCCAGGATGTTTCCGAGAGAGCTTTGCAAGTCGTGGCGAAACTCCCGCAGCAGTGATTGCCCCACAGCGGCGGGTGCACCACACCGGTGGGTGCAGTGAATGCCCCGTCCTTGCGTTTTTGCAAGGGTCGGGAATCACAACCGCCGACAGCAACGGATTTGTGTCCGGATAACTTTCATCGGAGTTCACCATGGCCAGCGCGTCCACCTGGGATTTGCCAATAGCCAACTTGTAACCGGAGGCCGCAGGCCATCACTGCCGCGTCAGCCGCTCAATCAATTCCCTCTGCCGCGGAAACCGGCGCGCCAACTCTTCCCGCTTCCCCAGTTCGAAGTCTTCGAACTCGAATCCCGGCGCGACCGTGCATCCCACCAGACCCCACGACTTACGATCCTGCACTTCCGACGCGAACCAGTATCCCGCCTTCACCACCGCCTGAGACACCTGCCCCGCATCCGGATCGTTTCCTAACAAGATCGCAGAATAATCGGCCGCCGAGTCGATCACATGCACCACCAGCGGCGATCCGGCATAGAAATGCCACATCTCATCGGACCGCAGCCGGTGAAACGCGGAAAAATTCTTGCCTTCGAGCAGAAAGTAAATCGCTGTTGAGGCCGCCCGCGCGCCTCCGAATCCTGGCAACGCCCCACTCGCGATCATCAGCTCTGACTTGTAAGTCTGCCGGAAATATCCGCCCTCAGGATGCGGCTCCAGGCGCAGCTTCTCGATCCAATACTTCGCGTCGCGGGCTCTCGCTTTCCGCGCTCTCATTGCGAGCTCTTCCCAGACTCTTGCTTCTGCCGCGAAGGCAGCTGCTGAAACGCCGCATCCTTTTCGAGCCGTCGGGGAAAGCTCCGCACATAACTCTCCATTCCCGGACAGATGCCGCGATGCCAGTACGCAAAACCGAATTCCCGCATTTCTATGAGTGCTTCCTCTGGAGTCCAGCCTTCCTCGGCCATGCGATAGCTGGCCACCGCGAGTCCGGTGCGATCGTCGCCCAGGCGGCAATGCACGAACACTTTCTTTCCGCGATTCTGTTCCATCAATTCCAGGAAGCGCGCCCACGGCTTGTCGCTGGGAAACGGGCAATGCGACGGAATCGAGACATATTGCATGCCCAGCTTTGTGACCGCATCGCGCTCCGTGTCGCTGGCCGAGCCGCGCAAGTCGACAATCAACTGCACGTCCATTCGCTCGAGTTCCTGCAGCCCTTCGGCGCTGGGCTGTCCCCCGCGATACAGGTCCTCGCTCACTCGGCCAAAGCGCGGAATGCCCGTGCCTTTCAGTCGGGTCGCAATCGAATGCAGTGGAGAAGGATTGTCCTGATTTTTGCTCTGCGCTGACGCCGGAGTGATACCGATCGCCAGCGTCAGCAGGAAAACTTGAGGAATTTTGATGACCGCGGATCGGTACGGGACCCTGGGCAATGAGCGTTGCTCCTCACTGGCTCAGCCGAATCGCCAGTTGCCGCTCCGGTTGCGTCATTTCGCCCCAGAGCTTCTGCAGATCCGTCGCCACCGCTTGATTCCCCGGATCCTTCCTCAGCGCCATCGCAAACCATCGGTACGCTGTCGGCAGATCGCGAGGCGTGCATAACCCGGCCGAATACAACGCGCCCATTTCGATCATGGCTTTGCCATTGCCGCCGTTGGCGGCCGGTTTGAGCAAACGCATTCCGCGATCGCAATCCTGCGGAACGCCTTTGCCATACAAGTATTGCTGCGCTTGCGCCACCGTATCCACTGCCGGCGCGCGCTTAATCGCAGCCGGCGGCTTGCTCGCTTCGTCGGGCTGCGCAGTCTCAGACGCTGCGGCAGCACTCGCCGGGCCCGCCGTGTTATCGCTCGCCCCTGAAGCTGCAGGAGGCCCTGAACCCGCAGAAGACGGCGGCGCCCCAGGAGGAGTCGCGCTCGTGGGATTTTGCGAATTCGGTGCAGGCGCAGTGTTCGCCGGAGCATTCGCGTTACTATCCGGCCCCGAAGCCTGGGTGGCATTCGGACTCGCCACTGGCGCGATCGGAGGCGAACTTCCCGCCGGTGTCGCAGACGGAGCTGAACCCGTTCCCGTGGAGGAATTCGCCGGCGCTCCGCTCGTTGGCTGCGCTGTCGGCGCGCTCCCGGGCGCCGCCGGAGCATTCGAATTCGCAGGCGACGATGGGGCTGCCGCCGGACTCGAACTTCCTGCCGCTGCGTTCGGGGAAGTCGCGCCGGGTGCAGTCGCATTGGTATCCGGCGCCGTCGTCTGCGCCGCTGGCGACTTGATCGCATTCAGCCAGGGGAAGCCGTGATTTTTCCAGCGCAGATATCCAAAGCCCACTGCGAGGACGAGCGCGATAAACATTAAGGCGATCTTCCATCCGCCGCCGCGAGGTTCGTCATCTTCCAGCAGATAATCGAGGTCGCGCGAACCCGAATGCGCATCCGGATCGATGCTTAACCGTCCCCGCCTGGAACTGGTCGGCCCAGGCTGATTGAGTCCCAAGAACGATGGACCGCTGATCGCCGCAGTTTCTTCCTTCGCCGGATCGGCAGGCCGAGGTGTCGAACGCGGCGCTGGGGCTACGGGCGCACGCGGAGCAACCGCCGCTGCCGGCGGTGCAGACGCGGCCACGCTAGGAGCAGCTGCACTCGCAGGCGTCCCCGCAGCCGCGGACGTTGCCGGCGCCCCCGATTGCGTCTTCTCCGGAGCGAACTGTCCCGTCGCCATCGCCGCTCCCGGGCCTTGCAGCAATGAAGCGCCGCACATTCCGCAATAACGGTGCGAGTCGGGATTTTCGTTGCCGCAGCGCGGACAGCGCACCATTCCTCCCGCTTCCATATTCCAACTAATAGATTACGATATCTTGCCCCTGCCTGCAGCGGAATCGGCGGGAGGAATGTTTAACAGCTGCCAACACTGCGGGTGTCCCGTCCTTGTCGCGTCTTGTGCGACAGGGCGGGGACTTTGATTTTCGTATCCAACCGTGTCACGCCTTCGCCAGGCAGACCCAGTCACTTCTTCGTGGAAATCATGAGGACCTTGACCAAGTTGGCGTCAGGGACTCGGCTCACATATCCGATCGCCCCTGGGGTGGTGGCCACATAGTCGAGCACTGCGGCTTCGGACAGAAATTCCTTGGGCATGGCGCCCTGGCCGGTGAATACCGCCCGCCGCCAGCGCACGCGGAATTCATCGGGATTGTCGCCTACGATCCGGCTCAAAAAAACTTCGTGCACCGGCCCGCCTTTGAGCAATACCGGCACCGCGCGGCTCCCATTGCCAAATCGGGTGCGCGCCCCGATAAAGATATCGCGCAACTGGTCTCGCGAAATCTCCGACACCGGGGCGGCCGGGTTCGCCACGATCATGATCTCCTGCGCATGACCCATGCCGGCACCGAGGAGAATTCCGAGGACTGTCAAAAAAGCTATCCTGGTTCGTCTCATGGCTCTCCTCAAAAGGCGAATCCAACCCGCGCTGCCAGCATGCTGGAGTTGGGTTTCAAACCGTTAGGGTTCGTATCGGCGTAGTACCCCAGACCGGTCCCATGCAGGAAATGCGCCTCCACCTTTCCATACAAGTACTGGTTGAAGTTATAGCGTCCGGCGGTCACCCAGTCCTTCGAATAATTCTGCGGAAGCAACGTGTCCGCGTCCTTGTTCACGTAATGGCTGTAGTACGTTCCCACCTCGAGTTTTTTTGTGAGTTCGTAGCTCGCCATCCCATACCACGCCCGCGCATCCACCGGAATTGGCACAACCTCAGATCCTATGGTCAGTACTGGACACAGCGGAGAGCGCCAGTACTCCCCCTCGAAGCTGGCCTTTTTCCACTTCCACTCCGCGTAGAAAGCGTCGAGAAACGTCGGCGCCATATGCAGGCTTCCCTGCGGAGCGGTTCCGTCAAGCCCCTGGCTTTGTGCGCTGGCCCCAACCATCAGGTCGCGCCACGGAGTCACCCAGCGCAGGTCGCCGCCGTAATCCTTGCCCGACGGCGGACTGGAGAAGAAAAGTCCGAATTGCTGCAGCAAAAGGTTATATCCGCCGTTCGTGTCCAGCGTGCTCCCGCCGTAATACCCGCGGTATTGCACCATTCCTTCGCTGGACCCCAGGGTCTGTTCCCCGTAGACTTCTCCTCCCAGCAGAGCGAGATCAAAATCGCGATTTTCGACCGGATAAATGGACTGCGGCAGCAGAACCCACAGGAACAGCGAGTCGACATCCTGCGAGTCGTTGTA